>CAUJJC010000078.1 GCA_963204975.1 Verrucomicrobiota bacterium | reverse complement strand
CGGTGTTTCCACGCAGACGCATCTCGGCCAGTGAAAGATTGCCGAGCAGGACGGTGAGCAAGTTGTTGAAATCGTGAGCGAATCCGCGAGCGAGCAGCCCCAGGGATTCCAGCCGGTCCATACGATTGCGTTTCTCAGCCTCCTCATGGCGAGCCGTGATGTCCTTGAGCAAGAGCAGAAGTCCGTCGGCAAACGGGTAGGCCCTCAGCTCCAGCCAGATCTGCATCGCTTCCAGGTAAATATCGCGACTGACTGAATCGCGATGGAACATGCCGTGAGCGAGCGCTTCGTAGTGCGCATCGCGAATCACCACAGGCATGAGATCCCAGAGATTGGTGCCCATGATGGCGATCTTGTCGCGATCGAAGAGCTTGGCGGCTGCGGCATTGGCATACGTGATTCGCCACATGCCATCCAGGGCGATGAGCGGATCCGAAATGGTCTCCACCACATCGACCAACGGCGCTGGGCTGGCCACGGCTTGATGAACTGGCTGCGAAGGCAGCTCAGCGGCCAACGCCTCCGCAGGCGTGATCGTGGCCTGGGGATACATCTCGACCGGCGGCGGGGGCAATGGCTCTGGCGTGATGGGAGGGGGAACTGCAACAGCCACAGGAGCCATGGCAGGGGGGATCGTCACCACTGGCTCGAGAGCTGCGGTAGGGGTGAGGCGACGGAAAAGAATGATAAGGCCGGAAAGGCTGTTGCGCTGGTCCCGCAGCGCTGTCGTGCGGTCATTGATCCCTATCCGTTCACCCGTTTTCGTGGTCAGCCAGACAGTGCGCGGCGGATTGTGCCCTGATTCATCCATCACCTGGATGTCGGCGGGATTGCCATCGGGTTCAAAAACCCTGAAAACTTCGTGTAACGAGCGCCCTACCACCTCATGCGCCGACCAGCCTGTGATCCTTGCGGCTGCCGGGTTCATGAAGATGACTGAGCCAGCCAAGTCTGCCGCAATCGCCCCATCGGCCAGGCTTTGAAAGGCTTCGAAATAGCTCTGCTCGCGGCGTCTGCGCTCTTTTTCTTCCAGGTATCGGGTGGCCGCGACTTCGACAGTCAGCCGGAGTTCGTCTTCACTGAAGGGCTTCAAAAGGTAGCCGTAGGGCTGCGTTTCGCGCGCTCGGGCGACCGTTTCCAAATCCGCACAAGCCGTCACGTAAACCACGGCGCAGCCGCTCGTGCTCTGAATCGTGCGCGCCGTCTCAATGCCGTCCATTCGTCCAGACAGGTGGATATCCATCAGCACCAAATCTGGGTGCAGATCCTGCACGGATGCCAGGGATGCCTCCCCAGACTGGCACGATCCGACGACTTCATACCCCAAGTTCGTCAGCGTGGTGGCCATGTCACAGCCCACCAGCCCTTCGTTTTCTACGATGAGTATTCGGAGTCGGTCAATGGGGTTCATCCAGCAGGTTGGGGACAGTGTTTCTAAATATCAACACATGTTATAGGAAATTGCAAATCAAAAGCAACACCCGAACTGGCTATATTTTCCACACTGAACTGACCACCCATCTGCTCCGCAAAGACACCGATGACTTTAAAACCCAATCCATCATCCCGCTCGGAATCGAATCCTGCGGGCAATCCAGCACCATCGTCCTGGACCCTGAGTCGGACTTTTTCGCCTTCCCTGCACAAGGAAATCTGGAGATGCCCTGCTCGCCCATCAGCAAACGCATGTTTGAAGCTATTGGAGACAGCTTCATTGATGATGAGGGCCACTGGCATCACCCATTCTTCCAGCAATTTTAGCGGCTCCAGCTCCATCGAGACTTTCACCTGAGCCTCGGCCACCTGGTAGCAATCCCGAAGCCGAACAACAACGCCTTCCACGAAGTTCGCCAAGGCAACTTCCTGGCCCAAGGCGATCTGATACAAGTGCTGGTGAAGCGCCGCAATGGCACGCACCCGGTTCTGGCTGGACCGAAGCGCGTGCCGAACCGACTCCTGATCCAGGCTATTGCTTTGAAGGTTCAGCAAGCTGCTGATGAGCTGAAGATGGTTTTGAATTCGATGATGGGTCTCTGTCAGCAGCAAACGCTCGCGATCCAGGTCGGCCAAAGGCCAGCGCTGAGTTGGTTTTAGCTCGCAGGGCTGAGGGCTTTCGCTTTGGGAGGCGCTCTGGACAACGAGCAACTCGATCTCCCTTTGAGGTGCCAGTTCACGCACCTGAAACCGATGCGCGCCTCGGCGTCCACCTTCGCCAAAACAATTCCACTCGACGGGATCGAGGTCCGAGGATTCCAAAAGACGCGTCAGGTCAAAGTAGAACCCCGTCGCATCAGAGGGGCGGAACAACTGGTGAAGGAATCGCTTTGTCGATTCTGCCGCTGTCCAACCAAAGAGAGCCTCTGCCATCGCGCTCCACTCGAGAATCCGCCCTTGGCTGGTTGCCCTGAGCACCATTACAGATTCAGAACCATTAACGGTCACGGGCTGATCAACCTCAGGAGTCGAAATCTGCCTGGGTTCCACAGCTTCCGGCACGCCTGATGGCACATGCTCGGCCAAGAAGTGAACGACCGAATGCAAACGATGCTCGGTGTCGGCGATCCCAGCCAATCGCATGGACAATGTCAGCCCAGATTCCCGCAACTCAATCTCCACTGGCGGGCGAGGAGCGCCGTTGGCAGCAAGTTGCCTCAGTTCAGCCCTCCGAGCCCGGACGCTGTCACTCTCGAGCCAGTCGTCAATACTCGTCCGGCGCAACTCGCTCTTGGGTTTGCCGAGCAGTTTCTCAGCGACAGCGTTGGCCTCAAAAATGGTGCCAACCGGATCGGTCAGCAAAATTGCGCCCGGTGCATCATGGAGGAGTGATCTAAACTTTGCCTCGGTGGACCGCAGCATCTCCTCAAGACGGCAACTATCCGTAACGTCATGAATCGTCACCAGCAGGCCATGACTGGGAAGCGGCGAGGGACGAAACTCAAAGTCTTTGAGCAAACCATCCGCCGTGCTCAGAGAGACCACTCGCGTCAACTGCCGCCGCCAAACGCTTTCCCTCCAAATGGTGGCCACTTCTTCGCGCTGAGAATCATTGACGCAAGCAAGCAGCAGCCAATCCTCCACCGAATCCCCCGCTTTGAGTTCACGGCCAAAGAGGTCCCGCACATGCGCATTCTGGAAGGTAGGACGCCCCCGCTCGTCGAGGACGATCAGCCCGCAGGGCATGGTATCCAGCACTTCGCGCTGGCGCAGTTCGCGCCGTTTGTAGGCGTGCTCAATGTTCTGAAGAAGCCGGACTTCCTGGTTTGCAGCGGCGACTTGCTCCTCCAGTTGCCTCTTCTCCATGTGAAAGGCTGCCTCCAGAGCAGCCGTGCTCGAATGCAATCCCACAGGAGGGGGCACTGGAGATGGCGCGGGTGGAGGCGAGGGCACTTCGCAAGCCACTCCCACCATCATGACACCAAGGTCACGCTCTTCGCCGTCCATCCTCGACAAGGCCCAGGTAAATACTTTCCCCGGCTGATGGTGCGGATCGCTGACGGTGAGACTGGCAGCGGCTTGACCATCGGAACCCAGCACTTGGGCTACGGCCTCGATAGTCGCCTGCTTGAGTCTTGGTGCATCCTGTTCGGTGCCAAAGACCTCCCAAAAACGGCTGACTCCCGCACGAATCCCTCGCGAGAGGGATAGCCGAGTGGCTGCCTCATTCGAATGCTGAATGATGCCATCTAGATCCACCAAGAGCACTGGCAGATCCATTTTGAGCAGCGAATCCACCATCAAAACCGGCTTCGCTACGGTGGCAGGCTGCGGAGTCGTCACGGAACTGGGTTCGTTCAACGCCTCGACTGAAAGACCTACGGGTGTGAACTTCTCACACGTCACCATCACACCACCCACATCCGCATCGCGACGACGACGCCATGGCCTCACCTCCCAACGAAAAATCATCGTCTCACCGTCAGGCCCTTGCGTCACGTCATGCTCACTGCGCACCACATGCCCCTGGAGCGCACGATCATATACACTTCGCCAGCCCGAGTGCAGGTGAGGGAAAACGTCAAACTGGCTCCTTCCCACAAGTGGCACTGCATCCTGAAGACCGAAGTCCACAATCCACTGCCGGTTGGCCAGCAGGTAGTGCATGTGGCGATCAAACATCGCCATTGCCACCGGCGCATTTTCGACGAGCACCCCTAGCAGAGCATCCAGATCATCGGGATCATTGCCGATGACCTCGTCATCCAAAAGCGCGGCCCCCTTCACCAAAGGCCTGACGCTGGGAGGCAGCGCAGGCGGCTTGGGTTGGATAACGCTTTGCAAAACGGACGCGTGAGACATGCGGGAGATAGATCGCGGAAAGTTATTTCAATATTAAATCCTGAGAGCATCCCAACAAGGCGAATCACAACTGCGCATCTTTTTATTTCTGCACATTGATGGCCAGCTCTAACAGCCAACGCATTCTGGCTATTCACGGTGATATGGATCACCTCGCAGAATGGAGTAGGCGCGATAAATCTGCTCTACTAGAACGACGAGTGCCAGCTCATGCTGAAGCGTCATTTGTGACAGAGACCACGAATCCTTCACTTCCTTCTTTAGCTCATCGGGATGACCCGAAGAACCACCGACAAGAATACTCACCCGCTTGCAGCCATGAAGCTCTTGATGCCCGATCCATTGGGCGAGTTCCTTGCTTCGCCACTGTCGTCCGCGCTCATCCAACAAGATGCGATGACTGTCCGCACTGAGTTCCAGCATTCTTTTGCAAATCGTGTCTGCTGGCCCGTCCTTGATCGGCACACACTCCACCGCATGTGTTCGTGAAATTCGATGAAGATACTCATCAAGACCATCGCGAGCCCAGCGAAGCGCTGGCTTTCCTACGGTGATGATTTTCCACTGCATATCGAGAAATCAGGCTGATATTTTGGTTGCTTTGAGTGTAATAACCATAAATATAGTTGCTATCTGAGCTGTCCATTGTTGGTGATGTTCTTGCATTATTTAAAAAATACCTTATTATAAGACGCCAAATTCAAAAAGATCGCTTCGCACCTATGCCTTCTCCCATCACTACCACCAGCAAATTCATTCCTCTGGGCGCACTGGCCATCCTTGGACTCGCGTCTTGCAGCATGCCTGCCGATCAGGCTTGGCGCCAGATTCGGCAGGACGGCTTGATCCCTTACCTGATGCAAGATCAGGCCGAAGGCGGTCAGACGACCGGAGCCTTGGCGGATGCCTCAACCAAACCCACTACACCCGTGGGGCCTGCGGCACCTGTCACAACTACGCCCACCACTCCCTCGGTGATTTCCGTGCCTCCGCCTTCGCAGTTGGCATCACAGTCACTGCCCACCGCTCAGTCCGTTCCTGGTCTGGATGGTTATGTCAGGTCCCCTTTTACCAATCCACCACGTCTAGTAGATGTGAGAGGTATGGCGGTCGGCTCCAAAGTCGTATGCCCATACACTCGTCGCCCATTCTTGGTGCCTCAGGGTGCACAAAGCACGCAAGCCGTGGCATCAACAACTCCGGCTGCATCTCAGGCCCCTGCCCTGCCCAAGCCTCAGCTTGAGCAGCCCAAGCCCCAGGCCGCACCCATGACGCCACCACCTTCTGTCCCAACCAAGGTGGCAGCCAATACCGCACCTGCTCCGACGCCTCCACCTGCACCCCAGGTGAAGCCATCACCAGCGCCCAGTGCTCCGGCCCCTTCCGCTCCACCGCCTGCACCTAAGACTACAGCGGCGAACGAACTACCCTTCGGCGCACCGATTCCTGGTCGCCCTGGATTCGTCAACAGCCCCTACGCTGCCAAGCATCAATTGGTGGATGTGACGGGCCTTCCTACCGGTATGGAAGTGAAGTGCCCCTACACCGGCAAGCTCTTCCGCGTGCCACCAGGAGCCAATGGTTCGGCTGCTCCTCAAACACAAAAGCAGTAAGCTAGCACTCAATTCTCGAAACCCCGCTCCGGTCCACCGGGCGGGGTTTTCTTTTTGGCAGGGTGCGGCTGGGCAGCAACTTCGCGAAGAAGCATCCTCCATTGCACAATGGGCATTCCCGCCCATGACTGCGTGAATCCATGTCCAACCCTGCCTGGTATTGCATCCATACCAAACCGAAATGCGAACACATCGCCGCCGGTCTGCTACGAACGTTGCCCGGAGTCGAAAGCTACTGCCCTCGCATCCGCTTTCAGCGCAGCACACCCAGGGGCAAGGTCTGGTTCGTCGAAGCTCTGTTTCCGACGTATTTCTTCGCCAGGTTTGACGTCACCGAATCTCTCCGTGCAGTGAAGCACTCGCAGAACGTCATTCGAGTGGTTGAATTTGGAGGCACCTTCGTTTCCATCCCCGACCTCACCATCGCGGAGATCCGGGCAGAAATGGATCACCAGGAAGTCAGAGAAGTCAGGCCGACACTGCAAGTGGGCGATGAAGTGGAACTTACCGAAGGCCCCATGCGAGGTTTTCGTGGCATCATTGACGCCGTGATTTCCGGCCAGGATCGCGTGCGTTTGCTGCTCGAGTTCCTCGGGCGACGCAGCATTGTCGAAGTCGATTCCGGCGCGTTGATCAATGATATCTCGCCCCGCAGCGTGCTAGCAAAGCGGTAAACACCGGTCCGGTGCAATCAGTCTCGGTCCCTCACACGACCACGATTCTGCTTGGTCGCAGAGCGATTGTGTTTGGTTTTCAAGATGCGCTCCTTCAAGCCTCTCGGGCGCTTCCGCGTCTGCCGCCGCTTCTTCTCCTGTTCCTGCTGCACAGCGAGTTTCGCTGCACTGCGCAGCTCTTCGAGCCGATCACAAAGCTCCACTCGCGCCCAGTAACGATTGGCCGTCTGAGAGCGCTCCCGCTGGCAGCGAATCTCAATGCCCGAAGACCCGTGCCGGAGTTGCACCGTGGACGATGTCTTGTTGATTTTCTGTCCGCCAGGGCCAGCTCCCCGGGTAAACTGCTCCTCCAGATCGTCATCGCGGATGCCCAGCTTCGCCATTCGGCGGGCCAGCACATCATCGGGCGTGGCAGGAGCATTCATCAGTCGATCTTCACCTTCGCTACATAGATGCTCGTCTTGCCTTCATGCGATGAGTAATAGCTCACATACAGGTGGCCTTCGAAAAAGACGAAACCAGGATAACTGCAATCGCCGCCGCTCGGTAGCTCGAGAAAAGGGGTCAATCCCTTCGCCGTCAATTCCGAGAGCACCATGTGAGGGCCAGGGGTCTTGCCAAATCCGCGCGAGCCCGCCACCAGACGACCATCGGGCAGTTCGATAAAGTTGGGTCCGCCCAGGGGCACCGTCGCTTCAGTCCAGGTCCACGCCCGATAAGGAGCGGCAGCGGTTCCGATCATCCCCTTATTGCTTCCAGGTGCTTCGCGCCGCACCAGCGCCATCATGCTGCCATCTTTCAGCACGCGCACGGTCGTTTCGTTGGGCCTGCCTTTCAGGTCAAACGGTGCCACCAATGACCAGGCCTTGGCATCCACGCTCGAGTAGAGTTTCAGCGACCACTCAGGCTCTTCTTTGGGGCCGCCGGTCGTTGGGTGCAGGTTATAGACCGTGCCATAGTATTTCTTTTCCTGGGGGTGCAGGATCCCACGCCAGAGCCAGTCGCCATCGCTGAGCATCTTGTCGGGTGGGGACCAGTGCTTTCCATCGGTTGAAGTCGAGACTCGCGGACGCCGCCCCATCAAGGTCGTGCCTTTATAAGTAGAGCCCCCCGCATAAATCACGAGACGGTCCTCTTTGGTGGGGCAGAACTTCGGATCGCGCAGGTCGATCCCAGTCTCCGCTATTTCGGCCACGGAGGTCCATGACTTGAAATCATAGGAAGCCAGGATGCGAATGATCCCATCGCCGCCCACATGGGCAGACGCTTCGCGGAAACAGCAGTAGAACAAGTTCTGAAACCGGATCAGATCGGTGAAGGCGTTGTGGTTCCCCTTGTCCCAGACCTTTTCGACGGAGACCAGCTCCGCCTTGATGGTAGCAGGCTGTTGGCCGATGGCAGCAGAGGTGAGCAATACAAAAGCTAGCAGGCGCAAAATCATAGCAGGGTGATGAATACGCCGCTGCCGTGGTGAACTCAACGATCAAAAACAAAGGCTGGCCACACGGCCAGCCTTTGCACATCCAAGGGGATCGGAATGAGACCGCTAAACGAGCTTGGTGATGCCGGGCTGCGGCAGAGGAGTCGGCTCAAATTTGTCACCCCAGCCGAGTGTCTCTTCAGGCGCAAGGTCCAGAGCGCTCTTGGTGATCTCATCCCAGGTAATGCGTTTGCCCGTGTAGCAAGCCGTGCGCCCGAGAATCGCCATCATCGTGCTGTTCATCATGCGATCACCATCATTCACCAGACCTCCATTGCGGACGGCTTCAAAGAGCACGTCGTGTTCCACCTGATACATGTCCTTCTTCTGCCCCTTCCAGCGCCAGCGCTTCTGGCCGTCGATGAGAGGCTCACCACCGCCCACCTTACCAATGAGCAGCTTGCCTTTGGTGCCCGCGATGATGTCGGAGGTGTCGCCATAGCAATTCGGAATCTGTCGGCTTGCCATGTGGCACATCACACCGCCTGCGAACTCGTAGGCCACATGGAAGTGATCAAAGATGTTACCGCCTTCGGCTTGAATCTGACGCCCTCCGACCCCCACGGCAGCCACGGGAGGCTGATCCTTCATGCCCCAGCACAGCTTGTCCACGCTATGCACCGCCTGCTCGACGAGCCCATCGCCGCCGAGCCATGAGA
Source organism: Verrucomicrobiota bacterium (assembly GCA_963204975.1). Taxonomy (GTDB): domain Bacteria; phylum Verrucomicrobiota; class Verrucomicrobiia; order Verrucomicrobiales; family Verrucomicrobiaceae; genus JAEUHN01. The sequence continues at coordinate 8,705 of CAUJJC010000078.1, read as the reverse complement.
AGTTATACCAATTGCGCACCTGCCACTCCACATCTGACATGCCCTCAGGTCGGGTGTCCGCCTTCGGCATCGGTTTTACCGGACCCGTGTGATAAGTGTGGGAACTCGCCACCACATCACCGATCTCACCGTCCATGAGACGCTTGAAGGCTTCCTGACGAGCGTAATCATAGCGCCAGCAGAACCCGGCCACTAGGTTCAGCTTCTTCTCCTTCGCCTTGCGCACAGCTTCCATTGCCACACGATAGCCCGCTGGATCGACGGCCATGGGCTTCTCACAAAAGATGTGTTTTCCGGCTTCGACGGCTGCCGTCAGATGCACCGGGCGGAATCCTGGAGGCGTGGCGAGAATCACCACATCCACATCCATCGCGAGCACCTTTTTGAATCCATCCAGGCCGGTGAAACGATGCTCGGGCGAGACATCCACACGCTCGCCGTGTATGGCCTTGAGATTGGACAGCGATTTCTCGATCTGCGTGTCCTGCACATCAGCGATAGCCACCAGTTTCGAGTTCTTGTCATAGGCGGACAAAGCCTGATTGGCAGCACCAGAACCACGACCACCGCAGCCGATGAGGCCAATCTTGATCGTTTCCGAAGAGTCCGCCTTTTGCTGGGCTCTGAGCGAGGTAGCCGCCGTTATGACAGCTGGAGCAAAAAGGGCACCGCTGCTGGTGCGGATGAAGTGACGACGAGAAAGCGGAGGCGTGGTCGGAGACATAGAGGTGCTTGGGATTGAAGAAGAGGTAATCGGGCATTCGCCGGGACATATTGCAACCAAGCATCCGGCTATTGCAAACGAACATTGACCTATTTTAAATGAACATCCCAATGAGGTGAACGGTTCACTGATTCGTGTGACTCAAGTGGAGCACCACCGGCGAACCTTGCCAGCCAGGAGGTGCCTCGAATGTCTGCCGCCCCGGCCTCGCCTCATCACCCTGCACTTCCTTGCCAGTCAATGGTTGGAACCATCGCACACGCATCACGCCCGCCTGCTCAGGGAGATCAAAGTGAAGCCCTTCGCCATTGACCGACCACAGGACATACTCGCGCCCTGGGTTCTCCAGCATCCACGGATGCCCAGCCTGAGACGTTGGAGAAAGCTCCCAATAGCTCGTGGTCTCGAAGAATCGGCGCAACAATCCAAAAAGCCGATAGCCGGGCGGATTGACTTCGGGCCGCAGCACATCCCACGCCGTATGCGTGTGGTAGTAAGCCGTGTAGCCTCCCGCCATGGCCACCTCCCAGGCCCGGATTGCAAAGGCTTCGGGCGAATGCGCCACGCCGTATGTTTTGTCTTCCGGCCCACCGGCTCCCTGCTCGTAACCAAACTCGGAATTCATCACCGGCCAGGCTCTTCGGGCGCGCTGCTCCAGCACCTTGGCGCGGAACTGGTCATGCTGTTGATCCGTGCGGAAGTCCACCAGTGTATCGAAGGCCCCGCCATCGTAGAGTTTGTCATCATCATGGATAGTGACCAAATGATCGAATGGATCATCTTCACGAAGGTAGCGCAGGCGGGCCCATTTGTAGTCCAGGTCCTTTTCATTGTGCGCCTCCTTCGCGAAGTCCCAGACAATGCCTGGAAAGGCGCTGTAGCGTGCGATTAGAGTGCGGAAGAACAACTCATCGCCCTCGCTCCCTCGCTTGGGCCATTTCACCTTCTTGTTGTAAACCTTGCACAACACATGAGCGATCATGCCTCGCTCATGAAGGGCCTGTATCATGCGATCATAGTGCTGCCAGAAGGCCACATTGAGTCGCTTGTGATCTGGCTTGTCAGGAATGCCCAGCCAGGGCATCGCCGGAGGTGGCCCAAAGTCTTGCGCCTCGGTCTTGCCAGTGCGCCAGCCTGTATCGTAGGCGAACGTGTTGACGATCACGGTATTGAATCCATGGCCTGCGATTTGATCGAGAAACGCCTTCGTCTTCGGCATCGCGGGATCGCCATGATCCAGAGCCCACAACCAATCGCACTCGTAGGCCAGCATGTAGTGGCGTGTCCCGTCCTCGAACTTGAAATGATACGGGTGCTCTGCATCCACTCGCAGCCGTCCATGCTGAAGCGGTGCCGAGCGATCAGCGCACGCAAACTCGAACCTCCGTCCATCGAGCGGCTTCTGCTCCGAGCGCGTCACCGCTTTCCAAAGTCCCGACGCGAACGGCATGACTCGCACCTTCCAGACGTCCGCCCCATCGTGAAACCCTGGCACTCGCAACTGACTGCCATCTGGAGCCGTGACGAGGGCTTCAAACTCAACCATGAAGGGATTCGACGCCTCCACTGAGGCGTGAAACGCGATCTCCACAGGCTCCCAACGTTGAACCTCAGGCAACACGACAGGCTTCGATTGCCCGCAGGATGCAAGGTTCAGCAAGGCGCAGAACAGTATCAGAAGGCGCGTCATCATCAGATTACCATTGCTTCGGACGATCCGTAATGACGGCATCCATCAGCAGCTTCATGTTTTGATTGGCTCTGCCTTCAACCACACCCGGCTGAAAGGCTCCCGGCTTGCGAGCCGAACTCACGACTACAACCAACTCTAGCGAAGGATACATCGTCACGGTGTCGCGATTCCAGATGCCATTTGCCTGGAAAGCATCCGATGTCGCTGAAGGCCAGATTCGCTCGCCAGTTGCCACTTGACCATTGAACCAAAAACCAAAGCCGTAGCATCCGGGACCCCAGGGCGTTTGGTTCACCCCACCTCCATACGTGCCCACCTTCAGGTAGTCGTCAGGATGAGTCGTCACCGAACGTGGCAGCTCTGGCACCACACCCACCCTGATGTTGCGAGTGAAGAGTCGATGCGAGATCAGACGGCGATCCCCCCACTTGAACTCGTTGAGCCAAAACCATCCCAGCCGCGCCATGTCGCGAGGACTGAGGGTGCAGCCACGCCCACGACGCGAGCCAAACGTGCGTCCATCCTCGAATTGAAGCGGAGCGAGGTAGTCCTTCGCCGCATCATTCAGGGAGCGCCCAAAGGCACGCTCCAGAGACTGGGCGAATAGCTCGATGCCGTAGTCATTGTAAGCCCAGGCGGCTCCAGGCCCTTCCTCGCACGCATAGCCGCTCGTCATGCAAGCAAGCTGACGGAAGGTAATGCCTGCATCATCCTCACGCAGAGGCCAGCCATACTTCGCGACCGGCGTATGAACGCTGTCGATCACCCGATGCTCCACACCGAAGAGCAGCATCGTGCCCAGCACGGGCTTCGCGGCCGATGCCCAGTCGCGGCTCGATTTCACGTCTCCCCACTGGTAGGCCATTTTGCCATAGCGCACGATGCATCCATCACCCTTCACTCGCTCAGCGTATTGCTTGAGCTTCTTCTCCTGGAGACCCACCTGCTCGGGCTTCACCTTCTCCCATCGTTCGCCTGGAGCTTCGTCTTTGGCGAGTGCGATTCCCTGCCAGCAGGCGAGGATCACAAGGAGTTGGCGTAAAGACATGCAGTGGAAAATGGGAAAGCGAATAGCCGCACGGCGCAGCTCACAATCTCAGCCTCAAACCGAGGCCGACCGATTGTGCCGTGAGATCCTCCACGGACGAGAGCACCATGTAGCGATAGTGCAGCGTGAGATCCGCGTGCGGAGCCAGGGCAAAGGTGATCCCAGCCATGGCCTGATATCCAAACGTAAAGGCGTTCTCGCTTTCGGAGAAATCCCCGATGCTCGTCTCGGCAGTGGCCTTTGCATTGGCATAAACTCCGCCAGCGCCCGCACCCACTTCTAAGGCCACGCGTTCACCCAGAGGCAGGCTGAATCGCGCGTTCACAAAGATCGGCACCAGCAACAGCTTGGCAGAGACATCGGCATCCACCTTGCCGTAGAGCCCGGAGAGGTCCTCATCGAACTCCAAACTGTAATACCCGGCGCTCAATTCGAGGCCCAGCCCCGAGCGTCCGATATGCCCCAGAGTGGCCATGAATCCATAGGTAGTCTCCGCGTTCAGGTCACTGACCACCTGCTCCACTTCGTCCTCAAGCCCCCCAATAGAGAGCGAAGCCCCTTCCACCTGGAGAAACGTGCCACCGCGCGAGTGACCAAGCCCAGGCATCACCGATGGAGCCATCGAAGCGAGCGTTCCGTTACCCATCACCTGCCCTGCTCCCACGGGGAGTGGCACGTAGCCATATTGGGCCGAGCACCAGGTGGAAATCGAAGTGGCAAGCGCCAGCAACAGAGGGAGAAGGGAGGTCCGGTTCATGGGAAGACAACGGCTAGAAGTGAATTTATTTAACAAAAGTTAATCTTTTGGTAAATACCTTTCTGTTCGGCCCATCCAGCCGCCTAGCCCTCGCACCTCTTCAACTCAAGGCTTGGCGGGTGCTGCGGGCGGCGTCTCTTTCTCGATTCGGATCGCCTTCATCTCTGGCGTTTCAAAGATGATCTCCACCAGCTTGCCGTGCTCCTTGCGATACTCAGCCACGAGCTTGCCCGAACGATCATAGTCCTTCTCGATGCCATGGAAGCGCTCATCGGCGTCGAAGTTGCACTCGGATTCCAGCACTCCGTTGTCATACCAGCGGCGATAGAGACCCTCGGCGAGGTCTTTCTCATTGAGCAGGACCGCAATCTTCCTCTGCCCATTGGTGTGATACACATCAGAGGAGACGGGTTTGCCATGATCGTAGGCCCGTTCTTCGCGAATCTTGCCACCAGGGGTGTAGGTGGTCACCTTGCCATGCTTCTTCCCTTCCACATACGGGATGCGGCGCTTCACGGTGGCGGGTGTCCGGTCAGCATGAATTTCAATCGCATCACCCGTGAAAGGCGTCGCAGCCCCTGGGAGGTAGGCCAGCTTGTCATCACGGACTTCCACCTTAACTTCTTGAGCGGCTGGGCGCGGGGCCTTCTTGGGCTTGGCAGCAGCTTCGGGTTCTTTGTTACAACTGGGGACAGCGAAGAGGGCGAGGAGGAGCAGGGGGACAGCGATGAGCTTGGCTTTCATAAGTGGGGTGGGGCTGGGGGGGAAAAGAGACAGTCGCGGGTCGTGCCGCCCTCAACGGCATCGGTCGATTCGTCCGTTCACCGTCTGCGGAAGCAAGCTGGCATTAATGAATGAAATGACAGCCCATGCAATAAATTGATCAGACTGAATGCCACGCATCCCTGATGCACCAAACGCTTCGCCTTATCTCTGGTCATGCCATAACCGTATCATCGGGCGCACCCGAAACAGCCACCGCCTGCTGGCAAAAGTTCCCTGCGGTTGACTCCCTCCTGCATTGATCGTAGCTAGGAGACCCGTCACATCGCCTCCATGCGCTGGCTCCAAGCACTCTCCACCTCCCTCTTGCACATCTGGCGATGGCTGCGCGTGACACCGCGAGTCTCGGAGGGGGCGCTATTGATCAGCGTTCTGGTCGTGTTCTTGTGCCAGGCATTCGGCTACCACGAGGACGAGATGCCGTGGATGCCAGACTCTGGAGCCGCGATTCCCGTGGCCTGGGTCGATCCCCCCGGCTGGATGCTTTTCTTCAATTACTTCCGGCCCTACCTGCACCTGTTCGTCCTTCTGGGCAGTGTGGTCTGGTTCCTGCATTTCATCCGCACCTGGCCCAAGGCGAGCCGCCTCATCTGGCCCACGGCTGTGATGTGTGGATTGCTCGCCTTTCAGGCGGTGCTGAGTGAGGCCTACGAGCACTGGAACTACGAGAACTATAGCTACATGGGCGAACCCAGGTCCCCCATCGCTTACGGTGGCAAGGTGGTGATGCTGCTGATCGCCCTGCTCTCGCCCCCAGTGATGATCTGGTGGTATTCCCGCCGCACCATTCTGGAGACTTACACCATCAAGGCCTTCCTCCAGCCGCTCATCTTCTGCTTCATCGGTTTCTCCTCACTTTGGATTCTGATGGACCTCATCGACGTGCTGAAGGACTACCAGCAGGCCGGCACGCCGACATCTGCGATCTTGCGGGCCTACCTCCAGTTGCTGCCGTTCATCTACGTCTCTGTGGCTCCGGCTTCCATGCTGCTGGCTGTCCTCTACGGCCTCACCCGCATGTCTCGATCCAACGAGATCATCGCCATGCTCACGGCCGGGCGCAGCCTGGGCCAGATTCTCCGTCCGCTTTACATCATTGCGGCGTATGCCTCGCTGCTCGGCATGGTGGCGAACTACCACTGGGCTCCCCGTGGAGAAGGTGCCCGCCTTGCCTTGCTGCGCGAACGCTCCGAAAAGAAGGCGAAGCGCGCCGCCATCGCCAACTCCGTCCTCCATCGCAATGAAGAAACCGGGCGCACCTGGTTTGTCTCCACCGTTCCTTTCAACCTGCTCGACGACAAACTGCGCGATGTCTCCGTCCGCCAGACCGATGACAAAGGCCGCATGTTGCACGGGTGGTATGCCACCTCTGCCCGCTGGTGGCCGGGGCCAAAGACGTGGTCCTTCTACGGTGGTGTTGAGGTGCTTTACGAGAAAAAGGAGGCCAAGGAAATCGTCTCTTTCCCCGTGGTCACCCGCACCACGGGGGTGACCTCCGCCCGACTCGATCAGGAAAACTGGCCCGAAACGCCGTGGAGCATTGTCAGCTCCGCCCTCACGCCGGACAACATGGGCGTGCCAGAACTCGTCACCTGCCTCCAGCCTGACAATGGGGTGCCGCGCGAGAATTTGAGCAGCTTCAAGCTCCAGTTGTTCCAGCGTTTTTCCGTGCCCTGGCAGTGCCTGTTCATTGTCCTCACCACTGCGCCACTCGGCATTGCCTACTCGCGCCGTGGCTCCATCGGCGGCATCGCGGTGGCCGTGTTTTTCTTCTTCGGACTGCTTTTCATGGACAATCTCTTCTCCAGCATGGTCAAGGGCGAGCGCCTGCCAGCGTGGCTGGGCGTGTGGATGCCGCACCTCATTCTCGCGGCCATCGCCACGGTCCTGTTCCTCGACAAATCGCAGAGCAAGCACATGCCGGAACTCACGCCCTCGGCGATCTATGCCAAGGTGATGTCCCTCTTCCAGCGTGCGCCTGCAATTGGCAATGTCAGACGTCGCAGGCGTTGAGGTTCGCCCCAGACTGGCCCCGCGTCTGCTTTCCAGGTATCCGCTCCCATGCATCGCCTTCGCCACCCTTACGTTCTGATCACCTCGGCCCTGCTGCTCGGCCTGATCATAGTGTTTGCCAACGTCCGGAGCCCCGAGAAGCAGGAGCAGCAGATCGCCGAACGAATCGCCGCAGGCAAAAAACCCTCCATGAAGATGCTGGTCACCGTCTGGCTGCATCATGGGCTGGTGGTCAATGTGGGACTCGCCGCGTGCCTGCTAGCACTGACACCGCTCGCCTGCCGCTCCCTGGATCGCCGCCGTGAAGACCTCACCCCTGCCCCTGCGCGCGCCACGCTGCCGCAATGGCTGGCCGTGGGAGGAGCCGCGGCGATCTTCCTCTCCGCAGGCATACCACGCCTCCACCATTCGTTCTGGGGTGACGAGGAATTCGCCGCTGGTCGCTTCATCGCCGACCAGGTGGAAGTAAGCCCGGAGGGCAAGGTGCAAATCGAGCCCACGTCCTGGCTCGACACGCTGTGGAACTTCTGGCGTCCCACCAACCACATCGGCTACACCGCCGTCGCTCGGCTCTCGCACGATGCCTTTTTCACGCCCACGAACGGCCCCACCGATCCCTACTTCAGCGAGACCTGGGTGCGCCTGCCCACCCTGCTCGCCGGGCTCGCCTCGCTGCTCGCGATTGTCTGGATGTGCAACGTCTGGGGCTGGTCCCGCGCCGCACCTGCCGTGGTGCTCGCCTGGTCTGGGCACGCCTGGCTGGTGCGTTTTGGCGTCGATGCGCGCGGCTACGGCTTTGTCCTCCTGCTGCTCATCCTGCTCATCGGCATCGTGGGGCGTGCGGTGCAGACCGGGCGCTGGCGCTGGTGGCTGCTCATGGGCTTCGTGCAGTTCTATGTGCTCTGGACTCATCTCGGCGCGGTGTATTTCCCGCTCGGCATGGCCGCCGCTGCGCTGGCGCTGATCTGGACCGATGAAATCAAAGAGGACCGCCTCGCGCAGTCCACCCGCTGGCTGGTGGGGAATCTCATCACCGTCCTTCTCGTCGTCGGTATCATGGCTCCGCAGTTGGTGCCCTTCCTCAAGTTCCTGGAGCAGCATGTGCTGCCCGGCAGTCTCGACCTCGCATGGATCAAGGACGCCGCTTGCTACCTCGCCTGCGGTGCGCCCTGGCTGCCCTGGAGCGCGACGAATCCCTTCAGCACCGCCGTCCGGGATCAAGGTCTGCCCGTGGTTCTCGATGTCATCGTGCTAGCCCTCTCGTGGTCGCTCGTCGCCCTCGGCACCAAGCACCTGTGGAACCACCGCACGCAGCGCGGGCTGATCCTTTTTCTCGTCGGAGCCCCAGCGCTGATGATCCTGCACACCATCGCCGGGCATACCCGTCCCTATCATTGGTATCTGATCCCCTTCATCCCCGTGCTGCTCGCCCTCTGGGCCGCCGGGTTGACGTGGGTCCTGGCCAGGTGGGCGAAGGCGGGGCTCCTTGTTAGCATCGTTTTCGTGTTCGGCACGCACGCCCTGGCCTGGCAGCAGTCGCGCCTCCTCGTCCAGCATCCGATCGAGGCCAACCGCGAATCCGTAGCCCTCACCCGCCAGGTGACCAATCCCCGCCACCCGGACTACGGCATGGAAGCCCTCACTGGCCACTGCATCATGACGCCCGGCTGCTACGATCCGGCCGGCT
>CAUJJC010000077.1 GCA_963204975.1 Verrucomicrobiota bacterium | reverse complement strand
GCACCCAAACCACCTCGGAGGTGGTGGATGGGATCGATAGTCTGCTCTTTGGCGGACCCAACGGGTATGACATCACAGTTCCAGCTCTCGCTAGCAGCAACGGGATCAGCGTGGCCAACGTCACCTCCAATCTTCGTTCGAGCACGCAGAATGCGCTGATCAATAGTCTCACCGTCAATGCTCCAATGTTTACCAGCACTGAGGGTTTGGTCATGGTCCGGGGGAGCACAACCTTAACTGCATCAGACACGGTGCTGCGTATGGCTGGCGGTCGTTTGTTCTTCCAGGGACGATTCAATGCTGGCACCAATACGGTGACCAAGACAGGAGCGCAGGACTTCGTGCTTAGCCATACGGAAGGTGGCGCCAATCAAAACTCGGCGGGCCTGTGGCGTGTGTATGGTGGCATTATCAATGCTCGTTCAGCAGATGGTGCAGCCAATCCCCTGGGATTGAATCCAACTGTCGAGATCAACGGCGGCAGCACCAACTATGGTCTGCTGCTATCCACCGATGGAGATGGCACGGCTGTCGCTGAGAGAGTAACGACCTATGCAAACACAAGCCTCTTGTTTGGCTCAACGCAGCCCGTTACCAGTGCGAACTTCGTTTCCAGCGGCGCAGGTCGTCTGGCGGTTGATCGCATCCTGTCCAATAATGACGATAAGACGGTGGTGGTGAAGGATCTTCAGGTTCGTGGGGCACTGGGCTCAGCCTTCACCTATTTCATCGCTAGCAATGCCTCCTCCATCTGGGTCAATGGCACCACCAACTTTGATCGTGACTGGCATTTCCAGGCAGACGGCACGGCTATTACTTTCAATGATGTCATCAGCGGGGATGGAACCGTGAGCCGCAGGTCTAATGGAGCGTCGGTCTATTTTAACGCCGTGAACAACTGGAATGGCGGCACCTTCTTCAATGGTGGTGGACGAAATTTGTTTGGATCGTATGAAGGCAATCAGGTTACACTAAGCACGACAGCAAAGCTCGGGACCGGCCACGTCTTCCAGGGGCCGCTTTCGGTATTCCAGATCAATGATGCAGGGAATCTTCGCGCCGGGCAGAATATGTATGTCAGTGGTAATCTGAGCTGGCCAGCGACCTTCAGTCTGGCGGCGGATATTTCTCTCGAACAGGTGCGGTTACGTGCTCTTGGGCTAGGCGGTATTCAGAGCAATTCATTCGACTACCATCTCAATACAGTGAACCCGTCATCGGCTGTTCTTGCGTTGGGGACAGTTTATAACCAAGCACTCGATCAGCGTGCGATTGGTGATGGGATGTGGTTCATCGGTTCAGCAACGAATCATGTGGGTGCGAATGGTAGCTACGATGCCTCCACGCTCGCCCCGGGCCTTGGGAATACTTACCGCCTTGGTGCTGGCGGTGCGACTTTGTTCGTCGGTAGCAACGGCAACCAGAACGTCCTCACGGACTACACCTGCCCGACGAACTTGATCGTGGGTGCTCCGATGACCGTGCAGAATGGCGGAGCATGGACGACGGGGACGGTGGTTTTGTTAGGTTCACAAAATTTCACCGGCTCTACGGTGGTGAATCGTGGCAGTGCCCTTGACTTCCGCGGCACACTAACGACTTCCGGCATCGAGACTTATGGCATTGTCAACGCTGCTGGTGAGGCGGGCACCTTCATCAACCCCGTGACCAATGCCAACATTCCAGTGACGCTTCGACCTGGGGCGACGCTGCGTTTCGATAACACCTCCGCCGGAGTATTGTCGCTATCGGCAACTCAAGGCAGATGGCAGGATTCGGTGGGCATCAATCTCAACGACAACGTTCTCCGCTTGCAGGGCAACGCAGCTGTTGAAGTGGTTGAGACCGTAGGAGCCATTGAGGCTAGAAACGGGGGAAATCGCATCGACATCGTTCGCGGAGTTGTGGGCCGGGGCACTGAGCTGCGCACGCCATCCATTACCCGCGTGGGGAATGGAACGATTCAGTTCATCCACAATGGCAGCCAGCTTGGCTCAGATGAGCGTGTGATGCTGACGGGGCCTGCCCCAACGGTGACCAACGGAATGGTAGCTCCCTGGATGGTAAGCAACTCAGATACACAGTTCATCACTTACAATGCGGATACTGGATTCACGATTGCTGGCTTTGATGCCGTTCATACTGGGGGCACCAGCACGGGCACGCTCAATTTCACCAACAATCGATTGTTCTTTAGCACGGCCGCAACGGTGATTGGCACCGGGTTTGACATCAACGCTTACGCAGTGCGACTGGACCAGAATATCACTCTCGCTGCCGGCGCTAACAATACCACATCGGCCAACCGCCTCATCCTCGGAAGTGGCGGTCTTATCTCGAACGGAACACGCACCATCACTGCTGGTGTTTGGGCGGGCACTGGAGGTCTTGACGAATTGCTCCTCTACAACAACGGAACGACCGCCATCGGCGATTTCGCCAACCCCAACACGGCTGGCCAGATCAGAGCGGGTAGCATCACCAAATTTGGTGCTGGGAATTTCCAATTGCTTGGCAACAATCCTGGCTTCACGGGTGATATTCGGATTCAGCAGGGCACGCTGGAACTGAACTATCGCAATACGACGGACGTGACGACGCATGTCGCTACGACCATAGGTGGTAATGGCGGCAACGTGATCTTCCAGGGCGCGGGCACCGTGCTGAATCTCCTGGCGGGCCAGGGGAATAGTGGTGGAACCAATTTCACCGGAACAACAGTCAGGTTTGCCAAGGGACTCATTCTTGGTGACTACGTTCCAGTCGCCACGGTGTTTGTAGATCGCTCCACTGGATCGGCAGCGACGGCGATCCAGAGCAAGACAGTCATTTTGTCTGGTGGCATCACTTTCGGCCAAAGCAATGGAGACATCGGCCAGCTCCTTCGCGTGGACCTTCGCAACATCTATAACCTTCGAGTGGAAGGAACGACGACGCTGAATGGACGTTCTTCCATTGCGGTCGAAGATGCAGCTTATGGAAGCACGGCTGCCAGCACCTTATACCTCAGTGGTCAGGTCACCGGCACGGGCACCCTCATCAAAGGGCCGTCGGACAGCAAATCCCGTGTCCTTGAACTCAATCACGTCAATGCGCTCAATAACTACACGGCGGGCACCGTGCTCCAGGGCGGCATCTTGCGTTCGATGGCTCGTGCCACCAACGTGGCTGTCAACACCAGCACAAACTTGGTGGCAGGCGGCCTAGGCAATGGTGACATCACCCTGATGCAAGGCATCTTGGACCTTCGTGTCGATAGTGCGGTGACAGGTGCCGCCGATACCGAAAGGGAGTTCGTCCGATACACCAGCGGATCAGGAGCTGGACTGAATCTGATCGTCAATGGATCGTCAACGATCAACGTGGACCGCAATTTCTACACAGGCACCTACACCCGCGCAGCGGGCGTCGTGACAGCGGAACTGCCTGGTGGCCATGGATTCGTCAATGGGCAAAGCATCAACGTGAGCACTGGTGCGAATACGGGTAACTTTACGATTACCAGTGTCACCGGAAACACGATCACCTATGCCGATGCGACGGGATCTGCCACCAGCGGCAACTTTGTGGCCAACAATAACTCGGGAACTACGAAGGTAATCACGTTCAACAACCTGACTATCGGCAGTCAGACTCTCAGCATCACTGGTGGTAACAGCTATGAAGTGGCCGTGGCGGGGACTACCACCCTGCTCGGCAATACAGTGCTTAACAGCGGGGTGAATAATACAGTCCTTGGCGGCGGGGCTGGAGCGTCCGGCACGTCGGAGTCTATCGTTACTGATGGCGGCAAAGTGATGTTCAACAAGATCGGAACCGGCACTCTTTGGGTCCACTCGACCAACAACAATCTAAATGCCGATGTGTATGTGAATGCTGGATTGCTCGCTTTCGGAAATGCCGCTGTGGGCAATACCACGGCAACATTTGGGAAAGGAAACATCTTCGTGAACCCAGGGGCAGCGATCCAGGTGCGCGCACTCACAAACGTGAACACGGCAGCAAACCAGAAGCTGGTCCTCACCGGCACTCCTTACTCGTCTTCGATCTTCCGCTCTGTTGGTGCCTTCACGCAGGCCAACTACCAGACGATGATTAGTTCGGGTGCGAACAATTCAAACCAGGTGGCAATCATTGCACTGGAGACGAACAACGCCAACGCCCTCGACTTCGCTACGATTGGCAATGGCAGACTTTACCTGGGTGCCAACGGAGATCGCAACTTTACTGGACCGTCGATTGCACCTGGGTTGGCCAACCTACCCAATAGCGTCATTGGCGGCACCAGCACCAACCCCGTGTATCGGTTCACACATACGTCAGGAAACACACTCTCGGTAAACCTCTCTACAGGTGGTATTGGTAATTTGGGCGGAACTACACCAACGGATGTGCAGATCGGCAACCAAGCCATTCTCGGACCCAGTGGCAACACGGGCTCGAGTGGCTTCGTGTATTTCCAAGATCAGAACACCTACACGGGACAGACGGTGGTGTCCCGTTTCATGACGCTGCGCTTTAACACTTCGATGGCCGCAGCCGATGCGGCGGGTCCTTTGGGCATTGGTTCTGCGGGGGCTGCACTCGTCGATGTTTATGGCGGTCTTCGCATCGAAGCCGCTGGGTCTGTGCGGAATGTGGCGGGAACGGCCAACTACTACTCCAACATCCGGCTCCATCCGCTGAGCAATCTCGTCTTCCAGAATGCGGCAGCGACGGGGGCCGACAGCAATCGCTGGGATGACGCGACCGGCATTAAACTGGATGGCTCCTACCTTACTTTGACGGGTGCCAGCGCCGTGGCAGGCGCAACCGAGACTGTAGGAGACGTCACCTTTGACCGTGGTTCGCGCATTGTTCTCGCCTACCAGGGAACCAACGGAGACTCTCATTTGCTGGCTAACTCCCTCACTCGTGCTGCCGCCAGTGCAGGAGCAGGCTCTGGTCGTGGAACGATGGTGTTTGTCCCGACTGCCAGCGCCAACTTGGGCTTGGTGGCTGGGGCCGCAACTAGCGAAGCTCGCGCAGTGTTTACCACGGCACCGACCGTTTCCGCCACAGCAGCCGTCTCTGGAATGCTTCCAGGCTACTACATCGAAGGTCAGGCGCATCGCTTTGTCACCTACAGCGCGACGAACGGCATCGTCCCAGTGGCTGACGGAGCGATGGTTGCCATGCCGACCGGTGCAGGTTTGGGCACGGAAGTCGTGAACCTCACCGCAGCCACCACGATGGGCAGCTTTGAGACCAGCATCTTCGCGCTTCGTGGAGGTAACTTTGCCCTGAATAGCCCCACTGGTGCCAATAACGATGCCACTGTGATCTTCGGCGGCAGCGGTGCAGACGTGGGATCTGTGATCTCCACCGCTTCCACGTTTACCATCAACCCGAATCTCAAGTTCGGCAGCACGGGCACGAATGAGGCTCTGTTCTATGCGGCTGGAAATATCCAACTGAACGGCAATCTGACGGCGGGTTCAGTCACGAAGTTCGGCACTGGCACGCTTGTGGTGGGCAATGATCAGAGCGATGCGGCACGAGGTGCAGGCAATGGCTACAGTGGTGGATGGGTGGTCAATGAAGGCGCTCTTCAGTTCAGCCAGTTCGGTTCTGGTGGGAATGCGGTGGGCACCAATACCATTGTCCTTAATGGAAGCACAGCCAGTGCCGCCCAATTGAATCTGCGTGCTCAGCCTGCGGACACGCTCCTCAACTACAGCTACTCGTTCGGCAAGGTGACGGCGGTGGACTATGCGACCATCGACTGGGATCCAAATGCTGATGACCGTGTTCACAGCATCTCCGACATTGAGATTCAGCAGTCGGGTGGCATCGGCAACGGTCCCGCTAACGGCTCGCTCGACGCTTATCTGCGGTTCACCGTAAACCGGAATCGCTCAATCTTGTCAGCAGGCACATTGACGATGGCTTCCAATGCAATCCTCAACGTGGACGCCAATGTGTCAGTCGCCAATAATATCGGGGCGAGCACCAACGGGGCGTATCTGACCAACAGTATCAGTTCGGGGATTTCGGTGGCTTCTCTGATCGGAGCCAACAGGCTGACCAAATGGGGTGATGGCACACTCTACGTGCGTGGAAACAGCACATCCTTCTCAGGGCCGATGGTGATCGACCAAGGTGCAGTGTTCGTGACTCACAACGGCTCTCTCGGAACGGGCGACCTGACCGTCAACCGCTACGGAACGCTCGAGATCGGAGTGGCAGGGTTCTCGCCCACCAATGCTTCCGTCACCTACAACGAAGGTTCGATTGAGCGTTGGAGCATTGATGGGGCGCGTTCAGGCACGGTCAATCTCGGCAAGGCGACCCTCCAGGTGGGGGCCAATCAGCCGACGACGAGCGTGGCCGTTACCTTGAACGGCGGTGGTATTCAGGCCTACGTCAATGGTGACGGGCATTCGAATGCTCAATCATCTGGTGGAGTCCTCCGCATTCTGAATCCGAATGTGACCTTCAACCTGACTGCTGATTCATTCCTCGGAGATCGCTACTACGAAGGGGCTAACGGTCTCGACTCGGGCAAGCAGGTCAATGACAACCGCGCGATGGAAGAATATCAGGCATCAGGTGCCATCCTGGAAGTCCAGGGCGTCATCAGCGGCACTGGCGGGCTTACCAAGGCGGGTTTTGACACCGTGATTCTATCCGGCCAGAACACTTATGCTGGCGCGACTAACATCACAGGTGGTCGCCTGCTCGTTGGCACGGACAATGCATTGCCTACTACGACGACATTGACGACTACGTCGAACGGTGTGCTGGATCTCAACGGCCAGAATCAAACGGTCGGAGCGATCACCAATCCAGGCACACCTGCTACAGTGGCCAACGTCACCAGCGGCTTCATTACCAATGGCGGCACGAGCATGAAGACTCTGACTGTTGGCAATGGTGTGTCGTCTGACTTCACCTACTCAGGAGTGATTCAGCATAACGTGGCCTTGACGAAGATTGGTTCGGCTGTGCTGACTCTGAACAATGCCAATACCTATCGTGGTGATACGACGATCAGCGCAGGCTCGGTTAAGTTGGGAGTGGCGGGAACGATCAATGATTCGCCATGGATCAAGATTGGCAATAATGCGCAACTCGATGTGTCGGCCAAGACTTCCGGTTACACCTTTGACGGTGTGATCAGCGGTGGTGGAACTGACACCTCGGGCAAGACCTTCGCCACGGCAGCAAATGTGGCCAAGATCTCGGGAGCAGTCACGGTAGGCGATCATATCGGCGAGGTTTGCCTCGTCGGAACCATGTCTCCCGGCGGAAGCAGCTCGATCTCGAACATTCTGACGGCGGGTGATCAGATCGGACACATCTACACCGACAACGCGGTGACCTTGAGCGGTGCGATTGCGGGAAGTTCTCCTGCAGCTTCCACAACGCGGCTGACGCTACAGTTGAATGGTGCGACCTCCAACTTGACCACACTGGGCTACACTTCCGGCACCTACGATTCCTTCATCGATGCGCTGCCCACAACAAATCCAGGAGTGCTCAACGGCGTTACTGGTGATCTCACTGGGCACGACTACATCAACGTGGGTGGTGCCCTCACTCTCAACCAGAACGGCAAAATCACCGTCAGCAACTTCGGAAGCTACACCCCGGTCATCGGTGATTTGTTCAACTTGCTCGACTGGGTATCGCTGACCTCCAACTCGTTCGTGTTCGGTAGCCGCACTCAAAATGGCACGGAGGCCAATGATCTCGACCTGCCATCTCTCTCACCTGGATTGATTTGGGATACATCCTTGTTCCAGTCCCATGGTGTGGTCGTAGTCGTGTCGCCTGAGCCTGGACGTGTGATGCTTCTGTTGCTCGGACTACTGGCCATGTTGGGTCGCCGTCGTCGTCGCTAGTCGTTCTGCCATTTTCTCCACCCCAGGCCATGTGGGGATCAGCCCCGCATGGAGGCAAAAACCAAACAGAGCGGACCGACGATCATCCCGTGGGTGATGGGGTTCCTCTGGGCTCTATCCGGCTTTTCGGTGCTGGCAATGGAGGGACTGTGGATGCGTATGGTGGCGCTTCGTGCAGGGAATACGGCGGTAGCTTCGACGCTGGTGGTGTGCGCGTTTTTTGGATTCGCAGCTCTGGGCAATTGGCTGGGCTCAAGAAGGTCCACGGGTAATGTCCATCCACTGAGGGTCTATGCCGTCCTTGAGATCATGGCTGGATTGGCCGCGGCCTTCGGGCTGTGGTTCGAAGGGTTGATCTCAGCGTTTCCTGGGCTGGTCGCGGGCACTGCGACCATGGCCATCATAAGCACGGTGGTGCTCGCGGGGCCCGCATCCATGCTGGCAGGTGCGAGTTTCCCGAGGCTCGTGGAATGTATCGTGACCGGGGCGAGTCATCGAACTTCTGATGCGGGGCGGCTCTATGGCTTGAATCTGGTGGGCGCGGCGCTCGGAGTGACGGTGGGTGGAGTGCTGATCCCGTGGTGGGTAGGGGTGAAAGTAGCCTTTGTGATTGCTGCGAGTCTGCAAGTGGTGGGTGGCGGGCTAGCTTGGCTTTGGGCTTCAAGGGTGCCTCGCGGTGAACGCAGCGGTGAGCCTTCGAATGCTACCGAGGCAACCTCGTGTGGTCGGGCCGGATGGATCGTGCTGGTGTTCTCGGGAGTTCTTTCGTTGGCCGTTCAAACGGTGCTGGTCGTGTGGGCACGCCAAGTCTTCGAAGGCTCGATTTACACGACGAGTGGCGTGCTGGCGACGTTTCTGGGCGGCTTGAGTTCAGGCGCGTGGATGGCGGGACATCTTCGAGGGAGAGGTTGGTCGAGCAACGGCCTCATGATAGGTTTTGGCGTGATGGGGGCGCTCATGTTGTTCGTCTCAGCCCAGGTGCTGCCAGAGCTGGCGAGCCAAAACCTCTTGCTCATGGCGCAGTCGCCCGAGGGTTTGCTGTTCGAGGCCGTGTGGAAGGTGGCGCTGATGGTCGTGCCTCTGGCGTGCGCCTTGGGTGGAGTGTTTCCTTTGGCGTGGGAATGGGTGCGACTCAGCACAGGAGGGGTAGGCCGTGTGATGGGGGTAGCTGCGTCATTGAACAAGTGGGGGGCGGCAGCAGGGGCAGTGCTGGCGTTGTTCATTCTTATCCCTGTCTGCGGTCTGGGGGGAGCAACAGTGGCACTGGGAGGTGCCTACTGGCTGCTGGCGATTTTTGCGACCTGGATTTGGTCAGGATCAAAGCAAAAGGTGGTGTTGCTTTTAGTGGTGATAGGTTTGTTCGGCTGTTGGTGTCTGATGAACGCGAAGAACCCCATGGCTCTCGAAGCGAATCATCGACTGATCGATTCATATTCCGGTGCCTACGGCCCTGTGGTTGTGGTGGAGAACGGGGTAACGGGTTCACGGCACATCGTGCTCAATACCAAGCAACGGCTGAGCGGCACTCGTGGAGCCTTGCCCTCGCAATGGCATCAGAGCTGGGTGCCGCTGCTCTTGAATGCCAGGCAGGACCGGGTGGTGACGATTGGCATGGCGGCAGGGATTTCGGCTGCTGCTGCGCTGGATGCGCCGCTCAAGGAACTCAAGTCCATCGAGCTGGTGCCTGAGGTGGTGGCGGCTGCACGAAAACACTTCGCTCCTTGGAACGAGAAGCTCTTCAGCGACCCTCGTTCACAGGTGCTCGTGGGCGATGGTCGAACCCATCTGGCCCGCCTGCACAACAATATGGATCTGCTCATCGGCGATCTCTTCTTCCCGACGGAGGAGGGTAGCGCCTTGCTCTACTCAGAAGAGTTCTTCCATTTGGTTCGTGGCAAGCTCGCTGCCGATGGAGCCTTCTGCCTTTGGCTGCCGTGCTATCAGCACACACCGCAGACCGCAGGGCTGATCATCAGCACATTCAGGAAGGTGTTTCCACATGCGATCATGGTGCGGGCGAACTTTGACCCACAGGCTCCCGTGGTCGGCCTTCTAGGCTCAGGCAAGCCGATTCCATTGAGTCGCTTATTCCTCCAGAAACAACTGGCCCAACCATGGGCGAGGGGCGTGGCCGAGCGATCACCGTTTTTTCGGTCTGCCGAGCATGCGATGCTCATGATCGTCTGTGATTTGCACTCAGCAGAGCCAGCCTTTGGAGACGGGCATCTCATCACCGATGACCATCCGACACTGGCTTGGCTGGGACCTCGAGTGCCCACAGGCAGGGAGCGTTTGCATGGCTTTCCGTTTCTCGACTGGGTGGGGAAGCGGGCACTCGGTGGCATGTATCCTTCTTGCGATCTTGGTGACTTGCCTCCCTCCGAACTGACGCAGGCCGTGCGGGCGGGGAACTTCTATTTTGCGGCAGCCGCCTCGAACGTAGTCCTCCCTGGCGATGCGCGACCAGACGCCATTCGAGTGCAACAGTCGGGCGGATATTTGCACCGCGCTGCGGAGCTTTGGCCCGCAGCTCTCCTGTCCATTGATGACCTCGGGAAGTGATTCGTCCGACTTCGTTCAACGGCTTGGTTTATTCAATTGTCTAGGCGACAGGTGCCGACGCTGGCGCATGATCCGCGTTTGCGATTTCCTTTAGCGCCGACGCCTTGTCCTCAAGCATGAAACTTTCCTTTTTGCCCCTTCGTCTCGCGCTGGCAGCCCTGGCTCTCACCTCCAGCGCCTTGGCCGATTACGGCCTGACTTCTCGCCCCTCCTTCGCGGCCTACAATGGAGGCAGTCTGCCCATCACTGCCCCCACATTCTCGGGCTCATGGTCAACGGTTCCGGCGTTCAACAACCTGACCTTCATCAATGCCCTCGGCATCACGCAGATGCCGGGCACGAACAACATGGTGGTCTGGGAGCGAGAAGGGCGGGTTTACATCTTCGATAAGAACCCGAATACCTCGACGAAGACGCTGGCACTCGACATCACGGCCAAGTGCCAGGGCTGGGATGATTCGGGCCTGATGGGCCTCGCGTTCCATCCGAACTTCGGCTCCGCACCCACCAACAATCGCTACGTCTTCATCTACTACAC
This sequence comes from Verrucomicrobiota bacterium, assembly GCA_963204975.1. Lineage (GTDB taxonomy): Bacteria > Verrucomicrobiota > Verrucomicrobiia > Verrucomicrobiales > Verrucomicrobiaceae > JAEUHN01. Next base: position 7,033 of record CAUJJC010000077.1, on the reverse strand, counting down.
CTGGGTGACGCCAGGCACAGTGACCGGCTCGTCCACGGTTCGACCTGCCACTTTCAAAGCGAACCGCGACCGGCTGGCGAGGTTCGTGGTGAACACGGATGGAACGATTGATCCCGCGAGCGAGACGATCTTCATCGACCAGGTATCGCAATCCGTCTGGCACAATGGTGGCGGAATGTTCTTCCATCCTGACAATGGCTTTCTTTACCTGACCAATGGTGATGATGCACAGGCATCGGTGAACACTCAGCGCATTGATCGCGGTCTCTACAGCGGTGTGCTGCGCATTGATGTCGATCAACGTGGAGGCAGCATCTCACACCCGATCCCTCGCCAGCCGCAGCCCGCAGGCTCGATCACACAGAACTATTACATCCCCAATGACAACCCGTTCGTTGGTCAGGCGAATGCGATGGAGGAACTCTTTTGCATCGGTCTTCGCAGTCCTCATCGAATGACCATCGACCCGGTGAGTAAGCGCATCTTCATCGGTGATGTCGGCCTTGCCTCATGGGAAGAAATTGATGTCATCAACCCTGGCGAAAGTGCTCTCAATTTCCAGTGGGACAAGGTGGAGGGTAACAATGGCGATCTCACGGCTCCCTACATCGGCACCAACCGTCGTCCCATCATTCACTACTCGCATAGCGAGGGCAGTGCAGTGATCGGTGGCTATGTTTATCGAGGGTCAGAGTTCGCTGCCGACCTCGCGGGCAAATACATCTTTGGGGACAATGGCACGGGCAACATCTGGTATCTCGATGAGAGCACCACGCCAGCGACGAAGGTGCAGCTCGCCCAGCTTCCGAATGGCAGCGGGCCGAGCGCGGGTTCCAACTACATCGGCTTGTCGAGCTTTGGTGTGGACTCCAACAACGAGCTTTACCTCTGCCAGATGTCCAGCCTCGGCGGCAAGATCTACAAGCTCTCGCGTTCGGGTTCGCCGCCTGCCGCTTTGCCCACCACGCTGAGTGCCACGGGATTGCTCAATGCCTCGTCCTACACCAATGGCGCGATGCCCGTGCCGACCACGAGCTTCATCCAATATGATGCGATCAATCCGCTGTGGTCTGATCGCGCGGACAAGATGCGGTGGTTCGCCATTCCCGATGGCCAGCAGATCGGATACACACCCGCAGGTGACTGGACGTTCCCGAATGGCTCGGTGTTCCTGAAGCACTTCTCATTGCCGGTCAATGATGGCAATCCGGCGCTGGTCAAACGTCTCGAAACTCGTGTGCTGGTGCGTGATGGCAATGGTCAGATCTATGGCATGACCTACAAGTGGCGGCCTGACAACAGCGATGCCGATCTCGTCACGACGGGGTTCACCGAGGATGTGCCGGTAACGGGCAATGTGGACTTGGGCACGCTCACGAGCACTGACATTGGCTCGCCGCAGGCAGGCAATACGTCACCGCTCAATGGAGGCTACGCGGTCACGGGCGGTGGCGCGGATATTTTTGGCACCAGTGATTCGTTCCGTTATGTGGCCTCGCAAAAGACGGGTGACTTCGACATTGCGACGCGCATCGAGTCCGTAACCAATGCCAACCTTTACACCAAGGCGGGGCTCATGGTGCGCGAGTCATTGGCAGCCAATGCCCGGAACCTGATGGCGCTCGTGTTTCCGACGAACGAAGCCCGCAACAACAACACTGGGGGCTACGAGTTCCAGTATCGTGAGACGACAGGCGGAGGCAGTGCCGCGATCTATCCAACGGCACCACAGCCCGCCGTTCGCTATCCCAATGCCTGGCTGCGCATGAAACGAACAGGCGATGTCTTCACGGCTTACTACTCGCGCAATGGCACCACATGGACGCTCTACGCGACCAAGACGCTGGCCTTGCCCAGCACCGTTTACTTTGGCATGGCCATCACCAGCCATACGACGAGTGCCCTGGCGACGGCGAATTTCTACTTCAATATCAACCGCACGCAGCCCTGGTATTACCCTGGTCGTCAGGACTGTCTTGCGTGTCACACCAACAACTCGGGCGGAGTGCTGGGGATCAACACGCAGTCCAACAACAGCAACAAGCACTTCACCGAGACGGGAGTGACGGACAATCAGATGCGGGCCTGGAATCATGTCGGCTATCTGAATACCGGCATGAGCGAGAGTGCCTTTGAGGCATCGCTTCCTGGCTTGGTGACGATGGCTCCTCTCAACGACACGAATGCTTCCGCCGAGCATCGCATGCGCTCCTACTTGGACTCGAACTGTGCGCATTGCCATCGTCCGGGCGGCGTTCACGCCTTCTGGGATGCACGCCTCGAAAGTTCGCTCGGCAGTGCGGGCATCATCAATGGCATCGTCCAGGACACGCTCGGCATCAGTGGGGCGAAGATCCTGGTGCCGCAGAGTGTGGAGCAGAGCACCATGTATGTGCGCATGGCGTCCGCCACCGCTCACTACAAGATGCCGCCCCTCGCCAAGAACGTGGTGGACCAGCAAGCGATGGCGGTGCTGGAGCAATGGATCTCCGAGGCCACGCAGCCGCCTGCCGATCCTCTGCCATCGCCGTGGCTTCATGCCGACATCGGCAATGTGGGGCAGCCCGGCGACGCAACCTACGCGGGCACGACTGGGACGTTCATCATGTCCGGTGGTGGCGACGACATCTTCAACAACGCCGACGCCTTCCACTATGCCTATCAGCCACTCAGTGGCGATGGTGAGATCGTGGCGCGAGTGCTGTCGTTCTCGCCCACCGATCCCTACACAAAGGCGGGCCTCATGATTCGTGAGAGCACGGCGGCTGGCTCAAAGAATGTGATGGTCAACCTCATGAGCGCGCACGGTTCTCAGGTGCAATGGCGCGATACGACTGACGGTGGCTCGAATTACCAGCTCGGCCCCAATCAGGCAGCGCCGTATTGGCTGCGCTTGCGCCGTCAGGGCAATGTGATCACCGGTTACGTCTCGGGCACCAGCGGTGGCTGGACGCAGGTATCGAGCGTGACGCTGCCGATGAATCAAAGCGTCCTGATCGGCATGGCGCTCACAGCTCACAACAACGCGCAAACGGCGACCGGCCTGTTTGATAACGTCAGCGTGATCACGGGCTCGTTGCCACTTGATCTGCACATCAACTTCCAGCCCGCAGGCGCTCCGATTCCTGAAGGTTACCTCGCGGACACAGGCCTGGCCTATGGCGCACGCGATGGCGGCCTCACGTATGGCTGGAGCGAGGACAACACTGCGTTCACGCGTGATCGCAATGCAGGTTCGTCGCCCGATCAGCGCTACGATACGCTCAACCACATGAAGCACAGCAGCGTGCCCACGGTGCGCTCATGGGCGCTGGCGCTGCCGAATGGAACGTATTCCGTGCATCTCGTCGCTGGTGATCCGACCACGACGGACAGCACGCACGAAGTCACGGCGGAAGGTGTCACCTTGCTCAGCGGCATCCCGACGAATGCCACGCCTTTCATCGAGGGCACGGCGACGATCACGGTGAGCGATGGCGTGCTGAATCTCGCACAAGGCGCAGGCGGTTCGAATACCAAGCTCTGCTTCATCGACATCACCGCCGTGCAAGGTGCGGTCAATGTGGTCCTCACTTCGCCTGCGCATCAGAGCACGCACTACGGGGCAGCGGCAGCCACGGTGAACCTCAGTGCCACCGCTTCCACCAGCAACGGTGGCGCAAGTATCACGAGTGTGGAGTTCTACGACGGACTCACCTTGATCGGCAGTGACAGCAGCACTCCGTTTGAGTTTGCGTGGAACACGCCAGGTGCTGGCACGCATCGCATCATGGCGAAGGCGGTGGATTCGACGGGAGCCGTGGGCTTCTCGTCGTTCAATGACATCACGGTGAGCGCGGATGGTGCGTTCGGTTTGAATGCCGAATACTGGCCGAACCTCACGATGCAAGGCGTGCCGGTGACGCGCGTGGATTCCAACATCCAGTTCGACTGGGCCAATGGCGCACCCATGACCACCATCCCGAACGACAACTTCAGCGTGCGCTGGGTGGGACGCATCAAGGCTCCTGTCACTGGCACCTACACCTTCAAGACCGCGACGGACGATGGCTGTCGCTTGTGGGTGAATGGTCAGCTCATCATTGATCGCTGGGTGAATCAGGGCGCGAACCCCGCCTACACAGGCACCATCGCTCTCACTGCCGGAACGATCTACGAGTTCGAGATGCACTACTTTGACAACTTCGCGGCAGCGAGCGCATTGCTCTCGTGGTCGGTGCCGAGTTTGATCGCGGAGACTCCAGTGCCGATGACGAGCCTCTTTGTGCCTTCGGCCGGTGCCAATCACCGTCCGCGCACACCGGACATGCTGATCCCTGCGGTGGATGGCGAGTTGGTCGATCCGGTCAGCATCGTGATGCAGTCGAGTCTCTTCGAGGATCAAGATGCAGCGCAGACTCATGCGGCCACGGATTGGCAGATCTGGAGCACCGATGTGGTGCCCGTGCAGGTCTGGGGTGCGATGGTTTCGAGCGGCCTGGCGCTCACTCATGCAGGGCTTGCGGATGGTGCGTTCGTGAATGGGTTCACCGCGCTGGCCAACAACGTGAACTATCAGCTTCGAGTCCGGCACAAGGACAGCAGCGCAGCATCGAGCACCGAGTGGAGCGTCTTTGCGGTGCGCAACTTCACCACCACGCCGCCCGATGATCCGCGCGGTGTGACGGCTGAATACTACGCAAACACGACGCGGCTGAGCATCACACCTGCCCTCACTCGCACCGAGACGAATATCAATTACGACTACGGCAATGGTGCCCCGCCAAGCACGACCACTGTGGGCACGGACAATTTCTCCGTTCGCTGGCGTGCGCGCATCAAGCCTCAGTTCAGCGAGACCTACACCTTCAAGACGGTCACCGATGATGGCGTTCGCTTGTGGGTCAACGGGCAGATGCTCATCGACAAGTGGGTGGGCCAGGGAGCAGTCCCGTGGACCGGCAGCATCACCCTTGTGGCCGGCCAGTATTACGACCTTGAGATGCAATACTTCGATGGAGCCTTTGGCGCATCGGCCAAGCTGTATTGGAGCAGCCCCAGCCTCGCTGAGGAGATCATCCCCGCGCTTCGACTGTATGCGATCAGCGGCGGGGCCAATCACCGTCCGCTGGTGCCAGGCATCGCCGGTCCGATGGCGAACGGCGGCTGGCTGGACGTGGCATCCACGAGCACCATCACCAGCACCGCCTTCGAAGATCAGGACGCTGCCCACACCCACACCGCCACGGATTGGGAGATCTGGGACAATGATGCCACGCCTACTCGCATCTGGTTCGCGCTCGGTCAGTCGGGTGCCAAGCGCACCGCAATCGCGTTGAGCGATGGCACCTTCGAAGGCACGCACACCGGTCGCACCACGCTCATCGCCGAAGCTGCCTACAAGATTCGTCTTCGTCACAAAGACAGCAGCGCCGATGCCAACAGCGAGTGGAGCGCGTGGAGTGACTTTGTGGTCTTCGTGGGCAGCGGCTCGCCGAACCCGCACGGCTTGCTCGCCCAGTTTTATCCTGACGTGCAGACCTTCACCGGCACGCCGCTGTCCCGCATTGATCAGAACATCAACTTCAATTGGGTGGGTGGCAGCCCCATGGCCGGTGTGGGCGTGGACAACTACGTCGCACGCTGGACAGGCCGCATCATGCCCGAGTTCAGCGAGACCTACACCTTCAAGACCGAGTCCGATGACGGCGTTCGCCTTTACGTGAACGGGCAGCTCATCATCGACAAGTTCCAATACCAGGGCACCACGCAATGGACCGGCACCATCACCCTCGTCGCCGGGCAGAAGTATGACATCCAGCTCGATTATCTCGAAGGCGGATTCGATGCCAATGTGAAGCTCATGTGGAGCAGCCCCAGCCGCCCCGAGGAGGTCGTCCCCGGCTCACGCTTGTATTTGCCTGCCCCCTGGAATTCGTGGCACAACGACACGAACAACTTTACCCTCGCCGAACAAGGCAATGCCTCCATCAGCGGCGAGACCGCAGACCCTGATCAAGACGGTCTGCCCAACCTCCTCGAATACGCCTTCCGCACCTCGCCCAAGAGCCGCACCGGTCGCCAGGACACCCTGACCAAGACCCCCGCCGAACTGACGCTCGACTTCCCGGTGAACCGCGAAGCCACCGACCTCCTCATCACCGTCGAATGGTCCACCGACCTCTCCAGTTGGTTCTCCAGCGGAGTCACCTACGAGGTCCTCAGCACCGTCGGCAACATCGACAACTACCGCGCCCACGTCATCCTGCCGTCCAATGTTCGCGCCTTCCTGCGAGTGAAGGCGGTGAAGCCATAGGCGGAGGTGATCTCGTCAGCTATTGAGAGCTTGGGTGTTCCCGTGATTTCTGGGAGGATGTTCCAGTGCCTGTCTCGCACCACCTCCGGGGTGCTTTTCATCCGGCGATCTATCCGGTGGCATCGCTCGTTCCTCGCTCAGCCAACCGGCTAATCGCTCTGATGCCTCTGGCATCCCACTGCGGAGTCCAGCCTATAATGCTAGGCGGTTTGCTCGGACGGCAACTCGAAGATGCTGGGAGATAGACTTGTCTATCCGGGACGAGGTCTGATGGAGGACGAACCCATGCCCCTGGACGGCGGACGGGTGCCCACGGACGACGCGTAGGTGCTCACGGATGACGCGTTGGAGCCCACGGACGACGCGTTGGAGCCCACGGACGACGCGTTGGAGCCCACGGATGACGCGTGGGTGCCCACGGACGACGCGTTGGAGCCCACGGACGACGCGTGGGTGCCCACGGACGACGCGTGGGTGCCCACAGACGACGCGTTGGTCCCCACGGATGACGCGTGGGTGCTCACGGATGACGCGTGGGTGCCCACGGATGACGCGTGGGTGCTCACGGATGACGCGTGAGTGCCCACGGATGACGCGTGGGAGCCCACGGGTGGCGCGTGGGAGCCCACGGACGACGCGTGAGTGCCCACGGATGACGCGTTGGAGCCCACGGACGACGCGTGAGTGCACACGGAAGACGCGTGATTGCCCACGGAAGAAGCGTATAGGCGCGCGGAG
>CAUJJC010000076.1 GCA_963204975.1 Verrucomicrobiota bacterium | reverse complement strand
GCTCCCATGCCCAGCGTGCTCACGCCGTTGGTGTTGTTGCTCGTGCTCAGCAAGGCATTGGCGATGGCGATGTTGAGGTCGCTCACCGTCGTCCGCTGCTGGATGTCATCATGGAGCGAGGTGAGTTGAGCGCGCATCTCCGCCGAGGAGTTCGGCGAGTTGTTCGCGGGCTTGGTAGGGTCGAAGGGCATATCGAAGATGGTGATACTTTGGGGGACTGGAGGTGCAGGTGAAGTTCAATCCTCACACAGATACCGGCAAGCCATGCACCGACCTCGGCGACTGGCCCCTCCATAGGCTTGAAACCGGATCGACTGGCATCGCGGGCACAACTGTTTCCTCAGACCACAGGAGTCACATACAACCGATGCGAATTGATCATGACCCTGCAGAAGATTTTTTCCACATGTCGAACATTTTTGGAAAGGGGTGGGAAACGAGCGCTGCAGTGGACTCTCTTCGGTTGTGTTCTTTTGGATGCCACTTTTGCGCAGCACCATCTGGACGAGGTGACGAAGGGCAGAGAGCATGATGGTGGTCGGGGTTGTAGAACTCACCCCACACTCACGCTCACCTCCGCGCTCCACAGGCCCACTTGTTGGTCGCCCACGCGGTAGATGGCGCGGTATTTCCATTTGGTGAGGGTGGCGGGATGGGGGGTGGTGTCGGTGTAGTTCGGGGTGGTATCGAAGGCGAGGGGGACCCAGCCGGAGCCGCGATCCACCTGGATTTCGCACTGGTCGAGGAAGGCTCCGTTGCCGCCCCAGCCCCAGGTGAGATCGACGTTGTTGCCGTTGACCTTGGCGCTGATGACGGGCTGCACTTGCGAGAGGTCTGGCGGGGTGACGGCGGCCCCTTCCGTGCCCAAATCGGTGCCGATGGCCTCGGTGTAGCCGCTGCTGTCTTTGATCACCTGCACGAGGGCGAAGATGCGGTTCAGCGCGCCGGGGTTCACGGGCACCACGCCAGCGGGCAGGGCGGGCGCGGTGAAGACGGGGAGCACCTGGGGGGTTGTGCCGGTGCCGGTCATGGCCTGGGTGCAGGCGTCTGTGCAGGCGGGGGCGTGTGCTCGCTCGCCGGGCAGCCAGGAGCCGCACACATAGACCAGCCAGCGGGCATCGGCCACGCCGGCGCTGACCTGCCCGGCGCTGAGGCCGAGCGCCCCCTGGTAGCCGGGGAGTTTGTTGCGGAAGTTTTCCAACCAGATGACCTGATCGGCGGTGCGCGAGGGGTAGTAGGCTTGGCGTTTCATTTTCTTGGCTTTGGTTGGCGGTTGATTCGGCGGGGTGGTGGACTGGTCCCAGGTCTGGCCGGGCGCGTCCCAGAAGGTGCCAGGGGTGTCCCAGTTCATGTCAGAAGGGGTAAGGGATGTGGGAAAAGGGATAAGAATGAGCAGCGCGGGGTGGCAAGATGGCTTCCCCGTGCGCTGCGGGGTGCAGCCCAGGCGGCGCGGGGCGGATTTTCCGTGCTGGAACGGAGTGGCCGGGCGGCGCGGCGGTGCTGCCGGGTGGCAGGACGGTGATTTTCCACGCCGTGGGGATGATCCCAGACGCCGGGACGGTGCAGTCCTGCGGCGCGAGTGTGCTGTCGCGCGCTCCGGCAGCGTGATTCTGCGGTGCAACGGTGCTGCCGGGGCGCGGAAGGAAAGACTTCCGCCGCTCGGGGACGATCCCCTGCGCCAGCACGATGCTCTTCCAGAAGAGAAAATTCACCCCCAGCCACGCGGGGAAGACGGTCTTGATGCCCGATGGCCAGCCCATTGCTGGGCCTGGTGCGGTCCGCGTAAGACTGGACGCCTGCAAGCATGCCCGTGATTATGAGGGTAAACTGTGCGGATGATCAAGTCTTTTTCTTTTATTCGTTGCTCGCGGCCCATCAGCCTGGGCCTGAGGAGATTGGCCTGGGGGGCGTGAGAAAGGCTCCCCGGCACCTGGACTTCCACGATTCATGAGGTTCCAAAACTATGGATGGTGCTGTGCTTCGCGGCCTCTTGATCGGTGTCTCCAGATGGTTCACTGCAAGAGATCAGAATGGCGCGTTAGCGCTGCCATCAGAACTCTCGCGCCGGCCTCATTTCTGGCGCGGCCTCTGCACCCGCAGTGCCGGGGACGGACTTTCTTGTGCAGGAGCTACAAGGCTATTGCGAAGGGCCTTGGCGGTCTCGTAGCATGGCTTTGATGAAGACTATCCATTCGTTGTTCCTGGTGGCGGTGATCGTGTCGGTGCTGCCGAGTTGTTCGTTGGTGGCCCGGTGGGGCTCGGAGCGGCCGCGGTTTTCCTTGCTGAGCGAGGAGCGCACGGAGTTCGCGGGCAAGGTGTTTGTGACGCGCCGCTACCTGGTGGCGGAACGGCCGTATGAGACGTTCACGGAGACGCTGGAGATTCGTGATGGCTTCGCGCTCTCGAGTTCGAGCGTGGGCACGCGGCAGGGCGAGTTCCCCGGCGCGATGAATCGGGCGGCTTACGAGTGAGTGTTGCGGCGCTCAGGTGTCCTTGTGGTGATGGCGGATCTCGCGGCTGAGCTGCTCCATCTGGTCGAAGTCGCCATTCTCGCAGCAGCGGACGAAGCCTTCGGTGAAGCGTTTCAGCTCGTCCCACTCGCGGCGGATTTCTTTGGCCTCTTTGTCGGTGATGGTGTGATCGGCGGCGGCTTTGCTGATGGCGGTGAGGAGTTCGGCAAACTGCTGCACGATGGCCTGGGTGGCAGGCATGAGATCGAAGTTGCCCTTCTCCATGCGGGGGTTCTTGACGAAGAAGCCGCCGGCGTGATGGCAGAGCCACTGGATGACGGTGTCGTCCTTGGACACGCGGTAGATTTGCATCACGCGGTCGAGGGGATTGACGGTGCCGCTGCCCTGGTCCTGGGACTGGGCCCACTTGTAAACGAGGGAGAGGGAGACGCCGATCTCGGCGGCGATTTCCTTGGGGCTGGCGTTCTCAAGGGCCTGGCGAAGAACTTCGTGCGATTCCATAGGGTGGGAGGAGGGCGTTGACTGGCGGCTATGATGAGGGAATCCGCCTCAAATGACACTATTGCATCGAAAATTCCTTCACGAGGCGATGCCGGCGTCTTGCAGCAGGGTTTGATGCACGAGGATGTCGTGTGTGGCGGTCCAGGCGAGCGCCTTCTCGCTGTGGATGACTTGGGCGAGGTCGATGAACTCGCCGTCGTAGCGGCCCTTGGGCACGTCGAGCTGCACCGTTTGCTCGCCTTTCTTGTAGGGGCCGCAGGCCTTGGCGAAGCGGGCGATGAACTGGCCGGACTCCATGGGCTGGATCTCGATGCTGCCCTGGGTGCCGGTGACCTGGAACCTGCGGCGGGGGCCGCCAAAGGGATCGGCGTGATTGCAGCGGAGCGTGGCGGTGGCTTTGGCGAATTCGAGCACGGCAAGCTGGTTGTCTTTGACGCCATCGGTGCCGGTGGGTGTGGAGAAGGCGTGAACGGTTTTCGGCTTGCCGAGGAGGGTGATGATGATGTCGAGCATGTGGCAGGCGAGTTCGAAGAAGCCGCCGCCCTGGAGGGCTCCGATCTTCGTGCGGGTGCCGGGATCGGCGAGCTTGCCCATCATGGCGTCGATCTCGGTGATCTCGCCCAGCCAGCCTTCGCGGGCGGCTTCCATGAGGGCGACGAAGGCGGGATTGTAGCGCAGCATGTAGCCCATCTGGACGGTGAGGCCGCGCTGCTCGGCGGTGGTGCGCATGGCGGCGAACTCGGCGTGGTCCAGGGCTCCGGGCTTGTCCAGATGGACGTGCTTGCCCGCCTGGATGGCTTTCAAGGCGGTGCTGCACGAGTCCTCCAGCCGGGTCTCCACGATCACGGCCTGAAGACCGGGCAGGGCGAGCAGGGCCTCGGTGGTGTGGCGCGGCAGTCCGGCGTAGGTCTCGGCCTGGGAGTCCTCCTGGTTCGAGAGGCCGATCACTTCATAGAGGGCGGACAATCGGCGCACGGCCTCCATCTTTCCGGCGGCGTGGGCATGCTGGGTGCCGATCTGGGCGATGCGGATGCGGGCGTGGGCGGCGCTAAAGCCTTGTCCGGCGGCTAGGGCGAGGCTGCTGCTGAGGAACGAACGACGGGAGGTCATGCGCGAATCGTAGCGGCATGGGGTGGTTATCCGCAAGTTATTCCCAATCACGCGCTTGCATGTGAACAACCTGCTCGATAGCATCGGCGCGCTCACCCCTCTTTGCCTCCCATGCATCGGCTTCGCTGCGGCGTCATCTATACCAATGCTTTCGCGACTTACCTCGCGGGCCTTGCCCACGGTCCGCAGCAGGTGCTGGCTCTGGAGTATTTGAAAGCCTCGACGGGACCCAGCAAGGGCTCGGCCTGGTGGCGGATGGAGTGGTGGCCCGCCCATCGCGCACCTGAGGACTGCATGTTCAAAATCGGGAGCGTGCCCGTGGTGCTGAGCCGCCAAAGCCAGCGCGGACTGAAAAATCGCTGCCTGGACTGGCGCGACGGTCAGGTGGCGGTGCTGTCGTGAGCGAGTGTGATGTTCCTCACGAGAAGCGGCCGCTCGGGTGGAGAATCACCACTCTGAGACGCGCATCCTTTCATTCGTGGTGATTCCTCACACGAATCCAAACCGAATGAAGACGAATGACCACGAACAGTGGCATTTCGCGGTCACTCGGTTTCACTCAGCTCGCCGCGGAATGCACGGTGACGGTTTCTCCACTTGCCAAATCGGTCTTCGCCCCTAGATTCGCGGCCCCTTTTCCGGGGCGCTGGGATCAACCCGGTGTGAACCTCAACTGGCTTGCTCAACCGGATCGACGAGAGTCGAGCGTCTTCCTTGGCGGGAAGATGTGCGGAAGACAAGCGCTACCTCTACTACATGTCCGCACAACTAGCTGAACTCGTCGAAGCCGGCGTCCACTTCGGTCACCAGACCAAGCGTTGGAACCCGAAAATGAAGCCCTTCATCCTCGAAAGCAGGAATCAGATTCACATTCTGAACCTCAACGAGACGGTGAAACAAATCGATACCGCTGCCGAGTTCCTCGCTGAACTGGCCCGTAAAGGCAAACGCATCCTCTTCGTGGGCTGCAAGCGCCAGGCTCAAGAAGCCGTGCGCGAAGCCGCTGAAGCCTGCGGTCAGTTCTACGTCAATCACCGTTGGCTGGGCGGCACGCTCACCAATATGACAACGATCCGCAAGAGCGTCGCCCGCTGGGACTATATCGAGAACATCGAGAAGAAGCCCGAGTTTAAGATGATCGGCAAAAAGGAGCTGGCCGCGATGCACCGCGAACAGGCCAAGCTGGAGCGCAACCTCAAGGGCGTCCGCGCCATGGAGCGCCTGCCAGACGCCGTCGTCGTCGTCGATGCCGCTCGCGAGCACATCGCTGTCGATGAAGCCCGCCGCCTGCGCATCCCCATCGTGGCACTCGTTGATACCAACGCCGACCCCGACAAGATCGACTACCCGATCGCCTCCAATGATGATGCCATCCGCTCCATCCGCATCATCCTTCAGAAGCTGATCGACCCGATCATCATCGCCGTCGAAAGCACCAAGTAATCCCCACCTCAAAGCACTTTCCCCCAACTCATGGCTGATATTACTGCTGAACTCGTCCGCCAGCTCCGCGACAAAACCAACGCGGGCATGATGGACTGCAAGAAGGCCCTCACCGAAACCAACGGCAACCTCGAAGAAGCCGAGACGCTCCTCCGCAAGAAGGGCATCCTCAAGGCTGGCTCCAAGGCCGACCGCGCCACCAAGGAAGGCGTCATCGCCTCCTACATCCACGGCCCAGGCCGCGTGGGCGTGATCATCGAAGTGAACTGCGAAACGGACTTCGTCGCCAAGAACGACAACTTCCGCGAGTTCGTGAAGGACCTCATGCTGCACATCGCCGCATCGGCTCCTCAATTCGTTCGCCGTGAAGACGTGCCTGAAGCCCTCGTGGCCAAGGAGCGCGACATCGCCGCTGGTCTCCTCGAAGCCGAGAACGCCAAGGGCAAGCCCAAGCCACAGAACATCATCGACCAGATCCTCAACGGTCGCGTCGAGAAGTTCTACGCCAGCGCCTGCCTCATGGAGCAGCCTTTCATCAAGAACCCTGACCAGACGATCACCGACTTCGTGAAGTCCAAGATAGCTGAAATGGGCGAGAACATCAACGTCCGCCGTTTCGTCCGCTACGCCGTGGGCGAAGACGTCTAAGGCGCATCTCGCTATCTTTGATTCCCTTCAAGGGCGGGCCTCCGGGCTCGCCCTTTTTTTGCTGCACGCCTACGGCTTCAGGAAGTGCTCGAAGAAGGCATAGATCTGCGCGTTGGACTCCTCCGTGGGCGGATGCTCTGGCCGGTTTGTCATCGCCACACGATCTTTGACACCCAACAGATCGTTGACTGCGATCGTGTGTCCCAAGGCACGCCAGCGCGACGGGAAATCCTCCGAGCCTCCCGAGACCAGGAAGGGGCGCGGAGCCATCAGGGCATGCAGCTCATGAAGATCATGCCCCTGCTCCACCAGCTTCACATAGGGCCCCGTGCGCGGGCTTTCAGGCGTGATGAGACCGGCTTTGCGCGTGCGTCCTGATTCAAGGCCGAGATACCAGGGCTCCCAGTAGTTCACGCTGCCACGGGCCTCATCAAACACGATGCCCGGATCGGACCACACCGCGCAGGCGAACTTGTCATGGAAGCAGGAGCCGAACATCGACCACTTCCCGCCATACGAGTGCCCCACGATGCCCACGCGCTTCGCATCCACTTCGGGCATGGAAGCCAAGGCGTTGTAACAATTGGCCGCAATGTAGCCGAGGAACATGAGCGGCTGGCACTTCACTCCGGCGAGGTCAGGCTTGCGCGCATCGCCTCCCGGTGAGCCGACGGAGATGGTCACGAATCCTCGTCGGGTGAGCTGAAGCGCGAAGTCCCTCAACGGTTTGTCCGTCAGCCCCACGCTGGTCTCAGGGTCGTAGTAGGGCACGACCACGGCGGGGAAAGGCCCCTTGCCTTCGGGCACGAGCAGGTAGCCCGCGAGCATCATCCCCTTCGTGACCTCCACACGGATCGTGTGCTGAGTAAAATTCTCCCGCTTGGTGCTTTCGAGCTTCTCCACCGTGGGATGCTCGATCAAGGGTGGCCACTCGCCGATGAGGCTGGTCCAGGACTTGACGATCTCAGCACGACGGCGTGCCCAGTCTTCTTTGCTCTTCACCCGCGTGCCATCGTTGAACAGCAATGGCGAGCGAAGTGATTCAAGCGGCTTCGCAAACTCAGCGGGCGGAGTGAAGAATGGCTCGATCATCTTCCAAGCGTCATCTGCACCCAACAAATGGGTGGCTGACAACACGAGGACAAGACTCACGAGCGGACGACGAGCATATTTCATAGCGCCTCCATACGCTCCTCAAGGCCAGCCTTGCTCCAGCGGATGAGGATTTCACACTTCCTCCGGCGTCTCCACATCAAGGCACCCAGACCCCACACGGCCAATGAGACTCTGCCAGGCTCGGGCACCACATTCAGACTGATCGTGCCCGTTGACGCAAAGCTGGACACATTCCACAGCAAGCTGAGGGAACTCACGTCGGGTAAATTGAGATCGCCCTCTTCCGCGCCGTTCGCTCCGGTGCGCATGGTGCTGCCAATGTTGAAGCTCGTCGTCACGAGTGTCGCCCAGTCAAACAACTGCCAGGACTCACCACCGACAGGCGTGTAGCCTGCGAAGTCCACTGTGATAGTGCCATCAAGAGTCGCCGTCGTCCCAGGGATGGTGCCAGTGATTCGATCACTGGCAGACGATGGGTTGCCAATTTCGAAGAACGTCGAAGACACCGGTGTGAAGGCGAGGATTCCTTCCACTTTGAGATCCGCCAGGGGCATGATGCCTCCAGACGGATCACCAGGCCTCACGGTGCCTGCCACGCTGTGCGTCGTGCTCGCATTGCCTCGAACGGTGCCTGATCCGAAGATCGTCGCACCGTTGGCCACCTCGAGTGTGCCTATGCCCGTCGTGCCCACGCCATCCGCACCGATTTGCAGCACACCAGCATTCACCGTGGTATCGCCGACGTAACTGTTCGCTCCCGTGAGCACCATCGTGCCGCTGCCGCTCTTGGTGAAACCGTGGGTGCCACCTATCACCGATGAAATCGTGACCATGCCAGCTCCGCCAACATAGATGTCCCCAGCCGAGCCGAACTGCACCTGCATGAGTTTCGTTGCCCCGCTGACGGTGGATGCCAGCGTCAGATGGTGAGCGCTGGTATTTGAGATCAAGGTGCCACCCACGCCCATGATCGTGAGCGTGCCATCCACCGTGTTGGTGCTGCTGCCGATGGTTCGCGACGCGCCTCCGCTTTGAAGAATCTGCCCCACCGCCTGCGCCGCAGCTCCGTTGTTGGTGGTGCCATTGAAGTTGATCCCAATCGAGAGCGCCAGCCCGGAGCCAGCAAACTCCGCGATGTCCGTGGCCGTCGGTGCACCGCCCGTGCGAGAAGTAGAGTCTGGATTCCAGTTCGTGGTCGAAATCCAAGCATTGGTGCCATTGCTGCCGTTCCCATCCCAAGTGATGGTATCCGCGTGGGCCACAGAACAGCCAGTGATCGCAACCAGGAGAACCAAGATGAGGCAGTCGTGCTTCTTGAAGCACAACCAGAATAGAATCGAGTCATCAGGGCGTGGACATTCCGTGGTGACTCGTTCCGAGTCTTCACGAATCGCGCGCCCTGGGGTAAGCGGCGAGGGTGTGAGGGGCATTGGGGGCTGCCGTGAATGAGCAGCAGCCATGCCACTCCTCAACACACCTACCGTGACAATGCGTTCACATGCACAGAGCCCATCGCTCCACCGCCATCGAATCAGGGTGCCACGATCTTTGACAGCACTCGCCCAAGGTAGGGGAACAGCTGCTTCTTGCGGCTGACAACGCCGGGCATGTGATGGAGATGCGGACGCATCTCAGGATACTCGATGCCATCAATCACACGCTGGCTTCCTGTTACCAGCAGCACACTGTTATGCTCGGAAATGTCTGTCACCATCAGGCAGGAGAAATGCAGCCCGCGCTTGTCGCGCACGGCTTCGAGAGCGGCGAGCAGGTCCTCCTCACGCTTCCAGAATTCATCCAGCCCCAGCTCCTCGATCTGACTGATGCTGATGCGCCAGCCGTTCTCTTCAAACTCCTTGCGATCACTCTCAATCGCCGCTGCGGGGGTGCTCTCACGCAGCATCGAACCGGCGGCAAAGAAGTCCTTCACAAACTGATCGCGGTCGATCTTTGCAATGCCCGCCAGCCAACTGAGGATGTCTTTGTCCGTGTTCGTCGTGGTGGGAGAAGTGAGATGCAGCGTGTCGCTGATCAAACCTGCGCACAGGCACAGTGCCGTCGCTTTGTCCGGCACCAGACCGCGCATCCGATACATCAACGCGACGATGGTGCTGGTGCTGCCCACCGGTTCATTGATGAAGCGAATGGGCTCCTTCGTCCGCAGATTGCCACTCAGGCGGTGATGGTCGATGACCTCCAGGATCTCGGCTTCGTCTGCACCAGTGACGGCTTGGGCGAACTCGTTGTGATCCACGAGCACGAGCTTGGTGCGTGGCACCTCGATAAGGTCGGACTTCGAAAACACGCCGGCGAGATGGTGGGTTGCTTCGTCAATGACCGGGAACAAGGGCTGGTGCGACGTCGCGACGGCGTGCAGGATTTCCTTCACCAGCGTCTTGGTGCCGAAAGAGAGAAACTCATGTGAGAGAGCCTCGCCAACCGGACGCGAAAAGCGAATCAACTGCGCCGTCGTCGCTGTGTCGTGCTTCGAAAGGATGACGCCAATCTTCTTCTCGTGAGCGATGGACTCCAGCTTCTCATCCAGTTGGAATCCACCCGTGATCACCAGGCATCGCACGCCAGTTTCGATGGCCAGTTCATGAATTTCCGGACGATCACCAACGATGAGAACCACCTTGCGTGGATCGAACTGTGTGGCACGCGCCTTCGTCGTCTCGCGGCTCGATCCTGCGATGGTGAGGATCAGTTCCTCCACCTGCCGCGAAGCCTCCGCCGTGCCTGCACGCGCTGCTTCGAGCACCTCGACCATGTTGTGCAGACTGGTTCGCACCCGTCGATGATTCGCATCGTCCGCCTGAGTCGGCGGCATCAAGAGCTGTGCGATGTCCGCCAGGGACGGCATGCCAAGTAGGCGTCCTTCTTCATCGACGACAGGAATGCTGCGGAACTCATGCTCCAGCAGACGACGATTCACCGCCAGAAGCGTCTCATCTGGACTCGCTGTCACCACCTGACGACGTGCGATGCTCGCTGCCGTCGGACGCACATCGAGCACCAGTTTGGGCGGCTCCAGTCCGGCCTGCTTCAGCACCCAGTTGGTGCGCACATTCAGTTCACCACAGCATGCCGCCTGCGCGTCTTCGTTCTTCGAAGCACGCAGGAACGCTGCGTAGCCGATGGCCGAGCAAATCGCGTCGGTATCGGGATTGCGGTGACCGATGACAAGCAGGGACATGGGAAAACTAAGCCGCCCAACCGAGCGCCTTCATCTTGCTAGCCACGTCGTCCTTGCCTTCAAGCAGTTCGCCAATGGGGTCCCAGTGACCGGTAATGAGTGCTTCCTTCGCCGTGGTGGCGCTGCTGGCCTTGAAGCTCTTATCGCCGTAACGGACCTGGTCGTTGGCGACATCGACGGTGACTTCGAGAGTCGGATC
>CAUJJC010000075.1 GCA_963204975.1 Verrucomicrobiota bacterium | reverse complement strand
AAAACGCGAATCTCATCGCTGCCGTGGCAGGTGACCCAGTAGCGGCCATTCGCATCGCGAGCGATGCTGCGCGGGTTCACGCCGACAGCGTGCTCTGCGACCTTTGAACCAGTGACCGCATTGACCACCGTGACCGTATTGGCGTCTGGATTCACGCTCCACACACGCCGTGTGCCCGCATCATCGCCGATGGCTAGCGTGCTGCTTTGCGTGGGCAGCGGACCCGCAGGCGCGGTGATCACGAGCAGCCGTAGCGAAGTGGTGACGATATTCCCCGCTGCATCCCGCACCTGCGCCAGCACACGCGGACGACCTTCGGAAGTGTAAGTGAAGTTGGCGCTCGTTGAAGTGCTCCACGCGCTCCAGGTGCCGTCGAAGTTGAAACGATACTCCAAAGCGCCTGTGCCAGTCGCGGCGGCGTTCACGCTGATGTTTTGATTGGGAGCCGGTTGGTAGTTGCTGGCTGTGAAACTCGTGAAAACAGGCGGCGCGGATGCATTCAAGCCACCACCCGTCGAGAAGCGGAAGCTGTAAGGCTCGATGTAATTGCCCGCCGCATCGCAAAAGCCGATTTGAAGCGCTGGATTGCTCAAGAAATCGACTTGGTAAGTCGTGTCCGCTGCCAGCCCCGCATCGGGCGTGAAGGTCATGTTCCCCGAAAAGTCGTGAATGAGGAAACCAGGCACGAAAGCACCCAGCGTGTCATTTGCGCCCACCGCACGCACCGTGAAGTCGATGCCGTTTCGTGGTCCGCCACTGCGCGGATGCTCATGCACGAGGAAGCTCAGCGGTGCATGGCGCGGGTAGTTCGTGCGGCCTGCCTGCGGGATGTGGTAGCTGACACGCGGCGCATTCGTATCCGGTGCCTGCTGATGCACCCACACGCCGAGGCCTTGATTCGTGCCAGGGATCGGATAACCGCCCGTGAGCCACAGATTGCCCAGCGCCAGCGACATCTGCGAGGTATTCACGCCAACGAGCGCTCCCTGCGGCAGCGCGGGCGCATTCGCCGGACGCGGTGGGTTCGTTTCATTCAACGTGAGCACGATCGGATTCGCATCGCCCGCGAGGAAGCGCGTGATGTCGATCTTGCGATTGTGGATGAAGCCAAAGTTGTCCTGATACACCGGATACGAGGCATTCGTAAAGCCCGGCACTGTGAGGCTGGCCACCGTTTGAATGTTGCCCGTGCCGGATGGATGCGCCGCTGGCGTGATGTCCGCGCCGATGAGAATGTCCGTCGTCGAACCGATCACATAGAGCCCCGTGCCATCGCTGAAAAGATTCGGCCAGTAGCCCTGGAAGCCGCCGCTGAGCGATCCTACATACTGCGGCGTGATGCTGTCATTCGCCGCATCGCCGTCGTCCATGTTGTTGTAGCTCAGGCGATACACCACCACGCCATCGCGAGCCGCGCCGCCGCTGCGGGCCATGATCAGCAGATCGCCAAAAAACATCGGATGCCAGTCCCCGCCGCCAAACTGGCCCACATGATCAAACGTCGCCAGCACGCGACGCTGCGCCATGTTGTTTGGCCCCATCGAGATCCGCGAAAGCTGAATGTCCTGATCCGGCGTGCCATACCAGAGCAACGTGGCATCCCACGGCCCCGCTTGGCTGCCGCGAAAATACCACAGGGGCAGATTGTTGATCGTCGGCACCCCATTCGTGCCGCCGCGTTCCACCAAGCCACCGAAGCCATTCACCCGCACCGGTTGCGGTAGCAGGATGTTTTCATGCTGCGCCGTCCCATGTGCATTCCAGCCGAAGTCATTTTGATACCAAAGATTGCCCGGATAACTCAGCCCAAAGTCCGAAGGCAGCCTGCGCACCGGATTCGCCGGATCACTGATGTCATACACCCGCATGATCAAATCCGACCCCTCCCGCGACCCCGGCGACTCCCCACCAATGATGATCCACCCATTCAGATAATTGATCGACGTCGTCCGCCCAATTGGCTCCGACCCATTCGTCACCGGATGCGATAGCAGTGTCCCCGGTGCCTCCATGCGGGCGGCATTGTTAAAACCCGTCGTCGTGACCTGCGCGGTGGCAGTGACGATGAGGGCAAAGAAGGCAACAAAGAGGCGCGCGAGAATCATGTTCGTCCGCTGGTGAGCGAGGTAGGCGAGTTGTGAAAGTCTGCCACAGACGAGGTGGCGGGCCAAGATCATAACTCAAGATATTCCCAGCGGATTCAGCGCGCGAAATCCGTGCCTATTCCTGATCAAAGGAGAACACCTCACGACTCGACAAGAGTCAACCGATCACCTCAACTCAGGCAACGCATAGTGCGCGCATTCAGCGAAGAAGAACACGGACATGTTGAGCTTCGAGTAGTCGTAGTGACGGATCGTGCGCTCGATGGCGTCACGTCCCGTGCCATCGCCAACCAGCGCCACGATGGCAGCGGCGGCGAGGGGATTGCGCATGTAGCGGCTCTCGTAGTGCTTGCGTTCTCCTCGCTTCGCTTTGTTGGCGATGCTCGACAGGCGTTGGGCTTCCGCCTGCGTGGGTTGGGGGAACCAAGTGTCATACACCGCACGCCAGTCGGCATCGCCGAAGACCTTCGTGTCCTGGTTGTCGAAGAGCTTGTGCGCTTCCAGGGACTTCAGCGATGAGCTGGCATTCAGAGCGAGGCCGGCTTGGTATTGAGCTTTGAACGTCTCGTTGGTTTCCATCGCGATGAGTCTGGCTAGCGAGGCTTGTGATCCCACATAGATCCATTGCTGGTAGTCATCAATGTTCTTGATGGCTTCATGATCACGAGCATAACCCTCAGCACAGATCTGAATTCGAGTCTGCTCGCTGTTGTTTGGACGCTCGGCCAGCACCTTTTGATAACGATCCAGCCAGACCTTGTCCTGGGTGAGGTCATGCATCGCCCGGAGCATGTAGAGATAGCGGACCGCATCACGAAACAGGTGGCCACGGAACGCGCCCCGGAAGTCACCTTTGAAGGCACCATCGCAGGGGCACTTCCAGTCATTCGCTTCGAGGGCGGTGGCCACCTCTTTCATCTTCGAAATGATCTGACTGCGCTCCTGTTCCGATGGAATGCTGCTCATGCAGTAGGCGTGCAGACCATAGAACCAAGGGTGAGTCTGATCATCCGATCCGAGTGGGTAATGGCACATGCCATCCGTGCCCATGCCACGCGCGATGAAGCCTGGCACGTTCGACACCGACGCACATTTGATGAGTCCCTCAGCCAATCGACGCGCCTTGGCCTTGTCTTCCTCCTTGCCACTGCGGCGTGCGCGCTCGCAGGCAGCCGGGAGATACAAGCCGGTGAACATGGGGCCGTCTTCAATCGGGCTCCACCAGCCGATGGCATTGGGCTTTCCCAAGGTGCAATCTTCAGGTGTGGGAGTGTCACCGACGAAGTCCAGGATGACACCATGGGAGTCGATGCGTTTGTTCCACAGTTCAGTGTTAGCCTGATTAACGGCTGCGTGAGTGGTGGGGTGAAAAGGTGCTGGGCTGTCAGCGGCGAAGGCTGAGCCAACGAGGAGTATCAAGGCAGAGATATGATGGCAGAAGTGTGTCATGGGGTCGGGATGAACAAAGGAGGGCAGGGGACTTGGAGTTTGCGAAGAGGTGGGCGAGATCACGGCTTCATCTCCTGATTGCACACGCCGCGCGTGCCCGGTGGGAAGACGTTGTTGCTAAAATGCAGGTTTCTGGGGCCGCTCGCCTCGGTGGCGATGATCACATCGTAAATGTAGCGCGGTGGGCCAGAGTTGTGAACGAGGTTGCCCTGGATGAGCACGCTATCGAGCGGCGGATCGTCGTCGTCCTGTCCGGCGTCGAATTTGAAGGGCGAGCGCTCCGGTCCCCACATCCAGTGGGCGTCACCGTGGCCGAAGTCGGAGATGATGTTGTTCGCGATGATGGAGCCGCCGTCGGAGTTCTCCGGCTTGCCGTCAGCCGCCGGATGCGCAGCCGCTCCGGGCATCAGCCCGATGGCCCACAGGTCATTGCGGGAGAACTGGTTGCCAGTGATGAGCACATTGCGGCTGCCATGCATGGCCTTCATGCCGATGTGGGCGTGGTTCACGATGTTGTTGGCCACAATGACATGATCACAGTGCAGGTCGATGCCTTGGGCCGCGTTTTCGATGTGGTTGCCGAGCAGGCGAGTGAAGTCGCTGGTCTCCGGCGCAGTCACCTGAATGGCGCTGCCTTGACGCCAGTTGTCGGTGTAGCCAGCGTCCCAGGCTTGCTGGCTGAGGTGCGGCCCTTTCTCCGGGTTCTTTTTCACAAAGTCGCCCAGCTTGTAGCGGTCCCTGACCTCCTTGGATGCGGAGAAGACATTCTCCACGATGTGATTACCCTCGATCAGCGTGCCCGTGCAGTAGCGCACCATGATGCCCGTGCCATCGGAGCAGCGGAAGGCGTAGCCGGAGACCGTGCCCTGCGTGCGATCATCAACCGCTACACACATGTAGTTGCGCACCAAGCAGCGGCTGATGCGCGTGCCCTGAGAGTCTGTAACAAGGATGGAACCCGACTTCGAGTGGTTGTCGATTACGCGCACGTTCTCGATCACGAGATCGCGACATTTGATCGCCAGGATGCCTTCATTGCGGGTCTCCATCGTCCCTTCAGGCCGTGTGAGCGTCAGATCACGAATCTCGGCAGCGGTGGCGTTATCGATCTCGATGATCGGCTGATCCGCGCTCTGCTGAATGATGCGTCCAGGACCAAACAGCCCGCTGCGCTCACCGCGAATGCGAATCTTGGCCGTGATCGGATAATCACCCGCAGGCACGAAAATCATGCGGTTCGGATTCGCATCCAAAGCAGCTTGGATCGTCGGATGCGCGGTGACAGAAAGCTCGGCTGCGGAGGCGTGAGCAATCAAGAAGAGAGCAAGGAGAAGGCGCATAAGCTTTGAGTAGATTCGATTGTGAATCGAATCGAGCGGGATCTTCGACCGTCCGCACCGAGAACACCGAGGCTCGCTAAACCCGCTCTCTCAAGCCAATCTCCACGCAGGATCATCCGGTGTGCTTCATGGATGTGTCAGCGATCTGAATGCTCCTTCATTCATTCGTCAGTCGGCATTCCATTTTTTTCCACCACCTCCCTTTTCCTTGGAAGCAAAACGCCGCCGCTTCCGCTAGCATCACCACCCACACGCCATGGAATCCCCCTCCTCACTGCTAGTCGCAGCCCTCGCCCTGCTCGCGCTCACGGCTCCCGCGCTGCTCGCGGGCGTGGTCGTTTCCAACACAGCCAACGACTCAACCGGCCAGATGAATTCCAGCGATTTCGCACAAGGCTACATGGCCCAGGCCTTCGACACCGGCACGCAGCCCGCTCAGCTCACCGGCGTGACCGTGCGGCTGGCGAATACCGGCGGCACCATCCCGGCCAAGGTGGAACTCTGGACCAGCGCGCTCGCGGGCACCGTGCCCGTGACGAAGGTGGCGGACATCGGCCAGACGGACCCTTTCGCCAACTCGAGCGACGTGGCCTACACTGTCACCGTCGCCACCAGTCCGGTGCTTGCCGCCAGCAGCCGTTACTGGATCGTCGTGCTCAATCCCAATCCCGGCGGCGGCAGCTTCAACTGGCGGAACAGCAACCTCGCCACCACCGCCACCTCCACCTTCGGCGTCACCCTGCCCAGCGTGCGGGCGAGCAGCACCGACTTCGGCGCGACCTGGAGTTCCTGCGGCACGGGAGACAGCCAAATCCTCGCCATCACCGGAAATTTCATCGTCACCAATACCAATGACACTGGCCCCGGCTCCCTCCGCCAGGCCCTCGCCGATGCCGCCACCCCCGGCCCGGACACCATCACCTTTGCCCCCGGCCTCACCGGGCACATCACGCTCAACAGCGAAATCACCATCAGCACGGCAGTCACCCTCGACGCCACCAGCCACCCCAGCGGCGTGACGATTAGCGGAAACAACACCACCCGCCTCTTCTTCGTCACCTCCACAGGGAATCTCACCCTCCGCAGCCTCACCCTCACCGGCGGCACCGGAGCCAATTCCACATACAACGGCTCCGGCGGCTGCATTTCCAACAGCGGCACGCTGACGCTGACCCAGAGCACCCTCTCCGGCAATACGGCGGACATCAACGGTGGCGGCATTTATAACGACGCAGGCGGCACACTGACGCTGACCCAGAGCACCCTCTCCGGCAATACGGCGGACATCAACGGCGGCGGCATTTACAACCTCGGCACGCTGACGCTGACCCACAGCACACTCTCCGGCAATATGGCGGACTACGGCGGCGGCATTATCAACGCCGGCACGCTGACACTGACCCAGAGCACCCTTTCGAACAATACGGCGGGCAGCAGAGGCGGTGGCATTTACAACGTCGTCGGCACGCTGACGCTGACCAACACCATTGCCGCCGGGAACAACGCGCCAACCGACCCCAACATCGCCGGCTTCTTCACCCCGGCGGGCGCGAACATCACCAGCGGCGACCCGCGCCTCGCTCCTCTGGGCAACTACGGCGGCCCCACGCAGACCATGCCCCCGCTGCCCGGCAGCCCGGCTATTGATGCCGCAACCGCCAGCACCGCCACGAGCGACCAGCGCGGCTTCCCCATCGTCGGCACAGCGGACATCGGCGCTTATGAAGCGGGGACCGTGAGCACGAACTACAACGCTTACATCTGGGAAACACTGCCCACCGCCGGGAATGGCACGATCAACGACCCGCTCCACGCCAGCACCTATGACTTCGACGGCGACGGCATGACGAACGAAGCCGAATGGCTCGCGCTCACCAACGCCGCCGACGGAGCCGACGCCTTCCGCATCACCCAAAGCGCCTTCAGCGGCGCGATCATCAACGTGACCTTCCCCACCAAACTCGGCCGCACCTACCAGCTCCAATCCTCCCCCAATCTGGCCGATCCCTGGACGAACATCGGCAGCGCGACCTCAGGCACCGGCGGGACCGTGACGCTGCCGGTGAACACGGGCAGCGAGACGAGCTACTTCTTCCGTGTGAGCGTGGGGCCGTAGCACAAACGAACCAGCGACCGTAGGGCGGTATGTTCCGCGCCACCAGTGTGGAAAGCAGGGAAAGCGCCCTCGCGGAACTACCCGCCTGTGTGTGGACGCGTTCGCGCCTCCCCTTCGCCCTCCCGCATTCGTCCGCGCCATCAGGCGGGTTATTCGGCGGCCACGTCTTTACTGCCAAAGCTCGCTCTCCTCGCCGAACAAACCCGCCCTACGGTTCCAGTAAGGTGCCATTCATTCAATCCAGGCCACTGAAACGATGGAAAAAACTCAACCCTACTTCCTCGGCGCACCCTCTTTATACTTCGCCATCAGTTCCTGAAACTTCTTGTTGAGTGCCTGATACTCGGGGCTTTTGCGGTCGTGTTTGGCACGCTCAGCGGCGATGGCGCGGATCTCCACGCCCATCGCACGGCGCTCTTTGGCGGCTTTTTGAGCACTGACATCCACTTGGATCTCCACGTCATCCCAATCGTCCGTGCGGAAGACGGAGGCGGGCAGGCCGTCGCTGTTGACGAGGTTCGCGCCTTCGGGATTCGCGGCCCAGGCATAGCGCACGGCTACGGGAGCTTTCACCTCGGCGTTGCTGACGAGCACGCTGTCGGTGCCGTCCACCTTCGCATCGGCCCACTTCCACTTTTTGTCAGCTCCGGCGATCTCGAAGCGCTTCAAAGCACCGCCATCGCGTGATTTCAGGCCTGCACCGGCCTGATCAAAGGTCACACGGATCGCGCCGTCCTTCACCTCACTCGATTTGAAGAGCGGGCCGGAGTAGATCAGTTGCTTGCCGTAGTCCTTCGCCAAAGCCCAGCGTGCGAGTCGCTCTCCGGGGTCTTTTTTGTTCTTCGGATGGATGTCATTTGCTTCGCCCACATCGTTGATGATGGCCATGCCGGTCTTCGGTGTGGTGCCAAGCACGAGACGCATGCGATCCTGCGTGAGAGCCCACGAATCCGGCGTGCCGGGCTCTGTGGAGGGCGCGTGGAAGCTGGCGAGCTGCACATAGTAAAAGCTGAACTCATCGCCCCAGCGCTTGCGCCAGTCGCCGATCATGAGCGGCAGCGTTTGGTCGTAAGGCACCGCTCCGGGCCTCGCATTGCCTTCGCCCTGATACCAGATCGCCCCGCGCATCGAGTAGCCGACGAAGGGATGGATCATCGCCGCGAAAAGCACACCCGGTTTGCCCTCGGTGAGCAGCGGGCGCTTGGGCGCATCCGGCTTCTTCGGCAGGCGCTTGCGCTCCTCAGCCGATTTTCCCTTCGCGGCGGCCATGGTGGCCTTCCACTGCTCCAGCTTCGCCGCATAGGCGGCGTCCGCCTTGGCCTGATCGTAGCCCACTTCATCCTTCAGCATCGCATCCACGAGTGCCTTCGTGGCCGGCAGCGTGTTCAACGCCTCGCGACTGGTAAAAGTCTCCACAGGCTTGCCACCCCAGGGTGACTCGATCACGCCGATGGGGATACCCAGCTCCAAATGCAGCTTCCGCGCAAAGAAGAACGCCACAGCGGAAAACGTCGGCACCGTCTGCGGCGTGGAGAGCTCCCACACGCCCGCGATGTCATCCTGATTCTCCGCCGCCGTCACCTGCGGCCCATTGAAGACACGCAACGATGGGTGATTCGACTCCGCGATGAGCCCCGCATACTCCGGCGAGCGATTCATCGTGTAAGCCATGTTTGACTGCCCGGAGGCGAACCACACCTCTCCCACCAGCACGTCTTTGATTTCAATTTTTTCCGCCCCGGCGGAGATCGTCAGCACGGCTCCTGCTGCGTCCGCCGTGCCTGTTTCGATCTGCGCACGCCACTTGCCATCGGCAGCCGCCTTGGCTGAGGCCGACTTGCCTTTAAAATTCACGCTCACCGCCGCCCCCGCATCCGCTGTTCCCCAGATCGCTGCGGCACGATCCCGCTGGAGGATCATGTGATCGCTGAAGAAATGCGGCACGCTCAATTCAGCGAGCAGCAGGCTGGGTGTCAGGAAAAGCAGGAGGCTGA
>CAUJJC010000074.1 GCA_963204975.1 Verrucomicrobiota bacterium | reverse complement strand
ACTACGCCGAGCAATTCGACCCATGGTCTGATCAACGTCAATGTCACCGTCGGCACCGGAGCCTTTACGGCCACCGTCAAGATCGGTGGTGAGGCGTTGACGAAGATGACGGTCGCTGCGGCACCCATCGCTCTCGCTGGTGTCTTCGACAATGCAGGTGTGGCGAAGTTCGGCGTGGCTCGTTCCACGACCATTCTGATTCCGCGTGTGAATAACACTCCCTATGTGCTCGCGATGAGCCTCAACACAGGGACGAAACAGATCACCGGCACGCTGAAGGCCACATCCCGCTCGGGCTTTGCTACGCAGTCTGAGTTCGTCGCGGACCGCGCTGCCTACTCGGCTACCGCCAAGGTGCCAGGGACGTTGTTGAACAAGCTCGTGGGTGTCGTTCCCACCAGTGGTTACTACACTGCTGTGATGCCTGCCCGTCCTGTCTCCACCGTGGCACTCGATCCTGCCGTGACCTTCGCCGCTAACGAAGTTCCCAAGGGCTCTGGCTACACCACCGTGGCAGTGACCAACATCGGCGGCGTCACCTTCACTTCCGTGCTTGGTGATGGCACCGTCATCACTTCGGCATCTGCTTTGCTCACCTCGTCGAACAAGGCCATCTTCTACTCCCAGCTCTACAGCACGCGTGGCAGCATTGGTGGCGAGGTGGCGATAGCCAAGCCGGGTGCGCATGTTGAAGTCAGTGCTACGGACATGTTCTGGTTCCGCCCATATCAGGCGGTTCATCACTATCCGTATGGCTGGCCCGAAGGCATCCTCACCGACATGGTCGGCACCGAGTATAACGTCGTCCCCGGACAGAGTGTGGTGCCAGGACTGCCTGCTGTGAATATCACCACGGGCAACGCGAACATCCTGTTCACGGATGGCCTGCTGAGCCCCTCGGTGTCGAAGGACTTCAACATCTCGACGGCTAACATTGTCACCAAGCTGGGCACCCCCGCCGATGCCAGCTACACCGTAGTGATTACTGCGGCGACAGGTCTGATCTCCGGCACCTTCACGCACTCCGATCTGACCAAGCCAGCCTACAAGGGCGTCATTGTTCAGAAAGGCGGTAGCGCTGGTGGTCACGGTCACTTCCTTTCCGTTGCCCCCAAGGTCATTACCGGTCTTGGTGAGTCAGGCAAGGTAGCGCTGACGCATAAGTAGAACGCATTTCGTTTGTTCGGTTCCTTGAGAACTGCGAGCCTCGCAAGGGGCTCGCAGTTTTTTGTTTTGGTGGAGCCACGACCACGGATGGAGCCAACGCGAAGCACAAGGAATGGCTAATCGAGGTCATCGCGCGCGCAGTGTATTTGGCGTATTAGCCAAATAGCGATTTACCCGAGGCGTTCACCCACTACTCTGAGCCCATGATGAAAACCATTCAAGTCTATGACCCGCCGATGTGCTGCTCCACCGGCATCTGCGGCACCGAGATCGATCCTGATCTCGTGAACTTCGCGGCCATGCTGGCTCAGTTTGGCACGCAGGGGATCAAAGTGGAACGCTACAATCTCGGGCAACAACCCATGGCTTTCGTGCAAAATGCCGCCGTCAAAGCACTGCTCGATACGGAAGGTGTCGAGGTGCTGCCGCTGATCTTCTGGGATGGCGCGGTGCAACTGAAGGGCCGATACCCGACGAAGGACGAGCGTCCCGCTTGGTTCCGAGCTGCCCTTGGCAACGAAGGAGCTGCGTCGTGAACCTTCCGATTTACCAACCTGAAGCGAGCAGCACCACACGTTTCTTGTTCTTCACAGGCAAAGGCGGTGTCGGCAAGACTTCGCTCTCGTGCGCCACTGCCTTGAAACTTGTCGAAGCAGGCAAGCGTGTGCTGCTCGTGAGCACCGATCCCGCATCGAATCTGGATGAGGTGCTAGAGACAAAACTCACGAACCAGCCGACGCCCATTGCTGGTGCGCCGGGTTTGGAGGCGATGAACATCAATCCCGTCGAAGCAGCAGCCGCTTACCGCAAGCGTCTCATCGGCTCCATGCGTGGACTTTTGCCAGAAGCGGCTCTTCGCAGCATGGAGGAGCAGCTTTCGGGTTCATGCACCGTGGAAATCGCTGCTTTTGATGAATTCTCAGGACTCATCGGCAATCCCGAAGCAGCGAAGGACTACGATCATGTGGTCTTCGATACTGCACCCACCGGTCACACGTTGCGCTTGATGAGCCTCGCGAAGGCGTGGGATCAGTTTCTCGACAACAATACCAGTGGCACATCTTGTCTCGGTCCACTCGCAGGACTGGAGAAGCAACGCACCATTTATGAGGCGACGGTGAACACGTTGGCGGATGCGTCAGCCACCACGCTCGTTCTTGTGAGTCGCCCTCAAGATGCCGCACTGCGTGAGGCCGAGCGCACAGCCCACGAGTTACGCGCCATCGGTGTGGGCAATCAATGCCTTGTCATCAACGGCATGTTTGAAACCGAGTGCCCGGAAGACGAAACCGCCCAGGCCATGCAGCAGCGCGGATGGTCGGCATTGACCACGTCAAGGGAGTTCATCACTTCGATGCCGAGCTTCATCGTGCCGCTTCGTCCCATCAACATTCTGGGCATCGCCGGTCTGCGATTGCTGCTCAGTGCTGAGGGCCAAGGCAAGTGCGTGAAGGCGGAGGAGGGTGGCTGGACAACGCCCGCCATGGAAAGCCTCGAAGCCCTCGTCAGTTCCATCGAGAAGCAAGGCAACGGCGTTATCATGACCATGGGCAAGGGCGGTGTGGGCAAGACCACTGTCGCCGCCGCGATCGCTGTCATGCTCGCACGTCGCGGCCATGCCGTGCATCTCAGCACCACAGACCCTGCCGCGCATGTAGCACAGACCTTGCATGGCAAAGTGGAAGGACTCACCCTGAGCAAGATTGATCCGGCGAGTGAAACCGCTGCCTACACGGCTGAAGTCGTGAGCAATCAGGGAGCCCAGATGGATGCAGCCGGACGTGCCTTGCTCGAAGAAGACCTGCGCTCTCCCTGCACCGAGGAGATCGCTGTCTTCCGCGCCTTCGCTCGTGAGGTTGGGCAGGGCACGGATCGCTTCGTTGTGCTCGATACCGCGCCCACGGGACATACGTTGCTTTTGCTCGATGCAAGCGAGGCGTATCAGCGTGAACTCGAACGTCAGGCGCGAAGCACACAGCCCGAGGAAGTCCTCAAGCTCCTTGCACGCCTGCGTGATCCTGCCTTCACACACATCCTGCTCGTCACCCTGCCGGAGGCCACACCGGTGCATGAAGCCGCAGGGCTTCAGGAAGACCTGCGTCGTGCGCACATCGAGCCCTTCGCCTGGGTCATCAATCAAAGCCTGCTTCATTGCGGCTCCTGCGATCCGCTGCTGCAATGTCGTGAAGCCTCTGAGCATCGCTACCTGCGCGAAGTCGTGGACAAACAGGCCAAGCGCACGGCCTGGCTTCCTTGGCAGCCAGAGGAACCCATCGGCCCAGATGCCCTCGCACGTCTGGCTTCATCCTCTCTCCACAACCCAGCCACCCCATGACCTACCTATACGAAACCATCCCTGCCATCGCAGGCGATCCCGTTCAGCAGTTTGAGATTCAGCAAGGCGTGAACGACTTGCCGCTGAGCAAGCACCCTGTGACGGGCGAACCAATCCGCCGAGTTATACTCGGTGGCTGGGGTCTGCCTACCAACAAAACCACCAACAACACCTCCACCAAGAGCGACTGCTGCTGCGGCCCTGATGGATGCTGCTGAATCATCTCTCATCCTTCATCACTCTATTGTCATGACCAAGCCCACCATCCTCATTCTCTGCACCGGCAACTCCTGCCGTTCTCATCTCGCCGAAGGCATTCTCCGCGCCGCCTTGAGCGGCCACTGCAACGTCGCGAGTGCTGGCTCCAAGCCGGCTGGCTATGTGCATCCCCTCGGTATCAAGGCCATGGCCGAGATCGGCATCGACATCAGCGCTCATCACAGCAAGCACATGGACGAGTTCTTGAGTCAGAACGTGGAAACAGTGATCACCGTTTGTGGCAATGCGGATCAGGCTTGCCCCATGTTCCCTGGTCAGCTCAATCGTCATCATTGGGGCTTCGATGATCCTGCCCACGCCACCGGCACCGAGGAGGAGCAGATGGCGGTGTTCCGTCGCGTTCGTGATGAGATCAAGCGTGTGTTCGAGGCGTATGCCGCAGGCCGCAAGGATGAGGCGAAGGCAGTGACGCAAAGCTCACTCGCAGACAGTTGATATTTGCATAGCCTATACCTGCGAGGAATCAGATCAGAGCTAGCGTGAGCGTTTCGTGACGCTCACGCTTTCTTTTGCGATCGAGGCTCGCACCAAAGAGTCTCGACTCCACGAATGAATGATTTCATCGGAGTCGTGGTCGCGTCCCTTCGCTTTCACCATGCGGCATTTGAAGCTCAATGAAGGCGAAGGCGCGATCCTCCGGCTGCTCGGTGTCGAAGATGTTGCGTGACAACACCTTGCGGAAACGGGCCGTGCGCTTGGTGCCTTGATGCATCGGCTGCACAGAGTTGTCACCGTTCGTTACATCTGCTTTGCGACGAAAAACTCACTGTCCAAAGTGTGACACTCGATCAGTCGATTCATGGCCCTGGCTGGGGCCTAGGATGCGCGACGGAGAAGGCTCAATCGCCAGCTCCCAACAACAAGCACATCCAACTCCACTCCACATACAGATGAACCCAGCCAGACTATTCTTCGCGGGCCTCGCCTTCTTGGTGATTTCCACGGCGGCCCAAGCCCAGACCTACATCCGCCTGACCGGCTCCACTGCATTCCGTGCTAACACCCACAGCGCGATTCGCAATATCATGGCCTCAGGTCACACCTTTGCCTACACTGGCAGCACCTTCTCCAGCGCGAACCAGTCCATCTTCCACGGCACGGTGGGAGGGAATCCGGTAATCATCAAGTGCTCATGGTCCGGCTCGGTGGACGGCACCAACACGCTTTCGAACAGCGTGCCGATTGCCTTCCAGCCTGACTCCGTCGTTGGCACGATTGCTGGCCAAGGCAGCATTGCCACGGTCACCACTTCCACGTCTGATACGGATGTTTCCGCGCCTAACGTGTCAATGGAAGATACCTTCCAGAACTCCACCCCGTTTAACACGAACCCGCTGACGGAAACCAAGGTCGGTGTGATCGGGTTTAAGTGGGTGGTCAATCGTGGCTTTGGCCAACTGGCGATCACGGTCAACACAATCGGGGGTTCCAATATCTACAGCACAGCTTCCACTGCTGCCCTGACTGTCGGCATGACGGTGACTGGACCTAACATTCCAACTGCTAGTAAAATCGGCAGCATCATTGATGGCACTCAGTTCACTTTGGTGGACTCCAACGTTGGTGTCACTAGCAACAAGAATGCCGCTTCGACTACTTCGGGCAATGCCTGCGTAGCTGTGGCACCCGCTCCGTTTGACAACGTTTCCCCGCAGCTTGTGCAGGCTCTCTTTGCCAATGGACGTGTTCCTCTGGCGCTCTTCACCGGCAATGCAGCAGATGAAACGCTTGATGTCTGGGCCACTGGCCGCGACCCAGGATCAGGCACCCGCTTGATCACCTTTGCTGAGTCCGGTATCGGCGTGAACTCCACTGTCGTTCAGTATCAACCCACGATCAGCGGTGGCGCTGTGACCAGTCATATCCCTTGGCCTGCTGGTAACTTCAACGGCATCTTCTACACCACCGGCAACGGCGGCCAAACTTCGGGCGGCAATCTTGTGACCTCCATGACGGCTACGACCAGCAGTATCAATGGTTACTACGTTAGCTACATGTCCACCAACGATGCGGTGACCGCCATCAACGGTGGGGCCAAAGAACTGAGCTACAACGGTGCTTACTACACGCTGGATCGTGTGCGCAACGGTCAGTATCCTTTCTGGTGCTACCAGCATGTAGCCTATCGCACCTCGATCCCGGCACCTGAGAAGGCTGTCGCTGACACGCTCGCCAATCAGATTCTCACCGTCGATTCGCCCGTGCTCCTCAGCTCGATGCGTGTGGGTCGTGCTTCAGACGGCGGTCTCATCACGCCGAACTACTAATCGTTCAATCAGGAACCCCTTCACATTCTATCGACTGAACACATGAACTTCTCCAAACTACGGTCGATGACCCTGCTCGCACTTGCTGCGGGCACGGCGTTCATCGCGCCGGCTGCATCCGCAGCCACCTCCGCCGAGGGGGATTTGTTTCTCGGCATCCGTGCGACGGGAGGCACAGGTTCGACGAAAAACGTCGTGATCAACCTGGGCAGTCATTCGCAGTTTACCAGCGGCTCTGCGCCGACGGCTCTCTCGCTCGGCACGGTGGGTGCTGACCTCACCGCCATCTTTGGCTCAGGGTGGAACACGCGCTCCGACCTCTTCTGGGGTATCGCTGGCTCCACCAGCGCTTTCACAACGATGGGAGCTGAGCCAGCCAAGACCTTGTTCGCCACTCGCGGACGTTCGGCTCCGGCTACACCTGCCACGCCTTGGACTCGCCAGAGTTCCACCGCGCAGGGCACCACCGTTTCGAAGATGACTTCGATGATGGGTGCGTTCAATGTGAGCACTGCTTCCGGTGGTGCTACCAACGGCGTGCAGCAGAACAAGTCGGACACCAATTCCTGGGGTTCGTTCCAGACAGGCGGCACGGTGGCCAACTCGGGTCCGGCACCCGGCATCGCGTTTGCAACGTGGAATGCCACGGTGGACACGACACCCGCAGGCACGCTCGACTTGTTCCGCCTGAGGCCCGCCACGGCGTCCGCTCCAGCGGGCACCAATGGCGACAACCTCGGCTCGTTCACCATCGACGCCTCCGGTGTCGTTACCTTCACACCTGCCCAGCCGTTCTATGCGCTGAACAACCAGACGATCTCCTTTCTGGAGAACGCTGGCACGTTGAGCATCAGCATTACTCGTGAAGGCGACCTCTCGGGTTCGTCGTCCGTGCTGGTCAGCACGGTGAATGGCACTGCTGTGGCGGGCACCGACTTCACGGCGCTCAGCAGTGTGCTGGTGGAGTTTGCTGAAAGTGAATCCACCCAAACGGTGAACATCCCCATCACGAACCGAGCTGGTATCAACGGCAGCCGCACTTTCAGTGTGCAGCTCTCGGGACCAGTGGCTTCGGCATTGGGCAGTTCCTCCACCGCTCAGGTGACGATCACGGAAAGCGAGAGCAACTTCCAGTTCGCCTCCGCCACCTACTCGGTGAGCGAGGCCGCTGGCAATGCTGTGGTCACCATCCAGCGCACGGGCCGCACGGATAATGCTGTGAGCGTGAATGTCTCCACCGCTGACGGCAGTGCCGTGGCTGTGACGGACTACACCGCACAAAGCGCCGTGGTCGTGAACTTTGCGGCCAATGAAACGAGCAAGACACTCAGCATACCAGTGAAGAACCGCGCTGGCATTCGTGCCACTCGCGACTTCACCGCCACGCTGAGCGTTGCGGGTTCACCTCTGCTCGTTGGCACTCCTGCCACCACGACGATCAGCATTACCGAGGCGGACACCGTTTCCGTGATGACCGGACCTACTTCAAGCGCCACGCCTTACATGCTACCGATGAATCCTGCCGCCTGGCAGACCACCGCGCTCATGACCGTGGGTGACAGTTTCCCGGTAACGGGCGGCGCAGGCACCACTCAGCTTGCGGGTCTTGGTGACGGCCTTGGTGCCTATGACAACAACGACGGCACCATCACCTTGCTCATGAACCATGAGATGAACAACACCCAGGGCAGCATCCGCGCCCACGGTGCGATCGGTGCTTTCGTCTCCGAGTGGATCATCAACAAGAGCACGCTCAGCGTGGTCTCGGGCAACGATCTCATTCAGACCATTTATGGCTGGGATGCAACGAATCAGGTCGTCGGCTCCGCTCTCGGTGCTACCGCGCTGACTCGTCTCTGCGCCGCTGATCTGCCTCCCGTTTCGGCATTCTACAATGCTGGCACCGGCCTCGGCACGCAGAATCGCATCTTCATGAATGGTGAAGAAGGCGGCTCCACAGGCTGGGCTTTCGGCAACGTCGCCACCGGTCCAGACAAGGGCAAGAGCTACATCCTCGGCAAGTTCAATCTCGCCACCAACGGCTCGGGCATCAGCGCCGTGGGCGGTTGGGAAAACGTGGTGGCAAGCCCCTTTGCGCAGAACAAAACGGTCGTCATCGGCCTCAACGACGGCGGCACGGGCGTGATGAACAACACGGTGAATGTATATGTCGGCACCAAGACCAACAGCGGCACGGAAGTGGACAAGGCAGGCCTCACGAACGGCCAGCTCTACTTCATTACCGTGACCGGCCATCCGAACGAGATCACGAATGCGACGACCAGCGCCACCGGCATCACCAGCGGCACAGCTTTCACGCTTACCACCACTTCAGGCACGGTCTTCTCCCGTCCTGAAGATGGCGCGTGGAATCCTCTGAATCCTGCGCAGTTCTACTTCGTTACCACCGACCGTCTCGATCAGGCGACTCTCGGTCTTGGCGCGCAGATCGGACGCACTCGTTTGTGGAGGCTCACCTTCACGGACATTACGGACCCGACACTCGGCGGGACCATTGATATTCTCGCTGAAGGCGGTGTGGGCAACGATGCGACGATGTGGGACAACATGTGCGTGACGCCAGACGGCCTTGTATTCCTCCAGGAAGATCCAGGCAACACCGCGCACAATGCCAAGGTGTGGCTCTACAACCCAGGAACATCCGCACTCACGAAGGTGCTCAAGCACGACGAGAACCGTTTTGGTGACAACACGCGTCCTGCCACGGCTCCCTTCAATACCGATGAGGAAAGTTCAGGTATGATCGACGTCACCAATCTCCTCGGTGGCAACGTCGCTACTGGGGATCGGATGTTCATTCTCGTGGATCAAGCGCACTACACCCTGGCGAATCCGCTCGTGCAGGGCGGCCAGCTCCTGCTGGTGAACACCGTGTCTCCTATGAACGCCTGGCGTCAGAGCTGGTTCGGCAATGTCGTGGGCGCGGGCTTCACTGCCAGCGGTGCCGACTTTGATCGCGATGGCCTCAGCAATCTCATGGAGTATGCCTTGGGACGAAACCCAACGGCCAACAGTGCCGCCGATGGCGTGAGCAACAATCCCACCGGCAGCACCACGGAAACCGATCCGCTGCTCAGCGACCGTCTGAGCATCGCGGTGAACCAGGACACACCTGCACCCACGGACATCACACTCGAAGTCCAGGCGACGAACGACCTCGTCAACTGGACGCCCGTGGCCCGCCGCATCAGCGGCGGATCGTGGTCCTGGTTGGGTGGCGGTTCACCTCGCATCGTCAGCACTGCCAATGGCAGCCGCGTGACCGTGAAGATCGGTGACATTGTGCCCAAGGACTTGGCCAATCCCCGCCGCATGATGCGCGTGGTGGTCAGCCAGCCTTGATCTGAAAGCGTTTCTTCCGCGCGGCCATGCCAGCATGTGCATGGCCGCGCGCGAAGCACCTTGGACTGCGGACCTCATGCCCCGCTCGCCGCCGTCCCAAGTGCTCCGACCTTCCAACGGACACACCTTCCCATCCGCAAATTCATCCCTTCCATGACCGACTTCCATTCCGCTATCCAGGCCTGGCTTGACCGCCGTGACCAGAGCGCCGCGCGCTGGATCGTAGAGACCTATCGCGGCAAGGTGCGCCGAACCGTCGAGCGCTGGCTGCCTCACCATCAAATGGTGGAGGACGTAGTCCAGGACACCTTCATCAGAGCCTTCAAGTCCATGCACCGCCTTCTCCCTGGCAGCAACCTGGAGGCTTGGTTGTGCAGCATCGCACGCAACTCCAGCGCGAACTTCCTTCGTGGCTGGCAGCGCAACATTGTTCAAACCATGACCGACTGCGGGATAGACGACTGCACTGACATGCTCGCTACGCATGACAAGGTGGCGGACGAGGATGCCGCCATCGAGCGCGGCATTGAGCAGCTCTTGTCTCGTCTGCAA
Source organism: Verrucomicrobiota bacterium (assembly GCA_963204975.1). Taxonomy (GTDB): domain Bacteria; phylum Verrucomicrobiota; class Verrucomicrobiia; order Verrucomicrobiales; family Verrucomicrobiaceae; genus JAEUHN01. Next base: position 34,717 of record CAUJJC010000074.1, on the reverse strand, counting down.
CAGCAGGACCGGCGGCTGCTCACCTTGTTTCATTATGAGGGGCGTAGCGCGCGCGATGTTGGCCAGTGCCTGGGCCTTACCGAGGGCAATGTGCGCGTGCGCTTGATGCGCAGCCATCGCGCTCTGCGCGATCAGGCCTGTGCCATGCGTGCCGAAGGCATTCTCTGACACATCAAAACCATCTCCCATGAACTCCCCGAGCCTGATTCAAACTGGTGATTCCAGCCTGGACGCCTACCTCTTGTGGCGTCGCAAAACGCGACTTCTGCGCAAGTATGGAGGCCCGATCCTGGCGATCGCCGCCACCCTGTTAGCCGCCACTCTGCTTTGGAAGATGAGTCACAGTCAAATTGATGAGCCGGAGGAGCCGCTTGCCAATATTGCTGCTGAGTTGTGACAACTTCGTCACATTGACAGAAACTAATCGAGGCGAACCGTGGGCTCGCCTAGCATCGCAGCCCATAATTTTATGAAAGCACTGCTCTCTTTTGCCTCCGCCCTTGCTGATCCTCTTCGTCTTCGCATCCTGGCTCTCGTCCAGGCCCACCGTTGTAGCCTGGCCGATCTGGCGGCGGTGCTCAAGGAGTCTGCCGAGTCCCTTGCCTCACAGGTGAAGCATCTCGTCGAAGCTGGACTGCTCAAGGCCGATGCCAAGCACAGCGACATTCGTGTGAAAAAGAAGGCAGCCAAGGTGATCAACGAACTGTTCGAGCGCTTCCGTGTGTCCGCCAAGTCTGATGCCTCGCTGCGTGCTGATGCCAGACATGCCAAGCAGCATCGCGAAGCTGCCCGAGCTGCTGCCAAGGCAGCCCGCAAGGCCGACCGTGCCAGCAAAGGCAAGGTCAAAGAAAAGGCCAAGGACAAGGTGGCAAAGACGAGCGATAAACCGAAGCCTGCCTCAGTGCGGAAGAAGTAGGATCGCTATGCGTCAGGCTGCTGCCGGGACGGGCAGGGGAGCTGGCAAGGCCAGAGGCTTCTCCTTGATGGCGCCGACATCAAGACTGGCGTCGGAGCCTTTGGGTTCACGTCCAGTGAGCTTGCAGAAATCGTGGTAGTTGAGCACCTCGAACGAGCGATCCAGGTGCTCCACGATGGCGGTCATGCTCTCCACCCAGTCGCCTGAATTCAGGTAGTGGATGTTTTCGATCATCTTGTCTGCGGGCGTGTGAATGTGACCGCAGATGATGCCTGCGCATCCCTTCCATGTGGCGAGGTCTTTGAGCTGCTCCTCGTAACGCCCGGTGAAGGCGACGGCTTGCTTCACACGCTTCTTCACATAGGAACTGAAGGAGAATCCTGGCTTGCCGCGCCAGCGCAGCCACATGTTGTAGATGCGGTTGAGGCGAAGCAGCGCGTTGTAGCCCACCGCGCCCACCTTGGCCAGCCACAGGTGGTTTGTCGTCACATGATCAAAGCCATCGCCATGCACCACCAGGTAGCGGCCGTGAGGTGACTCGTGAATGTGTTCATCGACCAGCTTCAGTCCGCCAATCGTGAAGGGCAGAAACTTCTCCATGATGTCGTCATGATTGCCGCGCAGATAGACCACCTGCGTGCCTTCCTTCTCCATCTTCTTCAACACACTGCGCACGAAGTGGGTGTGCTCCGGGGTCCATTTGCCGCCGGCCTTGAGCGCCCATACATCGACGATGTCGCCATTGAGGATGAGCTTCTCGCACTCAACGTGGCGAAGCATGTGAGCGGCCTGCACCGCCTTGGAGTCAATCATGCCCAGATGCACATCGGACATGATGAGGGTTTTGACGCGGAGTTTCGTTTTCATAGGATGGTTGTCTGCCTGGATGCGGCTCCGATGGCCTGGGTGAGATGGCCTTCGAAAATTTCGACCTGGCTCGCCCACGAAAGAGTTCGCGATCTCACCCTGGCCAAAATTCGAAGCATGTCGTCATCCCACCTTTGCGCCGCTTCCCGCACCTTTTGAAGGAAGGCCGCTTCATCACCCAAAGGAGCGAGCAATCCTTCCCGGCCATCGCGCATGTGTTCACGCGCTGCCGCATAATCATAGGCCACGGTCACGAGCCCACAGGCAAGCGCTTCGATCACCACATTCCCAAAGGTCTCACTGGTGCTCGGAAAGATGAAGACATCAGCGCTGGCGTAGCAGGCCGCGAGTTCGGCACCACCGCGTTCACCCATAAAGATCCAGGAGGGATGCTTGAGCTTGAGTTCATCAAGCATGGGGCCATCACCCACGACCACGCAACGCGCTCTGGGTTCCTCCTCGGCGAAGGCCTGGAAGGCACGTTCTAGGAGGGCGAAATTCTTTTCGATGGCCACGCGTCCCACATAGATCGCCACTGGCGTCTCGTGATCGGCACCCCAGGACCGACGCAGGTCCGAAGATCGCACGTCCGGGGCGAACAATTCGGTGTTCACACCACGGCCCAGCACTCCCACGTTGTCGATCCCCATGCTTCTGAGCTGCAGCGCGGTGTCCTTTGATGGGGCCAGCGTCCGCTGCGTGTGATTGTGAACCGCACGAAGAGCCGCCTCAGCCACGGGTTGCAAAGCCGAGAGATGATACTCGCGTGCGTAACGGTGAAAGTTTGTGTGGAAGCCTGAGACCACCGGAATGCAGGCGGTCGATGCGGCCCAAATTGCTGCGATACCGAGCGCTGTCTCCGTGGCTACATAGAGCACGTCTGGCTTCATCGTGGCAAACAGATCAAGGAACCATCGGCGCGTGGCAAAGCCCATGCGGATCGTGGTGTATCCTGGCAATGGCACAGACATCACCACATGGCGAGGAATCACATCGCTTTCATCTTCACAGGTGGTGACGATTTCCACATGATGCCCCCGTTCAATTAAGCCGATGGCGAATTGCCGCAGTGATCTTGCGACGCCATTGACGTCGGGACTGAAGGTATCGGAAACGATGAGCAGCCGCATCTGGGGAGGAATGATGCAAGGGTGACTGAGAACTGGGTGAAGGGGAAGACGATCAAAGAAACCTTTCTGTCACATCCTGGCTCTGCCGATGAAAGTCAGATACTCCCACAGGCCGCCGTAGGCCTTGGTGGTGCGATTGACCAAGGGCTGAAAGGTCGCCGTGAGGTGCTCTCGCAGATGGCCTTCCATACGAACGTGATTGTGCTCCATCCACCTTCGGAAGGCGGTGCTGTTTGTGTGGTGGAAATCAACAAGGGCGAAGAGACCTCCGGGAGCCAGATCCTTGCACGCACAGTCGATGGCCTGCTCCCAACCTGGATTGAACATCGAAAGGGCATACGAGCAGATGACGAGATCAAACTTATCGCCCGTTGCACTCAATGGATGATCGTAGGATTGATGGATCAAGCGAACTCGCCCCGCGTGACGGCGCAGGTTTCTCCAAGCCTTCTCCAGCATGGCTGCCGAGAGATCAATGCCCGTGAAATGCGCCGAGGAATGGTGCTGGCACATCGTTCGTAGATTGTGTCCAGTCCCACACCCGATCTCCAGCACGCGATGGGTCTCATGCATGGCCAGTGCGGTCTTCAGGAGGGAGTTCCGGCCAAAGAGGAAACTCCATCGCGTTGCATCATAGATGCCCGCATGGAAGCGGTAGTAGCCAGCGAGAGCCGAGGTGCTGCTCATAGCACCTCGGCAAAGTGAGTGCTGCCATACGTGCCCACACGATCCTGGCGATGGAGTTCCGTGGTTAGTAAGGGCTGGAACCGAAGACGGCTGCGTATGTCATCAGGAATGAATCCTGCGGTCAGCCCTGCGGAGCGCAGCAGCACCTTGGCCCCTTTCGCGCTGTTTTGCAGGATCAACTCCCACTCCTCTCTCAGTGCCACGGGATCATGAGCAGCCAGCCAGTCCTGGTGATCCAGGAGCACGAAGTGGGTGTATTGCCCCGGATGCTCGCGGAGGAAATTCGAGACGGTCGTGTTGTGCGTCATCACGCGATCAGCGCGTTTGGCTAGCAGATGCATGTTAGCCTTCTTCAGGTAGTTCGGGCAGCAGTCGCGCAGGTAACTGCCCATCATATAAACTCTCCAGAAGTAGTTACTGGCGATGGGCACCTCCGTGAGCACATGCTTGATCTTGTCACGGATGTAGAACGTCAGTCCTCCTGGATACTGGGATCGGATGATCTGAATCTGGGGGCGCGGCACACCCAGCATGGTCATCAGCATCGGCTGGCTCACCAGCCATCGACTCAGCGTCCCCCAGATCTCAGGCTCGATCTGATGATAGAGGTCGGCTTGCTCTTCCAGGCTTTCAGCTTCCAGAAGGCAGGAAGCCAAATCTCTCAGCGTGTGCCGTGAACGAAAAAGCGCCTTCATCATTACCCACGCCGCTGTGCCAGCCGTGCCATGATAGTAAAAGCTGCGCCTCATGGTGGAGGGATCAAACATGGCAATGTTCTTGTCCCAGTAGTTGCGGGCGTCTTCTGGAAGGTCGTCCCGCACGGCGGCATACAAATCTCTGTGATGCTCGCTGGCGCCCCGTCCGAAAAGGCCAAAGAGCGACTCATGATCGCCCTGGCGGATCAGTGCCATCTTCAAATGGAGCACCGCGTTCTGACGATAGTTCATGTCGATCGCATGAATCTCGGCGGGCTCGTCCAGCAGGTAGTCCAGCGTATTGCACCCCGCGCTAGTGATCATCACCACGCGGCTGGTTTCGTTGAGTTGAAGGAGGTGCCGGTCAATGCGCGGATCTTCCCACGCACAATTGTAAATCAGGTTTGAGCCATGCACTCGCTTGAAGACGAGATCATGAGTCTGCTTGAGAAGGCTCTTGCGCGGTGCCGTGAGTGTGTCGTTCGCCATAAGGTGGGATCGCTGGTTGTTAGGTTGCGGTCGAATCTTAGAGGTCATCTGACGTCGTGACTACGTTGGCGAAGTCACATTCCCGTCACGACTGAACCCCATGATGCGCAAGGTAGGCAGCCCAGGCATTAGCACCCATCATCTTGGACGGCAGCCTCGGGTCGGTCTTCAGCATGTCCACCATGATCAGGCCATCGAGCACATTCGAGAAGGCGGCATCCACGTTGAAGCTGAGGATGCTGCCGTTGAGTCGAAGATAGTGCTTGAGCAGCACCGGGATACCTTTGCCGTCGGTCTCAATACTGGAGATCAAAGCCGAACAATCCTCCGCATCTGACAGCCGCAGGCTGACCAGTTCACGCATCAATCCCCGGCTCTTCCTTGTTTTAAAGGGTTTCCGTGGTGCGACCATGCCATCCAGAGACTTGTCGCCGTGATGCTGTTTCAAAAAGTCCACCAGCAACCGCTGCGAGTGGGCGTCGTAGTCCTTGCTGATGCTTACCGGACCGAAGAGCTTTCGGTATCTTGGGTTGCGCCCCATCCACACAATCACAGCCCTCCAGAGTAACGGCAGGGCGCTCATATTTCGCTGATACTCGGCGGTGACAAATGACCTACCCATTTCAACGGCATCCGCAAGATGACGCAGGAATGGTTTTCGGAATTTGAACAGAGTGTTCGTATAGAGACCACGCGCGCCATGCTGGCGAATAATCTGATCAGCAAGACCAAGGCGATAGGCACCAGCCACCCGCTGCTTTTGCTCATCCCAGAGAAAAATATGAAGGTAGTGACGATCAAAGCGATCCAGATCAATGCAGGTTCCAGTCCCCTCGCCAGATGAACGGAAGGTGACCTCGCGCAGTCGTCCCAGTTCGTGCAGCAGATGGGGAATTTCGATGGCCTCCGCTACGAAGGCTGACAAGGCTCCCTGTGAAGCCAGTTCCTTGCCCTTGCTCTTCAAGCGCTCGATCTCCATCGACATTAGCCGCGCATCAGTGCCGGCAAGCACCGGTTCCAGATCGGTCGAAGGATCATTCACACCTACGGAGCGACGCAGTCGCTCTCCCAGCATCAGGGTGTTGATCCTCAAGTGCATGGTCAATGACACATCATTCTCGATGCGTTTCAGTTTCGCAAAGGGCAGCGGAGCCCCCACCTGCACTAGCGTGCGACGAGACTTTGCCTCAATGAACTCGCGAACGATGAGCCCTGTCCGAAGCCCTTTGCTGAGGAGACCAGAAGCATGAAAGATCATGCTGTTGGAACCAGGAATAAACACCGGGAGCACCGTGGCACTTGTTCGTCTCACCAGCGCCCCCACATGATGGGACCACGCTGATTCATGAACACCTGCACCGGGGCGATAGTGAGCGACTTCACCACTGGGAAAAATGAGCAACGCACCACCCTGCTTCAAATGACGGATGGCTTCCTTCATGCCGCCGATATTCTCCCTTGCCGCCCCAGGCGTTCCAAAAGGATTCACCTGAATCAAGTGTGGGCGAAGTTCCTCGATCCCTTCGAGCATGGAGTTCGCCATGATCTTGAGATCCTTCCGGTGCTGCGAGATGAAGTGCCCGAGCACCAACGGGTCGAGAAGACCAAAGGGATGATTCGCCACGATGACCAGCGGCCCTTCGTTCGGCACATCAAGGCCTGATGCCGCCGTCACTTGATACGAGTGACCAATCGCAGCAAGTGATGCGTCCAGCCAACCATGAAGCGTTCCACGCTGAGGATGACGCTCATTCAGTAGCCTCGCTTTTTCATAGAGGGACTCGAGAGCGTCGAATCCTAGTGCCTTATGCAAGAGTGGACTCATCAGTTGATACAGCTTGCGCTGCACAGGCGATCTCATGCGTTGATTTAGGTCAATCTTCATTACTTGTGGGCAAGTAATCTCGATCTCCGTGGTGGCTACAAGACGCGAAATTGTCACATAAAATGCCTCGGCATCAGCATTGTCATTCAACACTCTGAACGCTTTTGCTTGGGACTCACACGCACGCTGTCAGAGTATGAGCGCTCCACTCAAACGGAGCGAGATCGTCACTTTAAGTAGTTTGTCACCTTGCCAGATGGCGAGTCAAAAGAAGCGATGAAGCCTTGGAAATTTTGTGTGCTGGTAGCGCTGCCCTTGCTTGCGTTTGGAGCGCAGACACTGGCTCCAGTAAAGGAAACTGATACACTGCCGGAACTGGCTCTCCTCATGGGAGATTTGCAGCGTCTCACGCACAAGCTCGCACTGTCCGTAGATGCTGGGAATGCCGAACTTGCCGGGTTCTATCTGCATGAGTCGCGCGAGCAATTGAGAAAAATCCAGACTGATGCTCCCGAGTATGAGGGGCTGCCTGTAGCTCTCTTTATCGACCGCTTTGCACATCCTGCCTTTGCTCCCATGGAAGGGGCTGTGGCGGCGAAGGACAAGCAGCAAATGCTTTCCTCACTCGATGAAATTATTCAGAGTTGCAATGCCTGCCACGCCGCGACTCAGCACGGCTTCATTCGCATCACCCGAGGCACTGCTGTCAATCCCTTCAATCAATCCTTTGCACCATGAGAACCACTCTTTTGTTATTCATCACTACGACATCACTGTTTGCTGAACCACTGGATAACGGAGTGGTGAGCATCGTGGGCTTGTCAGGCACGGAGGTCCGCAACCGCAGCCTCGGTTTCATTGTGGAGAAGGAAGGGTTTGTCCTCACGAACTACCAAAAGCTGACCTCTGAGCCAGATGGCCGACTGCTCGAACAGTTCGAAGTCAAACATGGCTCAAGCACCTACAAAGCAGAAATCATTGGTGTGGAGCCGACGATCAACATCGGCATTCTGAAGCTCCAGACCGAGGAGACCTTTATGCCAGTCGTCTGCGCCGTGAAGCGTGAGATCACCGCAGGGATGCCCCTGCGCGCCGTTTCACTCAATGGCGACTCCATGAGGTTGATTGACGGTAGCGTCACAGCTCTAAACACGAAGCTGTGCTATCAGCACAGCCTGGCATCGACGATGTTTCGGGCGAAAATAACAATCCCCGCAAGCTCAGTGGGCGGGCCGGTGTTTCATGCAGACTCAGGTGAGGTCGCCGCGATCTTTACGGGTTACAAACCGGTGGCCGAGCTAGGTCATGCAGAGGACGCGGCTGAGACCCATCTGCTGCCGATCAATCTATGCTTCAATATCTACGAGAGCCTCAAGACGAAGCACAGCCTCAAGTCACCATGGACAGGCTTTTCCGTGCGTCCGCTCACCGAGAAAGAACAGCGCTTCTTCCCCACAGCGAAGAAGCATCACGGCGGTGTCGGTATCGAGGATGTGTGGCCGGAAAGCCCTGCGGCGAAGCTGGGCGTCAAACCTGGCGATGTTCTCGTGCAGTTCTCCTACAATCGCATTCTGAGCGTGGCTGACTTTCAAAAGTGGCTTTACATGTATGGCGTCGGCCAGTCTGCGAAGCTCTATATCTTGCGCAACGGCACTGAATACTTGGTTGCAGACTATGTAATCGAGGAACGTCCGCTATGGGCTAGGCCGAAGTAATTTCAGGGTTCGTTTCTCTCCAGAACAACCGCTAGCCAGCCCCTGGCTGAGTATCCATCAGCCGCGCCGCCCATGGAGCAGGTGGAGACTATCCACCAGCCGTCCGCGAGAAGTTCCTTCAAGTGCTCTTCTGCCTGGCCATGACGATTGGCGTGACCTTTTAACACGGTCATGCCGTCGTAGGCCATATTGTCGAGATAGATCGTGATTAGCTTTTGCATATGAGCGGACGGATTCGATCAACACTATTGATTCGTTGGACTTACGATGTCCGGTGGCTGGGTGGCGACGGTTTACTCGAACTTCACACGCCAGAACAGTGTCTCGCCGCTCAAGGTTGTTGAGAACTCAAGGCGATCATAGTCGCCGAGATTGGTCACCATTGTTGTGGTTTGCCAGTTCGGCACGTTGGTCCAGTTAACGAGATTAGAGCTGTATTGCACATTGGCCTGCTCAGTGATGCCGTGAGGGCGATGGAAGGTGAGCGTGATCTGATTGCCAGTGCGGGCTACAGCTACGGGCGTGTCGTCTCCTTTGCTGGGGTCGCCGCCAAGGAGAAACTCGGCGTAGTTGCTCAGTCCATCGCCATCGGCATCACCATTCGCCGAAGCGATGTTGCCGCTGGCGAGTTGGGCTAGAGTGAACTGTTGCATTTGCCATTTCTCAAAAGAAGTCGTGGCGGCATTCAGGAAGATGGCGTCGGCGAATTGCGGGAAGTCAATGAAGGGGTTGCGATTTCCCTGCGCATAGGTGGTGCCACTGACGTTGGCTCCGGCGTAAATGGCGTTGTTGCGTGCACGCTCGTAGTCGGTTGGTGGGAAGGCTTTGTGCCAGGCGAGCAGCGTGGTGAGCACACCCTGCGTTCCGGTGGGCGAAGTGTTATCCGCCAGCTGGAGATCAACGGTGAGCGGCTCGCCGCCATCGTAGCGTGTCATCATGTAGAGTTGGGCGCGTGCGACGATACCTTTGTCACGATCCAGAGGCTCCCAGGAATCATTGTCTTTAAAGGACTCTGGAGCGAAGGGGGCGCTGTCCAGGTTGGCGCTCTCATCGTAGGGCAGGTTGCTGCGCAAGCTGTTGACGCTGTCTTTGCAGGGGAAGAGATGGTGCAGGTCGCTATAGTCCGGGCCTTCATCGCCTACGCCATCGCTGCGTGGCCAGACATGCTCACGGTTCCAGCCTCCAGCAATGTTGTTGCTCGTCTTAGGCAGGTTGGCGTTGGAGTAAAGCAGGCGCACCTGAGTGCTGTTGCCGCTGGCTTCGTCAATGACTTGCATCACCTCATCAATGGTGCCGTAGTCAATCACGGCGTGGTTATCAATGATGTTGTGTAGCGCTGCCTGGAGCGGTGCTCCGACAAGGCCCTGCGCAGGGGCGTAGTAGGTGACGAGGTCGGTGCTCGGCGGCAACTCCACGCCAGAGAGAGTGAGGTTCACATACACGAGATGGTGATCAGTGGCACTGAGCGCGGCCACGATAGGATCGCCGGAGGTGGCGCTGGGCCAGAAAACTCCACCACTGTTCACAGTGAGACCGAAAACGGAGGGTAAGACATAATCCACGCGCACACCGCCGCTGAAGGCCGCCGTATCATCAGGGTCAGTGCCGGCACCGCCGCCTGGAACAAAGGTGCTGTTGACGAGGATGTTTGCTGGGATCGGCGCGCCGCCCACGGTGGCGATGCCGCCGATGAGCTGCTTGATCGCCGGATCAGTGCCATCACCCTCGTTGTTGTCGGAGTTCTGATCGCCGCAGATCACGAAACGTGAGTTTGGCGGCAAGCCACCGCCAGGAGCGGCGGAGGTTTCCGTGTCATCATAGATGTAGGCGCTGTTAGCGGGTGTGATGTAGTCGTTCCAAAAACGAATCTCGTCGCTGTTGCGGCGACCGTTGTGATCGACACCCGTGATCCACGGCGCTCCTTCATCAAAAACTGGCGGGGTGGGATGGCTGGCGAGGACATGGAGAATGGTGCCATTAATGTTCACCGGCACATCCGCGTGTGTCTTTGAAGAGAGGCGGAAGACAGCCAGTTCGTCAGTGGAATACCAGTCTCCGGTGCCAACGATATTGGGGTTGTCTGGCAGCATCGCGCCGGGCATGTCTTTCCACAGGAACTTCTGGAAGGTGCGTGCATTCGCTTTGTCGATCGGGAACTTCGAGAGCACCACAAATCCATACTGGCCTGGATGCAGGCCGAACCCGAAGGCATCCTCACCATAGCCTGCAGCCCCTGGTGTGCTAACCACTGAACCGTTGTTGTCCAAGTCTTTGCCAGAATGAACCCCTGTGTTCACTGGCGAGAAGAACATATATGGGTAATAGACTGGAGCCTCGCCACTCTGGCTTACTTCGAGGTAGTTCTCTTTGAAGCGCTTGATCGCCTTGCCGCCAGCGTCGTAGTCGAACTCATTGAGCAGGATGATGTCCGCGTTATTGCGTTGTATGACTCGCGCGATGCTCTGCGAGGCGGCGTTGGTCAGCACTGACAGGTCATTGATCAGCGCGTTGTCCGTATCGCGATAGTGCGAGGTGTTGAAGGTAGCCATCTTGAAGCTGTTCGAGGGCGATGGAACAGCCGCGTTCGTCACATTGATCGTGATGGTTCCCAGCGTGTGATTCGTGCCGTCAAAAGCATGAAGCCGCAGCGCATGAGAAGGTTGATTCACTGCATCAAGAGCGGCAGGGTTTGCCAGCGTGAGAACACCAGTGTTGGGGTTCAGGGCGAAGGCACCCATCTCGATCCCGCGCTCCAAGAAGCAGAGCTGAGCACCTTCAAAGAGTTGCTTCGAGGAGATGAGTCCGTTGTTCACGGAGTGTGCCTGGATGTCGAACAAGAAAAGCGTGCCTGCTGCTTCGCCAAAGAGTGATGACACATCAATAATGCCGGAGGATTCCCAATTGCCCACATCGCCTGGATTCGTGTCCGTGGAGCCGAGCGGCAACACCGTGCTGCGATCTGTCTGTGTGATGCGTGTGACCTGCGCGACGATGCTTCCGCCAGCATTGTTATCTGAATAATCGCCGGTGATGTCTAGACGCCAGATGGAAGTCTCAAAACCAGCCGCACCGAAGCTGCCGACCTGGTTTGATTGATCCTCCTGCACATAGATCGAACCATCGTCCGCCCAGTCGAGATTATCCGGGCAGCGCAGGCCTTCCTCAGGACTCATGAACTGGCCGTTGCCTGCGTCATCACCACTGTAAATGATGCGCAGGAATCCGCTCGTGGGAGTGGCAGAAACATCAAAGTCGATGTCGAGAATGTAAGTGTCGCCCCAGTTGTCGAGCGGGTAAAGCGTGCCACGACCTGTCGAGGTGAAAGCCACGATGCTGCCATCGGTTGGACTCGTGCTAAGATCCTCCGGACGTGAGAAAGAAAACGCTCCCAGAGCGTCCGCCTCGCTTTGCAGCGTCGTGTCATTTTTGTAGCCCTGCGCATCATGACCAGCGGTGCCTGCTGCGCCTGCGTTCTTTGCATTGATCGCTACCCAGCTCCCGGCACGACTGCTGCCGGAGCCGTTGAACTGCTGCGGGGTGGTATGGCCATTATCGGCCTTCCATACATAAAGCTGGCCACCTTTGAGACCGTTGCGCTCTACGAAGTTCCCACCAGGGATCTTCTGACCAACATAGAGATAAAGGGGCGTGCTCTGTGCGTCATCGCCAAGCAAGAAAGCCACATGCGTGGTGGTGCCGGTATCGACGAGCGCAGCGTTCTCCCATGAACCGCGGCCCAAGTCGGGGAGCGCCCAGAAGTCGCCATTGGAAGTGTCCAGAGCCCAGTATGAGCCGCCGTGTGGATGACCAAAGGCGGTCGAAGTCTCTTCACCCGTGATATAGATGCGATCCACTAGCCCGTGACCTGCGCCCCACAAGTTTGGTTCGTAAAGAGAAGCCGAGCACATGCGATCCAGGCCGCCCAACTCGAGCTGGCTTGAGTTGGTAACGACATTGCCGCTGCGGTCATACATGCGAGCAATCGCGAGACCCGCATCAACGACACGGCGGCTGGCTTTGTCGATGTCAAAGTAGCTGACCCGTGCGCCGCCCTTGGCGATAACCGTGCCATTGGCAAGTGTGTAAGGATAGCCTGCGGAACCGGTGCCAGGCAGTTCGATCTCATGGTTGGCAAAGACGCGCACAGTGGTTGCATTCAGCGAATAAGCACCGAGGCCGTCCAGTGTGCCCACGGGCGAGAAACTGCCAGCAGAGGTGGCATTGAGCGCACCCGCAGCACCTGTGACCGTGTCACCAATTGTGAAGACAGGGTTCACCACATAGCCCATGTCTGGCGTCGCCTTCATCATCGTCGTGCCACCGCTACCACCGATCATCGAATACTTGATGCCTTCCTTGCCATTGATGTTCGTGTTGAGCTGACCGAGCACCGTGCCAGCGCGTGCGTTTTGAGAAATGGTGAATGGTCCCGTGATGGTAATCGGTGGCTGCGCGGTGCTGAAATTCCACGTCGTCGTGTCCGAGATGCCTGCGAAGTTGTTGCCGCTGACGTCCTGGATTGCCCCACTGGAAATCTGCACATAGTAACTGCCCGCAGACTCCAGCGTGCCCGCTGGATCAATCGTCACCGAACCGAGACTCACTGCGACCTGCGTGCTGGTGATATTGATCGTTTCAAAGATGCTGTTATCGCCACTGCGGAGAATGGTGATCGTTCCCGATGGACCTTTTTGAATTAGCTCGTTGAACGAGACCTTCAAATTTGAAGAGATGGGCAAACCACCCGAGCCATCCGCCGGAATGAGCAACGCAATTGAAGGTGGCGTGCTATCCACACCAGTCGTTTCGGTGACTGTGAACTTCAATTCAGGATCGCCGGGATCGAAGGTGTTGCCCTTGCCCGAGTAAGTGATCGCAGCAGGTGCCGTGGTGGCAGCAAGAATGATGCTGAACTCTTCGCCCGTGTTCAACTTCGCCAGGATCGCAGGGGTGACCAGACTGAGGTCGAGTGCGAAAGTGTCCTTCACACCTCCTGCCTTGGGTGTGTAGGGGAACTTGCCGAGCGATACGGGAGCAGAAGCAAACTGAGCATTGTCGATGCCATTGATGAAAGTTGGATTGAAGGTCTTGCCGGAGTAATTACCAGCGACGACGTCCGTCATCAGGAAGAACTCCAACTCCGTGCCAGCGCTGAATGTGCGATCATTGTGGGTGAGTGTGAACTCGGCGGATGTGATGCCTGTGATGGTCGCCGCGCCGGAGAGACCAAAGTCAAGTTTGCTGAAGCTGAACGATCCAATGTCATACCGTGCAAAGGCACCCTGGCCATTGCCCTCGGCATAGAAGTCTGCACTCGCGCTCGCGCCTGCTGGCAGCACTTTGACCTCAGTAGTGAAACCCTTCGTGGCGCTCGGCAGCACTGCCGGAGCTATAGTTGTGAAGTTCCATGCCGTCGCGCCACTGATACCTGCATACACATTGTTCGACAAATCCTTGATCGCACCGGACGCAATCTCAACATAGTAGCCCGTCGTGTGAGCAAGCGATGCAGATGGCGCAATGGTTACGGTTGAACCCGAAACGGTGATCTGCGACGAAGTCACTGGGATGGTTTCCACGATGCTGTTGTCACTGCTGAGCTTGATGACAAAGTCGCCGCTCGTGTCTTTCTGCACAGTTTCATTGAAGATGATGCTGGGCGTGACGGTGATGGGCACGCTGGTGGCATTGTCGGCTGGCACGAAGGTGATCGGCGCTGGCGGCACAGTGTCAGAGGTGAGCGTGGCGTTGATCTGCAAGTTGTCGATGCGGTTGTTGCCAGTGGCCGATGTCGCGCCGCTCAAGGTGTAGCGCAGACGCACGTTAGAAGCACCATCCACAGCATTGGCGGCGCTGAGATCGATTGCGGGTGCAAGAGCGTAGGTGGTGGATGTGCTTGCGGTGCTAACTCCGATATTAGTGAACGCACCGCCACCCACGCTGTAGGGCCATAGACCGCTATTGTAGCCTGATGATGTTCCTCGCGTGGCAAAGGTCACGATGGGGTTCGCATAGTTCGTGAGATTCAGTGTGATCTCGATGTAGCTGCCGTTACCCGTAACCGAAGACACTCCTCCCACGAGACTCAATGAAGCGCCGGACGCATCCGCGCCGATGGCATTGATGGTGCTGCCCGCAAAGTCATCTACCGCACCCGTGTAACCAGAGAGCGATAGCGTTCCCGATCCAGATGTCGGAGTGATGGATGTGGGCACACCGCCATTGCCAGGCGTGTTTGCTGCTGCGATGGCTGGGATGTTGTTGAAGTTCCAGTAGGCGACGACATCGGCAGCAACCATCATCGTCGATGCAACAAACATGGAACCGAGGAACAGGACGAACTTGTGCAGGTGGGTGGTGAGCAGCATGTCGGCTAGGATTTTGGGGTTTCACCGACGAAGGCCTCTGGCTGCCCACCCTCAAGCGACGATAGTGTTTCCAAACTCGATGTAACGCGCTGCACGCCTTTTAGAATGGGCTTTTGATCGCTGTCGTCATTCTCTCATGCAACGAAATCGGCACACCCAGCCTGCTTGTTTAGCGGGTAATAAGGCAGGTCCGTCACGCGATTTCGTTACAGCAAAATAGTGACGCTTTATTCACTGGCGGCATCGTCACACAACGATGTTTGAGGACGTGCGCGCAACACCGCTAACAAGGGTGACTTCACTGCGCCTATGAAACCATCCATCCGTTCGCTGTCTGTGCTGCTAGCTTCCCTGCTAAGCAGCCCCTCTCTACTAGCCGGTCCCTTTACCACTGACAATCTCGTCGTCCTACGTGTGGGTGATGGTTCTGCGGCACTGGGCAGCACGGCCGCACCAGTGGGGCTTGTGGAATACACCACCGCATCCGGCCAGTCTTCTCCCGTGCAAGTCATCAGCGTTGACGCAACGGCGGCAGGGCTCACCCTCACGGGCACTTCAACGACGCAAGGCATCCTATCGCGTTCCGTTGACACCTCGCTTCTCACCTTCGCAGGCTTCCGCAAAGCAGCGGGCGGAACGAATCCGCAATCAGATACAACGGCGACCACGAATCGAGTGCTTGGATATGTGAATGCCGCAGGCACGGTCAACGTAGCAACGGCGGTCACTGATGGATTCAGCGCTGATGCTGTGCGTGCCGCTGCGACTGTGGACGGTTCGTCGTTCTATCTGTCGGGAGCAGGCTCGAGTGCTTCAGGTGGTGTGCGTTATATCGCTTCGCCAGGCAGCGCGGGCACTTCGATCACCATTAACAACGGCAACTCAGGTAATCCGAACATGCGCCAGATCTCTATTCTTGGAGGTCAGTTGTTCGGTGCATCAGGTGCCTCAAATCCAGGAACGGGGCTTCACAAGATCGGTGCCGGGATTCCGACAACGGGACCACAGACCTACACCGCGAGCATCACCACTGCGGCACAGATTCAAGCGTTCTACTTCACCAATCTCGGGAGTGGCAACAACTGGTCCTCTACTGGCTTTGACACCGTTTACACTGCGGATGGAACGAATTTGGCGAAGTGGTCCTTCAATGGCACAAGCTGGGTCGCGAGCGGTTCGGTGGCGGTCACAGGTCTCGCCTGCCTCACCGGGACTACGAACGGCGGCAACGTGACGCTCTATGGCACCACGAATACCGCATCCACTGGCATTCTCTTTTCTCTCTCCGACGCCAGTGGTGCGGCGGGCACACTGACGGGAACGCCCACGACACTTGCTACGGCTGGAACGAACTTTGCTTTTCGCGGTGTGGCCTTCGCTCCTGTGTCTGTCGCCAGCAATGCTGAATTGAGCATCTCGTCCTTCACTGTTCCCGCCACCGCGAACACGGGCGCAAATTTCGACTACACGATCAACGTCAACAACAGTGGCACGGTAAACGCCACGGGCGTGGCGGTGGAATTCACTTTGCCCGCAGGACTTTCGTTCGTTAGCGCCAGCGGTTCGGGCTTCACTTCCGCACACGCGTCAGGTATCGTGAGCTTCACGGGCGGCACGATCAACGCCAGCAGCTCGACCACGCTCACCGTGACGGTGAACACAAACACCGCCGCGACCTACACGGCCTCTATCGGCGCTGTGGTTGTCGATCCGGCCAACACCATCACCGAGAACAATGAAGGCAACAACGCAAGCACAACGGCGGCTAGCACGATCATCTCAATGCCGAACACACCGCCCAGCTTCACTGCGCATCCTGCGAATGTGAGCATTGCCAACGGAGCGACGACGACACTTACCTCCGCAGCCACAGGCAGTCCCGCACCGACCTTCCAATGGTATGTGGGATCGAGCGGCGACACGAACAATCCAATCGGCGGCGCGATCAATGCTAGCTTCACCACGCCTGCTCTCATTGCGACTACGAGCTATTGGGTCCGCGCTACGAATACGATCAACACAGCGGATTCCAATACAGCCATCGTCACGGTCGCTCCTTCCACTAACGCCGATCTCAGCGGGCTGACGATCAGCCCCGGCGTGCTAAATGGCTTCACGGCATCCACAACTTCGCTCAACGCCTATCTGGCAAGCAGCACGACCAGCTTCACAATCACTCCGACTGCTGCGCATTCGGGAGCAACGATCACCGTCAACGGCGCTTCGAATGCCTCGGGTGCCGCCAGCAATGCGATCAGCATCAACGTAGGGGCGAACACCATTAACGTGGTCGTGACCGCTCAAGACGGCACTACGACCAAGACTTATACCCTCAACGCCTTCCGCTCTGCACCGGCTCTCAGCGCGGGCTCTATCGCTTTCACAGGTTTCAATGCGGATAGCACGGATGATCTCGCGTTCGCCGCGCTCACGGCGATTCCTGAAAACAGCGTTATCTTTTTCAGCGACAATGAATGGAACGGTCAAGCCATCGGCGCTGGTGGTGCATTCAATGATTTTGGTGAAAGCGAGTTGGTGTGGATCGCGCCCCCAGGTGGAGTGACTGCGGGCAGCATCGTCGTTATCAACAGTGTCTCCGGCACCACCACCACGAACATTGGCACCGTCGGTTTCTCAAATGCTGCCAACCGTGGCTATAGCACCACTGCGGAGGCAGTGTATGCCTACCAGGGTTCCACACATACGCCTGAGGTTTTCCACGCCCAAGTCAGCACTGACGCTGCGGCCTCGATTGCGAATACGGGCCTCACCGTCGGCACCACTGCCATATCGCTGATCGCGGCGTCTGATGGAGGAGCCTATGTGGGATCGCGCACCAACCAACTCACTGTGCCTGCTTATGGCTCTCAGATTAACACGCTGGCAAACTGGACTGACGTAGGTGCGACAGGTGACGGCACGACTTTGCTGCCCTTCAACACCACCGCCTTTTCCGTGGCTCCACCTATCCAGACGGTGACAGTCATCGCCACCGATGCGAGTGCAGCGGAAGCCGTGGCTCCGAACACCGGCACCTTCCGCATCAGTCGCTCGGGCGACACGACGAATGCCTTGAACGTTAGCTACACGCTCGCCACAGGCACTGGTCGCGCGGTAGCGGCTGACTTTACTCCAGCACTCAGCGGCACGGCGGTGATCAATGCGACAGAATCGTTCACGGACATCACCATCACACCGGTGGATGACTTGCTGCTCGAAGGTGACGAAACGGTGGAACTCACGATCACGGACACCGTGGACTATGATCTCGGTGCGACGGTGACGGCTAGCGTGACGATCACGGAGAATGATCTCACCGTGAATCTTGCCAACTATGTCCGCGTGGGTCGCTTTGATTTGCCGGAGCCTACTCGCACATCGCTTCCTCCCGGCACACCGGCGAGCAACTTGCTCTGTCAGGAAGCCTCCGCCGTGACCTATAACTGGGACACCGACTCGCTCTTCATCACGGGTGATGGCGGTCGTTCCATCACGCAAGTCTCGAAGACGGGAGTGCTCATTGATACGATGACGCTCGCGCTCGGCAGCAGCCCCCAGGGCACCGACTTCTATGATCCCGAAGGCCTCACCTACATCGGTGGCGGCCAGTTTGTGATGAGCGAGGAACGTGATCGTCAGCTCGTGAAGTTCACTTATGCGGCTGGCACCACGCTCTCGCGCACCAGCCCCGGAGTGCAGACGGTGAAGATCGGCACCTTCGTGGACAACACTGGCACGGAGGGCCTGTCGTGGGATCCACAAACGAGCGGCTTCATCGTGCTGAAGGAAATCACGCCGATGGGTATCTTCCAGACAGGCGTGGACTTCAATGCTGGCACCGCGACCAATGGCTCGCCCACGACAGTGAACTCGACGAACCTCTTCGACCCTGCGTTGCTGGGCATGACGGACACGGCGGATGTTTTTGCCTTGTCGAATCTCACCGCACTCAACGGTCAGGCGCAGGCCGGCAACATGTTGGTGCTCAGTCAGGAGAATGCGCGCGTGGTCAATGTGGATCGCAGCGGCAACATTCACAGCACGCTGAACATCCAATCCGATGTGGGCAATCCTTTGACGCCCGCCGGACAGCAGCATGAAGGCATCACGATGGACAGCGTGGGCAACATCTACATCGTCAACGAGAACGGTGGCGGCAGCATCGACTACCCGCAGCTCTGGGTTTACTCACCGTCCGCCGTGCCGAATCAACCAGCCAGCGCCGTGGCCGTGAGCAATGGCGTGACTTCCATCATGGAGAACACCAGCACCGCAGCACGCATCAAGGTGGGCGACATCGTCGTCACCGATGATGGCCTGGGCACAAACACGCTGAGCATCAGCGGCACTGATGCAGCTTCCTTCGAACTCACCGGCACAGAGCTGTTCCTCAAAGCGGGTGTGGTGCTCGATTTCGAGACGAAGACGAGCTACTCGATCTCGATTGATGTGGATGACAGCACGGTCGGCGGTGCGCCAGACGTTAGCGCGAGCTTCACGCTCAATGTGCAAGATCAAGTCGTTGAGACACCGCCCGCCGCTGTGCTCGTGATCACCGAAGTCGCGCCGTGGTCCAGCAGCAACAGCCCTGGTATCCTCGCCGACTGGTTCGAACTCACCAACGTCAGTGCAAGCGCCGTCACCCTCACCGGCTACAAGATGGATGATAACTCCTTCGGCTTTGGCACCTCGGTCGCTCTGAATGGCATCACGACCATCGCTCCTGGCGAGTCGGTGATCTTCATTGAAACTGCTGACCTCCCCGGCAAGACCACCGCGTTCATCAATACCTGGTTCGGTGGCAGCGCGCCTGTTGGCTTGCAGATCGGCAGTTACACCGGCAGCGGCGTGGGCCTCAGCAGCAGCGGCGATGGTGTGATCGTCTTCAATGCCGCAGGCACCGAGCAGTGCCGCGTGACCTTTGGTGCCTCCGCTGGGCCGACGTATCGCACGTTCGACAACACGCTCGCGCATAACAACGTCACTGTCAGCTTGCTCAGCCAGGCTGGAGTGAACGGAGCGTTTGCCGCGGCTGCGAATGCGAATGAAGTCGGCTCTCCCGGCTACAGCGCACCCGGTGTGCTGCGCATCACGGAAGTCGCGCCTTGGGGGAGCGGCAACAGTCCCTATCTGGCAGACTGGTTCGAGGTGACGAACATTGGCGGACGCGCCGTGGACATGACCGGCTGGAAGATGGATGACAGTTCTGAGTCGCCCGCTGCCGCTGCTGCGCTGACAGGTATCGTCAGCATCGCGCCCGGCGAGTCCGTCATCTATCTGGAGACGGCGACACCAGCGACCACGATCAATAGTTTCCGCAGCACCTGGTTCGGAGCCAGCCCGCCTGTGGGCTTGCAGGTCGGCAGTTACACAGGCTCTGGCATCGGCCTTAGCACGGGAAGTGATGCGGTGAACCTCTTCGATAGCAACAACGTGCGTCAGGCGAAGGTGTTCTTCGGCGCTTCCACCAGCTCCGCACCGTTCAAGACTTTCGACAACTCCCTTACCAGCGAGAACACCTCGCTCACTCAATTCAGCGCTATTGGTTACAATGGTGCCTTCGCTGGAGTGAATGATGCGAACGAGATCGGCTCGCCTGGTATCCGCACCATCGCAACACCCGTCAACACCTGGCGTCAGACATACTTCGGCAGCAGTGCCAATAGCGGCAACGCCGCCGACACTGCCGACTTCGATGGCGATGGAGTGAACAACCTCCTCGAATACGCTCTGGGAGCCAATCCAGCGAATGGCAATGGCGACGACGGCATCGCGGCACTGCCCGTAGGCATCAGCGGCAGCGCTAGCGATCAACCTTTGCTGCAAGACCGCCTCTACCTCAGCTTCAGCATTCCTCAAACAGCACCAGCAGATGTGACCTACACCGTTCAAGCGTCCGACAGCCTCGGCACCTGGACGGATGTCGCACGCAAGGTCGGCACTGGAGCATGGACATGGCTAGATGGCGGCACTGCTCGACTCTACACCAGCGTGCAGGCTCCGTATGAGCTTGTGCAAGTGGGTGATCTCGCCCCACGAGACAACAACAACACGCGCCGCTTTATGCGCCTCCAAGTTTCTGCGCCATAGTCGGCTCTCTGACGCGGGATAAACCGGCGGGCGGATGCATGGGAGTGTGTCCGCTCGTCATCTGATGGCCTACCGAAACACCACGTCCACGCCCATCGCACTGTCTTTGGCAAAGGAGGGCACCCATTGAGGGCGGCGCTTGGCGATGAGGCGATAGATCAACGAGAGCAGGTGCAAGGTGATGAGTCGATCAACGAGACGATAGCCGCGTTGGCGACGGAAGAGGAGATTGATGCCCCAGCGCAGGTAGCGCGGTTGCAGCATGAGCGGTGTGAAGTCGAGCTTCACGCGATAGCGGTAGCGCGGGCCGCTCTTCGGATACTTCTGCTTGTAGGCGCGCTTGGCTTCACGGATGCGCATCTGCATGGCTTCGCTGTCGTCGGTAAAGGCATACTCACGAGCGAGCACGAGCAGGGCAAAGGTATCCTGCATGAACTCGATATCGGCCACGGGCAGTCCCGCTTTGATCGCGAGCATCTTCATTTGAGCCAGGCGGTCCATGGCACGATGCGCGGCTCTCATGCAGCCATCATGGTCTTGAACGAAAAAGCGGAGGATGCGCCGCACGCTGTGGCTGATGAAGATATTGTGCCAATACACTTGCAGCATTGGCGGGATGCGCAGGCGGCGGAAGAAGAGTTTCTGCCGGGCGAACTCCTCCACATACAGCAGCTCACGGATCACTTCATCGGAGAGCCGGAGGAGTTCGATCAATGCATTCGCGTCCTCGCATCCGATGCGGCTTGCAAACTCTCGCACGGCATCCTCGACGAGTGACTGATCTTTGAAGACACGTAGCGTGACAAAGGTATTCAGCTCGGTCCAGAGTGCCGTGTCATCAATGAACGCAAGGCGTCGAAAGGGCACCCAGCCACCGGTTTGGCACCAGATCATGCAGCCCACGACGTTGTCCGCCTGGCGCAGTTCCTGGAGGTAGCGCTCGTATTCCCAGCCGACGAAACTTGGATACTCGCCGCAGCCTTCATACTCGCGACGCGTTTGCAGCTCGATGATCTTGGCGACCTTGGTGCGGAAGAAGTTTCGATTCAGCGGCAGGTAGCGGAAGAAGTCGCTCTCGCCGTATTTCATCGAGACGATGAGCGCACTGCTGTCGATGCCTTCGAGCACTTGGGCAAAGGTCTCGCGATGCCACATCAAGTCGCCGATGGGATAGGCTCCGACGGTCCAGGTGCGGAAGATGAGCTTGCGATCATGCTTCTCGAACAAGGGCAGTAAGTGCTTGAGGAAGGCGTTGGCTTGCTTGGGCTTCTGGAGGAGCAGCTCACTGCGGAAATCATCGTTCACATCGCGCCCGTCGGATTCACCGATGCGCACGATGACGCCGCTCACTTCGGGGAAGTCGGCAAGGAACCGCTCCAAAACCAGCGCGGTGAACTCGAGCGGAGTGATGTGCTCCTGCTGAAGCCTGGAGCGCATCGCTGCGGTGGACGCGAAGAAGTCCATGGTGACGAAGACCTGCAATCCATGATCGCGCAACGTGGCGAAGCATTGGCGAAACTCGGTCCGATAGCGAGCGATGCATGTCCGCACTTCGGGCTCATACCCCTCGTGATCAACGAGGTGCCACACATCATCGAGTGTTGCCGCATTGAAACCCATCTCACCTACGCGTCGGGCGAAGCCGAGCAGATCCTGATGAATGCGTTTCCACTGCTCGTCATCGGCATCGCGAAGGTGCTCGAAGGGGATCTTTGACCAGTTGATGGTGCGCTTGGTCAGCTCCCGGAAGAACGGGCCAATCGCATCAATAAGGCAGAGCGGATGCATTCAGCGCGGGGAGGCGGTTCGCAGGGCGATCAATTCCACCCAACTGCTGCGTGCGGCATTGAACCCCCGAAAGGTGATGGGTCGCAGATCAGGATGTGCGGCCAATACTTCATCGACCTCTTTACTGAGGTCTTTGGCCGGGCCTTCATTGCGTAGCGAGTGACTGAGAGTCCACTCGCGCCGCAGCATGACCAGAATGGTTTCGCCGCGCTTGCTTAGCTGCTTCTCCGCCGTCGCTTGCTTGGAGGTGAATCGCCACTCGTGATCAAAGTGAAACACCAGGCTGGGCTCCGTGAACTGCCATCCGAGGCAATGCGTATCGGGATGAGCTTCGCCGATGAGTGCTCGCAGCTGGGCCGCAGGGTGCAGCATGCGGAGATCCTGCATGACAACGGCGAAGCACAAGGGCAGGGCCACGATCAGCGCAGCGAGAGCCGAGTAGATCACAGGAGTTTGTCGTTGTGCGAGCCAGACCACCAGCAAGCCCATCGCGGTGAGAACAGCGAGTGTGACACCACCGTGCAGGAGCAGCGGTCTCAATGCGGAAGGAAGGCCGGTAAAGACACCTGCATAGAACAAGGCTGCGGTGGCCAGCGCGATCAGCGCCACGATGGAATAGGACCACCATCGCCAGCCGGGACGCACGCGTAGAT
The DNA here is from genome assembly GCA_963204975.1 of Verrucomicrobiota bacterium. Lineage (GTDB taxonomy): Bacteria > Verrucomicrobiota > Verrucomicrobiia > Verrucomicrobiales > Verrucomicrobiaceae > JAEUHN01. The sequence goes on along the minus strand of CAUJJC010000074.1, from coordinate 11,494 downwards.
CCAGACCTCGCCCAAGCAGCAGCATGGCTGCCGGAAAGCCGGGCATCACGTAGTGAGGCAACTGCGTCGCATAGAGAGTGAAGATCACATACGGTGCAGCGAACCAGCTCATGAGCAGAGCATTCGTCATCGACCAGCGTTGTGAGATACGCCGACAGATCTGCGGCAACCAAGTGATCCAGGGGAACAGACTGACCAAGGCAGTGACCAGGTAGTAGCCGGGCACAGGGAATCGCCCATTGAGTGCCGAGGTGCCGCGCGAGACGACGTGCTCGCCCATGCCGACTTTCCAGAACAGTCCCTGTGTCTCGATCAAGGCGGGGATGCCCCACATGGACACAACCATGAGCGCGAGGAGCAAGCCCTTGCCAATGTGCAGGGACGACCATTCCACGCTACGCCGCCAGAACACAAAGCGATGCAGCACCAAGGCCAGCGCTGGCACGATCAGCGCGATGGGACCCTTGGCCAGGAAGCCGAAACCCAGCGCGAGGTAGAGCACCCAGTGCCACCGAGTGAAGTCGCGCCGCGGCTTCATGAGCAGTTCGAGCACTGCGCGCAGAGCGAGTGTGACGCACAGCACCATGGGCATGTCTGCCACGCACAATCGGCCATGGACCAGGACTTGCAGGGTGAGTAACCAGGCGAGTCCGCAAAACAATCCCATGCGGGCGCTGGTGAGTCGATTGCCGATGCCAAGGATGACCACAGCGACCAGCCATGTGGCGAAGACGGTGTGCAGGCGTGCGGCCAGCTCATTGATTCCCAGTAGATGATAATGCAGCCGCATCCACCAGTAGGTCAGCGGCGGTTTGTCAAAGCGGTAGTCTCCATTGAAATACGGCACCAGCCAGGTGTCGCGCTGCATCATCTCCACGGTGGCATGAGCGAAGCGAGGCTCATCACGGTCCATCATCGGCAGCGTGCCCAGCCCAGGCAGATAGAGCAGAGCGGTGACAGCAAGCAGCAGCCACCAGCCATGGCGCTGGCAGCGATCCTCAGAGAGACTGGCGGGAAGGGGCAAGTTCATGCGGGGGCATCGAAGGTGCGGCTTTGCGGGAGGGGAGCCTGCGTTGCAGCGCCCAATGCGACAGCGGAAGAGAGAAGGACAAGGCCAGCACCAAGGACACAAGCACATCCGTCAGATGATGGCGGTTGAGTTGCATCCGCGACCATCCCACGCTGGCGGCGAAGAGGGTGAGCGGTGCTCCCAGCCGTGGATCGACCATCATGGCTGGCAGCGCTCCACCGAAGGCTGTGGCCGCATGGGCTGAAGGCAGCGCATGCATGGATGAGTGAAGGCTGGGGCCATAGAGGCCATCGGGAAGGGGTGTGCTGGGACGGGGGCGACCCATCAGCGTTCGGGAGAGATTGGCCGCAGCTCCCGCCATGCAAGCGCACAACAGACTGGCGACGGCCAGCCGCGCCAAGCGTTGTGATCCGAGTGTGCGACCTGCCACTCTGAGGATCACAAACAGCACCACATTGAAGCCCAGGAAGTCGCCCACGTAACTCAGCCAGCGTGCGATCAGGGTTGCCTGCGGCATGTCTTTTCGGAACTCGGCAGCGCGTTCCATCATCAGCTCATCCCACGGATGCAGCATCCAGATCGCCACGAGTGAAAGGGCCAGTCCGATGGCCACCTGGGGCATGAAGGCGCTGAGCCACCGCGTCAGGTATTGGAATGCCTCCACGGCATCGCGGCGGATCGAAGTCAGTTCGTGCAGGCATCTGGCGAGCATGTCCGCATGGTGAACCCTGCCACCAGCACCGCAGGTCTTGTTGAGCGACGTTCTTGTCACTCAAGCCGCGAGGTGGGGCGGCACCTTGTTTTGTCACAACTGCAACGAGAACGTCACACAGCGCTCTTTGCGCAATGTGTGCATCGTCCGACACAATGCAGGTCTCCCCCTATGAGCAAAATCCTGGTAGTCGATGACGAGGCAGACATTGTCGATCTCGTCTGCATGCACCTTCACCGTGAAGGGTATGAAACGGTCACGGCTGGCAATGGATTCGAGGTAGTCCCCGCCGCCGTGAAGCACGAGCCCGACCTCATCGTGCTGGATCTCATGCTGCCTGGAATCGACGGCATCCAGGTGCATCGTCGGCTACGAGCGGACTCCCGCACACGGCACATTCCCGTGATCATGCTCACCGCCAAATCACAAATGCATGACCGCATCGCCGGTCTGGAAAGCGGAGCCGATGACTACCTGACCAAGCCCTTCAGCCCGCGTGAGCTGATGCTGCGTATCGGTGCCGTTCTGCGCCGCGCGAAGAAGGTCACAACGTTGAGCGAGGAGCGCATCGGCCCCTTTCGCCTGGATCGGAAAAACATGGCCCTTACCATCCATGGCGAGCTAGTCGATCTCACGATCACGGAGCTGAAGCTGATCACCGTGCTCATGGAGAATGCAGACCAGGTTTACTCCCGCGCCGAGCTGCTCAATCTCGTCTGGGGCTACGCCGATGACACCCAGTCACGCACCCTGGACACCCATGTGAAGCGATTGCGTGAGAAGCTGGGCCGACACGGAGCGCACATCGGGACCGTGCGCGGTCAGGGCTACTTTTTCCAGTCTCAAGTCCCCGCTGACGCCACTCCAGTCTCATGACAGCCACCCTGTCACCCCCGAAGGCCCGCACGCATCCCAAGCCCCGCTCCGTGAAAGCCGCTGCCAGCTCCCTCCGCTCCTGCCCGGCACCGCAGCAGCTCTATGCTACCCTCTTGGATGAAACGCAGCAGGGCGTGATCGTCGTCGATTGCGGGCTTCGTGTGCTCTATGCCAACTTCGCCGCCACGATGATGTTCCGCTCGGGCACCTTGCGTGATCAGGCTGACTTATCGCAGGACAAAGACGCCGCCGAGTTGTGCAGGCTGCTCCAGCAGTCCCTCGTCACCAGTGCCCGCGTCACAGCCACAGTTCACCAATCGCTCTCACTCGCGCCCGGCATGGAAGATGATCGCATCTATCGCGTCGTCGCCGCCCCCGTGCAGAATACGGATGGCGTGTGGTGCATCCTGGACGATGTGACCGAGCAGGTGCGCACCGAGCAGATTCGGAAGGACTTCGTGACCAATGCCAGCCACGAGCTGCGCACGCCGCTCTCCCTCATCCATGGCTACATCGAGACCTTGCAGAGCGGCCTGATCAAAGGCGGCCCCTCGATGCAGCGATGCCTGGAAGTGATGGAAAAGCATAGCAAACGCATGATGCGCATCATCGAAGACATGCTCACCATCTCACGCCTCGAAGGCGGAGACGCACAGCTAAGGAGCGAGGCCTTCCACGTTCGTGCCTGCGTGGAGGACGTGCTGGAGCATCTCACTCCGATGATCGAACTCCGCCAGCCACAGCTCACCCTCGATTTCCCCACCGATGGCGGCGTGATGAATGGCGACCGGTTCTACTGGGATCAGATCTTCACCAACTTGATTGAGAACGCCCTCAAAGAGAATCCCCGCACTGGTCTTCACCTCAAAATCAGCGGCGAATGGACCGACGATGAAATCATCTTCATCGTCAGCGATGACGGCATCGGCATTCCCGTCGAGGACGCGCCCTTCGTCTTCAAACGCTTTTACCGCTGTGGCAAAGATCGTGCCCACGAGACCAAAGGCACCGGCCTCGGCCTCAGCATCGTCAAGCGCGCCGTGGAGGCCCACGGCGGCACGATAGATCTTCACAGCATCCCCGGCGTGGAGACCAGTTTTGTCATGCGCATGCCAGTGCGGTGACGGCAGGCACCTGACAGGTGGGCCAACGGTGGAAGCCCACGTCTGAGTAGAAGCCCTTCGTGGTTCGGTTCCTTTCGCCCCTCGCAGGGGCTCGCCCTGGTGGCCCGCATCATGCCTGGAGCGGATGCAGTTTTAATGTGGCCTGCCGGGCTGTCGCGTAACGATGGCTCCTTCCGTGACCACGACGTGGTCGTGAAGAGGCTATGGGATGACTTCCATGCTCTATGCGCGCCGCTGCCATCGGCGACTGATCCCCCCCTCATCAACTGCGACCCCGAGGAGCCCGCCCCGAGCGGGCCTTTTCGTGGAGCTGTGAGGACAGAGTCGCCACTACCCTGTTATTCCACACTTAACTGTGGACGAATCCGATTCGCCCACAATTAAGTGTGGCTAAACAACGTTCGCCTAAAGTCAGAGTCTCCTATGAAAACTGCACTTCAACTTGCAACGCTAATTATCGTCATCCTCTCAACGCAAATTGTAAGCGGACAGGTTAGCACCGCTACACCTCAACAGACACAAGACGCCGAACTCAAGCTAACCAACACGCAGTGGAGTGTTCATTTTGTCGGGGACTATGTCACCACATCCGGAGTTACGACAATTAAGGATGGAGCATGGACGTCAATACGTTTTAGGCCGAATGGCTACTATTCTTCGTGGTATAATGACCGCATCGTATTTGAGGGCCTTTGGAAAGTTGTGGGCGATCATATTCTGCACATGACTGCTCATACCAGGGATGGTTGGGTAGTCGCCTTCGATCCATCGTTCAAATCGTTCAAAGTCACCAACCTGCCTGATCGGACTGGGAAACTAGTTGGTCCTGCACCCAATCTCGGGCCATTCGTCGGGAGATGGAAGTATCGCGGAGATGATGTCTGCCATCTTCGAGAAGACGGGATGGCCTTCCGAGAAGGCCCCAATAATGCGCCGGGAGTATGGAAGCTCATTGCTCACGAGAAGATAGAGATTGTTTGGGATCGTGGACTCTACATTGACACGTTCCGTCTGGCATCAAACGGGCGGATGCTCAAAGGAAAGAGCAAGAAGGGGTTAGATTTGGAGGCGACGCGTGTGGTCAATCCTGCACCGAAGCGCTAAATGGCGGAAGGATGACCACAACACCAACCAAAGGCGAACAAAACGGATGCAGGCAACGGCTCGAAGGCTGTCTGTCGTGTCAGCAACGTCTTACGCTCGCCGTCGCCTGATCCGAGACGTTCGCCCAAGAAGCAGAGTCCATTGCACACCAGACAAGATGTCACCGAGAGAATATAGCTTTGTCTTACCAGTGGGCGCTGGGTTGATTGGCTGCGGCATCTCAGTTCTGCTGGGCAGCGAGTTTGCAGGAGGGCTTAGCATCTTGATCAGTGGCTCAGTCGCACTCACCGCCGAGCTGGGATTTGCGCTTTGGACAGGGGAGATTTGGCAGCGATCAGAGCGATACACCAGAATCCAGACTCCTTGGAGCTATTGGTTCCTTGTAACTCTCGGCGCCCTTTTACTCGGATTGTTCGTGTTTCTAGCGTTCCGGTGGCTCTCCACTGAGGTCTCGCCGTTGGGCCGAAGTGGACTTCGGCCACCTATCACCGCAGCAGATGCCTAGCATTTTGTCGGAAGCAGCCGATTTGTAAACAATTAGCCACACAATCAGCCCGTCATTATTTCCCAGAGGCCTCGAAGGGTGTCGGCATTGAACCAACGAGCGGCTGCGATCCCTCCGGGATCGGGGAGCTGGGGGGGCGAATCTTCCAGGGATGTCGCTGCGCTCAATCCCTGGCTAATGGCGGTCAAGCCTTCGGCTTGAGGAGTGAGCCTGCGCTGCGCGGTGGCAGGGTCCGGCATCGAAGGAGGGAGGTGGCTTGCCGGGATGATCAGAGACCGGGACGGACCCTGGCGTCAGTCGGGTCGGGTGAGTGGCGATACCGGGCCGGGTGGGTGGCGATACCGGGCCGGGTGAGTGGTGACACCGGGCCGGGTGGGTGGTGACACCGAGTCGGGTGCGTGGTGACACCGGGCCGGGTGGGTGGTGATACCGGGCCGGGTGGGTGGTGATACCGGGCCGGGTGAGTGGCGACACCGGGCCGGGTATGTGGCGACACCGGGTCGGGTATGTGGCGACACCGGGTCGGGTATGTGGCGACACCGGGCCGGGTGTGGGGCAAGTGCAGGCCTGCAACGTGCCGGGTGCAGGCTTGCTGTGTGTCGAGTGCAGGCCTGCTGTGTGTCGAGTGCAAGGCCCCTGAAGGGGAAAACCGAGAACCGTTCCCGCGAGCGGCTGATTTCTTCCTTTTTCTGCAACTGGTGTCACACACGCCGGGTTGAGGGCACACTCAGACGCACGATCTCGCGCTCATGAATAAACTCATCGCTCTCTCACTCTTGGCTGCTGCTGGTTTTACGGCGTGGCTTGCGGCGGCACCGACCGGGCAGGCTCGTTTTGACAAGTATGATGCCAATCACGACGGACTTCTCACGAAGGAGGAGGTGCCTGGGGACGGTTTGTTCGAAAGGCTCGATCTTGATCAAAGCGGGTCCGTCACGCTCCCCGAGGCCACAAAAGCTCTGGCCAAGGCGGCGAAGACGGTGGCGGAGTCCTCCGAGGGCGGCTTGCCGATCGAGAAGGTGTTCCGCTACCTCGACCGGGATTCCGATGGCAAGCTGAGTGGCTCGGAGCTGACGAGCGGCGAGTATCGGAAGAAGCTCGATGTGAACCAAGACGGTGCCGTGACCCTGGAGGAGGCGCGTTCGGTCATGGGGGCGATGGTTCCACGGCGTCTGGTGCGGGATGTGCCGGCTGACGACCCTGCACCTGCGGTCGTCGAGGATCCCAGTCTGAAGGAGCAGCCACAGCTGCTGAAGCCCTCGGAGCACCTCGTCGGACGATTGATTCCCGCCTTGCCCCTAAAGGACACCCAGGGCAAGCCCGTCTCGCTCGGGGGCAAGACGACGGTGCTGGCGCTCTTCAGTGCGACGTGCCCGATCAGCAACAAGCTGGGGCCGGAACTCGCCCGTCTCGAGAAGGAGTGCAGCACCAGCGGGGTCGCGTTTTATCTGGTCAACACGGTGCCCAGTGACAGTGCGGATGAACTGGCGAAGTTCGTGACTGCCTACCAGCTCACGGCTCCTGTGATTCAAGATACGGACAAGGCGCTGGTGGCTGCTCTGGCGGCGACGAGCACCACGGAGGCCTTCCTGCTCGATGCTGCGCGGACGCTGGTTTACCGTGGGGCGGTGAATGACCAATACGGACTGGGCTACGCGAAGGAGAAGGCGCAGCGCCACTACCTGCGTGAGGCGATGGCAGCTCACGCGGCGTGTTTGCCACCCAAGTTCGCTGCCACCACGGCTCCGGGGTGTGCATTGGATTTGAAGCCTGCATCTCCGGTTGCGACGGCGATCACCTACCACCACCAGATCGCTCGCATCATGCAGGCCAACTGCATCGAGTGCCATCACACGGGCGGGCTGGCACCGTTTGCACTCGAGACGCGAAGCGACCTCATCGAGAACGCGGGCATGATCAAAAAGCAGATCACGCGGGGGGCGATGCCGCCATGGTTCGCGGCTCCGGTGGCTGGCGAGCATGAGAGCCCCTGGGCCAATGATCGGTCCCTGAGTGAGCAGGACAAGGCGGACCTCATCGCTTGGCTGGACAGTGATCGACCCGAGGGAGATCCCCGCGAGGCACCTATCGCTCGCCAGTTCCAGGAGTCCTGGACGATTGGCCAGCCTGACCATGTGGTGCAGATTCCACGGCCCATCAGCATCAAGGCGGAGGGAACCATGCCCTACCAGTTCGTGATCGCAGAGACCACCTTCAGTGAAGACAAGTGGGTGCAGGGCTATGAAATCGTGCCGACGGATCGCAGCGTGGTTCACCATGTGATTGTCAATGTCCACGAGGGCAAGGGGAAGGTCCGCGACCGTGACGAAGGCGCAGGCGGTGGCTACTGGGCGGCCTATGTGCCGGGCAATGCCAGCAAGGTGTATCCATCCGGCTTTGCCCGGAAGCTGCCTGCCGGTGCGAGGATGAGCTTCCAGATTCACTACACGCCGAGCGGCAAGGCCACCACCGACCAACTGCGCATCGGACTCATCTTTGCCAAGGAGCCGCCTCGCTACGCGGTGAAGACGCTCGAACTCGCCCATCACAAGCTGAACATCCCGCCCCACGAGGCCAACCATGTGGAGACGATGTCCCGAGTGCTGCCCACGGACATCACCATCATGGCCTTCGTCGCCCACATGCATGTGCGTGGGAAGGCCTTCAAATACGAGGTGACGTTGCCGGATGGCAAAACCGAAACCCTGCTCGATATCCCGCGCTATGACTTCAACTGGCAGCTTCGCTACGACTACAAGCAGCCGCGAACGATCCCGCGTGGCAGCACGATGAAGATCACGGCTGTCTTTGACAACAGCGCGGGCAACCCGGCCAATCCTGATCCGGGCAAGACCATTCGCTGGGGGCAGCAAACCTACGATGAGATGATGATCGGCTACGCGGAGACCTTCGTGCCGCTGCCGGGCAAGTCCGTGGCTGCGAAGTAGCGGGGGATGGACGCTTCGGGTTGACAGCGTTCGCTCACCGGGTGTGATGCGCGCATGACTTTCCTGCTCGCCGCTGCCTCTCACTCCGCGAACCCCAATCCGCTGATGGTCATCCCATTTGCTCTGCTGCTGCTGTGCATTGCGATGGGGCCGATGCTGGCACCGAAGTTCTGGGAGCATCACTACGCGAAGGTGGCTGTGGGCCTGGGCTTGGTCACGGCGGGCTACTATTGGTTTGGCCTGCACAATGGGGTAGCCCTGGCTCACGCGGCGCAGGAGTATGTGAGCTTCATCGCGCTGGTGGGATCGCTTTACGTGATCAGCGGCGGGATCAATATCCGGGTGAAGGGTGAGGCCACGCCGGGGGTGAACGTGCTCTTCCTGCTCATCGGTGCGGTGCTGGCGAATCTCATCGGCACGACGGGCGCGTCCATGCTGATGATTCGTCCCTGGATCAGGATGAACCGGTATCGCATCACGGGCTTTCACATCGTGTTCTTCATCTTCATCGTGAGCAACTGCGGTGGCTGCCTCACGCCGATCGGCGATCCACCTCTGTTCATCGGCTTCCTTCGCGGCGTGCCCTTCTGGTGGACGCTCACACACTGCTGGCAGGCCTGGCTGCTGGTGGTGGGCGCACTGCTGGCGGTGTTCTTCGTGATTGACCGCAAGAACTTCGCCCGCGCGCCGAAGGAGGTTCAGGAATTCGAGACCCGGCACGAGGAGTGGCACTTCCGTGGTCTGTGGAATCTGGCGCTGATCGGGGTGGTGCTCATCGGAGTCTTTGTGGATCAGGAACTGCGCCTGGGGCCGATCACCTTGTCAGCCGTGATCATGATCGGTGCGGCAGTGGTGTCCTACTTCACCACGCATCGGGATGTGCATGAGGCTAATGACTTCAACTTCCATCCCGTGCAGGAGGTGGCCTGGCTCTTCGTGGGCATCTTCCTCACCATGCTGCCGGCACTGGATTTGCTCAAAGGCGGGGAAGGCATTGCCCTGCACACGCCGATGCAGTTTTACATCGCTTCGGGAACGCTGTCTGCCTTCCTGGACAATGCGCCGACTTACCTCACCTTCCTCGCGGCGGAGATGGGAGCACATCATCTCGATGTGGGGAATCCGGCGCATGTGGCGGAGTTCGTGGTGAAAGACGGCCCCTTCCTGCTCGCGGTGTCCTTGGGTGCGGTGTTCTTTGGGGCGGGCAGTTACATCGGCAATGGGCCGAACTTCATGGTCAAGGCCATCGCTGAGAAGTCCAAGGTGCATACGCCGGGTTTCATCGGTTACATCATCGGCTACTCGCTGCCCATCCTGGTGCCTGTGCTGCTCATCGTTGGCTGGCTGGTGCTGCGCTAGCCAGGGCGCTGAAATGCCGGGGTTGCACCCGCCGGAGTGTGCGCTACCAATCGCGCCCCGATGCTAGTCCTGCGCAAACTCACCAAGTCCTTCAATAACCGTGTCCTGTTTCAGGATGCGGACATGACGATCAACTACGCCGAGCGCGTGGCCCTTGTGGGTCCGAATGGAGCTGGCAAGTCCACCTTGTTCTCGCTGATCCTGAAGGAAGACACGCCCGATGCGGGCACGGTGCAGCGCGACGAATACACCACGCTCGGCTTCCTGCCGCAGGAGAGCGAGGCGCTGGGCAATGAGACCGCGCTCGAAGTGGCGACGGGTCGCGCTGGAGATCTCGACGCACTCGAGACGGTGCTGCGCAAGCATGAGCAGGCGGGCTCGACCGATGATCCTGAGTATTTCGAGGCGCAGACGAAGTTCGATGTGCTGCACAATCCTGAGAGCGAGGCCAAGGCCAAGAAGATGCTGCGCGGACTCGGCTTCAAAGAGGAGGACTGGAATCGTCCCGCCCGCGAACTGAGCGGTGGCTGGATGATGCGAGCCCACCTGGCGCGTCTGCTGGTGCTGGAGCCGGACTTGCTCCTGCTTGATGAGCCCACCAACCACCTCGACCTGCTCTCCCTGCTCTGGTTCCGCCAGTATTTGAAGAACTATCCCGGTGCCGTGCTCATGATTTCGCATGACCGCGACTTCATGGATGTGCTCGTGCAGACCGTGTATGAAATCGACGAGAGCAAGCTGATCTGCTACCAGGGCAACTACACTGACTTCCTCAAGCAGAAGGAAGAGAACTACGAGCGCGCGCTTCAGTCCTTCAAGAATCAGCAGAAGGAGATCGAGGCTGCCGAGGAGTTCATCGAACGCTTCCGCAATGTGGCCTCCAAGGCCGCTTCGGCGCAGAGCCGCCAGAAGCAGCTCGACAAACTGGAGCGGCTCAAGAAGCCCTCGCCTCCACGGAAATACTTCAAGTTCAACTTCCCGCAGCCCGTGCGCAGCGGGCAGCGCGTGCTGGTCCTGGAGAACGTCCATCAGGCCTACGGCACGAAGAAGATCTACGAAGGGCTGGACATCGAGTTCGAGCGCGGTGAGAAGACCGTGCTCGTCGGCCCCAATGGGGCGGGCAAGTCCACCTTGCTAAAGATTTTGGCCGAGGAGATTCCGTTCCAGAAAGGTGAACGCAAGCTGGGCACCAATGTGAAGCTCGGCTACTTCAGCCAGCATCGCGGAGCCACGATCGAAGGCACCAACTCGGTGCTGGAGGAAGTCATCCGCGTGTGCCCTTCCCTTCGTGAAGATGAAGCCCGCGCCATTCTCGGCAGCTTCCTGTTCCGCCGCGAAGAGGTCTATAAGAAGTGCGAGGTGCTGAGCGGTGGTGAAAAGAGCCGGCTCAACCTCGTGAAGTTCCTCGTTGATCCGCCGAACGTGCTGCTGATGGACGAACCCACGACACACCTCGACATCCAGAGCATCGAAGGCCTGACGCAGGCGCTCCAGAGCTACGAGGGCACGCTGATCTTCATCAGCCATGACGTGCATTTCATCCGCACGCTGGCGACCAAGGTGCTGCACATCAACAACGGCAGGGTCACGCCTTACTCGGGCGGCTACGATTACTACCTCGAGAAGAGCGGCATCGAGAACGAGCGCGCTGCACTGGTCGCCCAGTAGGCGCAGGACATCGGGTAAATAAAAAACCCCAAGCGTCCATGTCACGTGAGAGACGGGAAGCTTGGGGCATCGGAGATGGGCGTCAGCCGGATCGTTTAGGACTCGGCGGCAGGTGCTACTTCAGCAGCGGGAGCCTCGGCCACAGCGGCCACTTCGGCTACCTCTACC
>CAUJJC010000073.1 GCA_963204975.1 Verrucomicrobiota bacterium | reverse complement strand
CAAGTGTGCCCGTTCCGTCCTTGGTCAGGCCATTGGTGCTGGCAATGATCATGCCTACATCCAGCGTGCCATCCTTGACCTGGAAGATCATCTCGCCGCCGCTGCCCTGGGCGAGTGTGCCCGTGCCAGCGAGGCCTGCGTTGCTCCCGATCGTGCCATCGTAGAGCACACCACCGGAGGCGAGTGTGAGATTGAGACCGTTCTGGCCGATGCCGCGCACATTGGTCCCAGCGATCTTGAGACTGTTGGCACTGATGGCGGTGGTGGTTGTGTTTTGATGCGTGGTGTCGATTACCAAATTATCCGTCAACAAAGGTGGCACCACGCTAGCCGACGTGGGCTGGCCGAGGTCTTCGTCGAGCGTGACGTAGGTGCTCAGGGCGGCGACGCCGGACCCGCTTACGGTAGCCCAGTTGGAACCGCCCAGGGTAGCCCAGGCACCGAGGATGTCATTGGTGTTGGCCAGTCCAGATGCTGCCGAAATATTGCCCGCTGTAGCAAAGTTGGCCGTGGCACCAGTGCTGCGCGTGAGGGCTCCTGCGGATGTCAGTGTCGCGCTGCCGAGGGTGATCTCAGCACCGCCCGAAGTGAGATTGATCGCACCCACATTCTCCGTGCCGCTGCCGGTGAGGATGAGATTGCCCCCTGCGAGGTTGAGGGCCGCCGTGTCTGAGAGTTTTTCGCTCGTGGCATTGATCGAGAGCGTGCCTCCATTGATCGTCGTGGCACTACCGATGCCACCGCCAGCAGTCGCGTTACTCAGGGTGAGGATGCCATTGCCGTTCTTGGTGAGACTGCCTGCATTCGTGCTCACGCTGTTGCTGAACTCGATATTGCCTGGGCCAGTGATGACCAGATTGACATCCGTGCCAGTCTTCGGAGCGACTACTCCCGAAAGCGTGAGCTTGCCCGCCAGCGAGGCGATCACCACGTTCGTATTCTGAGCACTGACGAGGGGATCGGTTACAAGAGTGAGATCGCCACCGAAGCTGTTGTTTCCTGCGGCATTGACCAGGGCTCCGCGTTGCTTGCTGAAGCCGGTGCCATGAAGTTCCAGAGCTTCCGAGCCAATGGCGATGCCGCCTGCTAGCTCCAGCGTAGCACCACCGATCACGCGAGTGCCCGTGCCCGTGTTGCCAAGGCCATTGCCGTTCGTCACGGCGAGTGTTCCCGCTGTGATGTCAGTGAGGCCAGCATACGAGTTTGATCCCGAGATCGTCCACACACCTGCGCCATCTTTGATCAGACTACCGCTGCTGCTGATGTCACCGCTGAGCGTGCCCCGTCCATCGCCACGAAGTGTCAGATTGCCCGTGCCCGTGAGCGCACCGCTGAGGTGGAGGTCCGAGTAGTTGGTGAGATTCTGAACGCCCGTGAGAGCTGGGAAACCATTGTCTGGAACCGCATTGTGGCCCCAGTTGCTGATCGATGCACCACCATCGAGCGTGACGTTTCCGGTGAGCCGGTTGGCACCTTGGAGAGAAACCAGGGCCGCCGTCTTCGAATTGGCCACGCTGCCTTTGCCCGAGAGCGTGAAATTCTCGGCGGTGATGAGACCTGCTTCGAGTTCGAGCGTGGCACCATTGGCGACCATCGTCGCACCCACGATGCTGCCGAAGCTCGTGTTGTTGCGCGCGTTGACCACACCAGCGTTGATGGTGAAAGCGCCGTCGTAGGTGCTGTCGTTCAGGTAGCCGGAGAGGATAAGCGTGCCATTGCCATTCTTCGTGAGGCCACCATTCACGATGTTGGGCTGGATGGTGAAAAAGGTGCCTGCTGTTGTCACGTCGATGGTGCGGACGCTGCCCTGAAGATCAAGCCTAGCGTCGCGCTCGATGGTGTTGGAAGCGGTGGTATGAACAGTGATCCCGGATGAATACGAACCTGCGATCAGGGGATTGGCTCCGACGGTCACATTGGTGGAGAGGTTCATCACCGAACCTCCTGAGAATGCCGGGGTGGCCTGGTTGAGGATGATGTTCTGGCCCACGGTGCTAAAACCTCCAGAGCCGCCAACGTTGAGAACCGTCGTGTCCACCAGAGCACCGCCAGTGACGTTGATGTTTGGGGCGCCGTGGAGCAGGGTGGTGTCATTCAAGGTGAGCGTGCCGCCCACATCGTAAGTGCCCTGGACAGAGATCGCACCGCCCGAGATGGTCGCCTTGTTCACCTGCAGGCTGCCCCAGCCGGAGTTGATCTCGCCACCCTTCATGACCACCTCGGGAACGACGCCACTGAAATCGCGCGGCATCGTGCCTACATTGGTGCCTGGATTGACACCCAGTGCGCCGGCATAGAGGAAGACCTTGGTGCCTGTGGCGAGTTGATTGTCCTGGCCTGCACGCTTGAAGGTGAGCGTGCCGCCATTGATCACCACATCGCCTGTAATGGCGGTGACGTTGTTCGCCTTGTTCAAAACAACGCGCGCACCGCCGAAGAGGCCGATGTCGCCCGTGTAGGTGTTCGCTGCGGAGTCGGCTGAGCCACTGCCGATTTCAATGACCTCGCCTGCTGTTCCTGCGAAGTTGATACCACCTGATCCACTCATCAAACCACCCAGAGTGAGGGTGCTGTTCGAGTCGTTCGCTCGTGTGCTGATGGTTGGGGTATTGGCGAGAGTCACGCCTGTGAAGCGTGTATCGACCTGATCAAAGCCACCGAAAAACAAGGTGGCGGACGTGGAGCCCGTCGGCGGCGCATTGAACGTGAGTGTGCCGAACGTGATCAGGTGATTGGTGTTGCCACCATTGGCTGTAGGCGTGTTGTTATCCAACTGGAGCGCACTTCCATTAGCGGTCACTGTGATGTTGTTTCCCCAGGCGATTGTGGTGCCAGAGGTGACGTTGTTGGAGTTGGCCGTGAGCTGGCCGCCTGAGAGCTGGATGGCGTTCGTGCCGAGCGCGTTCGGAGAGAATGCGGCGAGGATTCCTGAGTTGATGACCACGCCTCCCGTGAAGGTGTTGTTGCTCGCGGCAGCAGCCGTGTTGCTCAGGTTCAGAGTTCCGGTCCCCGTCTTGACCAGGGTGACGGCTCCACCTGCGGCATTGTTGGTGATGCGCGCTCCGATGCCGAGAGTGCTGTTGGTGACAGTGACGAACAACGGCGTGGCGGAGGATGTGGTGCCTGCGGTCAGCGAACTTGTGGCCGTGCCGGTGATCAGGTGGGCCGAGGTGCTGCTGAGCAGACCGCCGCTCTCCAGGGTTAATGCATTGCCGTCCAGTGCCAGTGTGGTGACACCTGCGCCCTGAAGGTTGAGCGAGTTGACTGCTCGCACACCGGCGAGAGTGACTGTGGTGGCCGTGGCATTGCTGGCTTTCACATTGAGACCGGTGGTGTAGCCAGCTTCGATCGGATTCAGAGTGTAGTCCGCCGTGGTCAAGGGGGTGACGCCCAGGGCAAAGCCGGAGTCCACCGTGGTATCGTATTTCACGAATTCGGTTCCGCTCGTGGCCCAGGCTCCGAGGAAGCCCGTGGTGCTCTGCCCCGTGAGCAGCACGCGAGCTGTATTGCCTGTGGTGCCGAGGCTGGTGCCAGTGAAGTTGACGGTGGCTGTGGTGGCACGAGTGAAGGCTGCGGTGTTGCCTGCACTGCCCAGTTCGAGCACGCTCAGGGCTCCCGCGTTGTTGAGCGTGGCGTTCGCTGTAAGCATCCCACTGGCGAGGTTGAGATTGCCAATGACTTGATCGCTGGTAGTGGCCGCAGCGCTGTTGGATTGCACGGAGATGGTGCCGCCATTCGCGATGGTCTGAACTGCCGATCCGAGGCGCTGGCCTGCGGCGACGGTCGTGCTGTCATCGAGCCGCAAGGTGCCGGCGGTGGAGAGATTGAGAGTGCCGCTGCCGCTAATAGCTCCGATGTCAATCAAGCCATTGGCACCCGAGACATTGAGCGTGCCTTCGACTGCATTGACGGTGGTGAAACGCAGCGCGTCTTGAATGTTGAGCTGAGAGGTATCGGTGGTGCTGGTGTCGCGACCGATCTTGGTGAACGAGCGCCCGGTGCTGGACTCGCTGAGGTCTGTGCTGGCGTTGTCCAGGAAGGTCAGGGCACCGAGCGCGTTGCCGGTGGCGGTCGTATTGAATGTGGCATTGCCTTGAAACACGGTGCCCGCGAAGGCGGCGCGGTAGTTGTTCACCGAATTGGTGGTGAGGTAGCGATCTGCTCCCATCGTGAGCGTGCCCAGATTGATGAGGTTGCCCGTGTTGGCGGTGGCTTGCGAGAGGCGCAGGATCTGGATAGTGCCTTTCTCGGTGTTGGTGATCTCCACATTGTTGCCGTAGGCCAGCGATCCATTGCTGCCCGCACCATTGTCGCGGAGGTCCAGTTGGGCATTGAATCCCTTCAACTCCACGGTGCCGAGGCCGAGCGCTGCACCTGTGTTTGCTGTGGCCGAGTAGCGACCATTGTTTTCCAAAGAGACGTTGTTCCCGACGATGTAGCGCCCGTTGAAAGTGGTCTGCGTGGCGTCGTAGCGCTGGAAGACGACTGCCGCACGAGAGACGCCACCGCCGATGAGATTGATCGTGCCAGAGCCCTGGGCGTAGTTGTTGATGCGCGGGTTGCGGGCGCTGCCGTCGAGATAATCGAAAGCGAGGATGTTGCCGCCATTGAGCGTGATGGCAGTGGTGCCATTTTGGGCACCGAACTCGCGGTCACCGCCTGTCACGCCTAACGAACCGCCTGTGTTCAAGGTGATGCCACCATTGGCCACGATGCCGGTGCCGGTGGTGAGGATGCCCAGCACACCGCCATTGACGGTGAAGGTGGAAGCTGCCGAAAAGGTGCCGGTGGTGGTGTTCCCTCTCACTTCGAGGAAGCCTGCATTGACCGTGGCGCTGCCTGCGAGTGCGTAATCTTGCGTGTTGAAGACGAGGCGTCCGTTCCCCGTCTTGGTGAGGTTCCCTGTGCCGTTGATCTGGCTTCCGTCGTCCATGTTATAGATGCTGCCAGTGGCTACATTCAACACGCCTCCGCCTGCGCCGAGGGAGATGACTTTGGTGGTGCCGTCGGGGTTGAATCCCGAGCCCGCCATGGAGAGGATGCCTCCGTTGGTGAGCGTGATGATCTCTGCGCTGCCAGCGGGTGTCCCAAGGGAGGGCGCGTCGCCACGCACGCTCCCCAAGCTGCCTGGCGCGTTGTTCAGCGGTGCGCGATTGACGAACTTAAGCTGAGTCCCCGTGACGGCACCATCCACCGTGATATTCCCGTTTTGATTGAACTGACTGTCCACCAGGATGGTGCCGCCGCCCCCCACGGTCACGGCACCTGCGCCCAGGATGGCATTGAAGTTGACCGTCACACCCGAAGCGATGGTAATCGTCGGAATCGTGATCCCATTGCTCGTGCCTGAGGTGGCAAAATTCAGCGCTCCCGAACCTGTGACGCTCAGGCTGGTTAATGCGGGTCGGGAGCCGTCCACGTAGATGATGCCAGTGGTCGAGCCGACGGGAATGATGACGTCATCGGAGGCTGCGGGCAGGGCACCAGTGCTCCAGTTGGCCGGGTCGGACCAGAGGCTGTTACCGGCGCTGCCTGTCCACGTCACAGTGGCGGCTGAGGCAAGTGTTGAGAAGAGAGTGATGAGGAGGACACGGAGGCCGTGAAATGCACGGCAGGGTGACATGAGCATGGCTGAATCTGGCGGGGTTTGATTGGGGGGATGAGGGAGGGGAAATTGGAAACTAGATCAGTTCGGATGATGTTCCTTTGCTACGGCTCCGCTTATCTTGCGGTCGTTGCTGGAAGACAGTTTTTCGAGGCGGCGGCCCTCTGCGGGCAGGCGACGATTAGACGCGAGTGAACCTTGGTGGTTCAATCTTGGCTCTCCCGCGTCCGGTCGAGGTGATTACTCTGCTTCGTAGTTCACCGGTTCTTCGGTGATCGTGACATCGTGCGGATGGCTTTCCTTCAAGCCGCCTGCCGTGATGCGGACGAAGCGGGCCTTGGCGCGCAGTTCATCGAGCGTTTTCGCTCCCACGTAGCCCATGCCGCTGCGCAATCCGCCCATGAGCTGGAACACAACTTCGGCAAGACGGCCTTTGTAAGGCACGCGAGCTTCCACGCCTTCAGCGACGAGCTTGCCACTCGCATTCTGGCCGTAACGATCACTCGCACCTTTGCGCATGGCCTTGAGGCTGCCCATGCCGCGATACTCTTTGAACGTGCGCCCCTGCCACTTCACCATCGCGCCTGGGCTCTCAGTCGTGCCAGCGAGCAGTGAACCGAGCATCACCAAATCTCCGCCCCCTGCGATAGCCTTCACCACATCGCCCGAGTAACGAATACCACCATCCGCGATCACGGCGACGCCAGCCTCGCGAGCGACGGCAGACGTTTCCTGAATCGCGGTGAACTGGGGCATTCCCACACCACTGATGACACGAGTGGTGCAGATCGACCCTGGACCAACTCCTACCTTGATCGCGGATACGCCCGCCTTGATCAGATCAGCAGCACCGTCGCGAGTGACTACATTGCCTGCGATCACAGGAATGTGCCCCACGGCTTCCTTGAGCCGTTGCACGACGCTGGCCACGCGTGTGGTGTGCCCAGTGGCGGCATCTATGAACAACGCGTCCGCACCTGCGGCGACGAGCGCCTTGCCACGGTCGATGCAGTCATCGCCCACGCCCACGGCGGCACCACAGCGTAGGCGGCCCTGGGCATCTTTGCAGGATGCGGTAAACATGGCGCGCTTCTCAATGTCCGTGCGCGTGATGAGGCCGGCGAGTTTGCCGTTCTCGTCGATCAGCGGGAGCTTCTCGATGCGGCGCTGGGCGAGCAGCGTGCGCGCCTCGTCCAGGGTAGTGGTGCGTGTGCCGACGGTGAGACGCTCGCGTGGCGTCATCACCTGGCTGACTGGCGTGTCCATGTCATCGACGCCCCAGAGGTCGCGGCTGGTGACCATGCCGAGCAGGTTACGCTGATCATCCACCACGGGGAATCCGGCCACTCCATTCTGGCGCATCAGGCGATGAAGTTCGCCCACCGGAGTCTCGAGGCGTGCGGTCAGCGGCTCAAGGATCACCGCATTTTCGCTGCGCTTCACCTTGGCTACCTGCTCGGCTTCGTAGTCGATCTTGCAGTTGCGGTGGATGACCCCCAGGCCGCCTTCGCGGGCCAGTGCGATGGCCAGTTCCGATTCGGTGACGGTGTCCATCGCGGAGGAGAGCACCGGAATGTTAAGCCGGATGTCCTTGGTCAACCAGGTGGAGATGTCTGCCTCGCCAGGGAGCATATCGCTCAAGGCAGGCAGCAGCAAAACATCGTCAAAACTCAGTGCTGTGGTGATTTCGCCCATACGCGAGAAAAGGCGGGTTCAGCAGGGTTTCAACCGCGAAGTTTTTGAGAACCACGGAATGCACGGAAAACGCAGGAGCGAATGATCATCAGTCGGGTGCCAAAGTGCGCAGGTGCTCGCGAAGTTGAGCACCGCGTGTCTGCCAGGTGAAGTCGCTGAGGCAACGGGCGCGAGCTGCGGCACCACGCTTCCTTCGTTCAGCAGCGTCGGAGGCAAAGGTGGTAAGGGCGGTGGTGAGTCCAGAGATGGCTTCCTCGCTGGTGATCGCTTGAACTTTCCAGCCACAGTTATCGGCGACGATGAAGTCGGGGCCGCCATAGCGCAGGCAAAGGATGGGCAAGGCGGCGGCCATCGCTTCGAGCACCGCATTGCCACCCGAATCGTGCAGGCTGGGGTAGAGGAAGCCATGCGCGCTGCGATAGGCGGCGAGCACTTGGTCGCGTGGGAGTTCGCCGTCAAAGGTCACGCGGTCGGTAATGCCGAGGCGCTGGGCTTCGGCTTCGAGGTAGGGCCGAAGCGGTCCGTTACCGATGATGCGGAAGCGGAGATTCGCGGGGCCTTCCGCCAGCGCACGCAACGCGAGGTGAACGCCTTTCCAGGCGATGAGCCGGCCGACGTAGAGAAGCGTGAGCGGCTCGCGGTTGAAGCTGGCTTCTGTGAGGCCGGAGGGGTCCGCTGGGTTTGCTCCAGTGCTTGGCGAAGAATTCTGGGGAAGAGCTGAAAGGCTTGAACTTGCACACCTCTCCGGGGTCACAGACCCCGGCTTCAACAGAGGGCCGATGATGCTCGAGAGTTCATCCTCCGAGAGCGCGACAGCGGTGAGCACTTCGACACGTCGCGCACCGAGCTTCCGGAGTTCAGCGGCGGTGTCGTGGGTGACAGCAAGGGCTAGAGTGCTGCGGCCGCAGCACAGGTGCAGGAAGGGATCGAGCCGCGCGAGCTTCTGCAAAGCGACGCGTGCGGCTTCGGCGAGGCGCGTCTTGAGCCCGAACTCTCGATAAAACACCGACAGTGCGCGCTCGGCTCCACCGACGGGGCCGAAGATGAACGGGAGCCCAAGCAGATGCAGAAAACTCGGCGTGTTGTATTTCACAAAGGTGACGTGCTGGCAGGCATCGAAGGCATGTTGATCGTGCAATCGCGTCGCCGTGATCCACGCAGCGATCTGCCAGAGGTAGTAGTAGATCAGCCAGCACAAGCCGTTGTGCAGCGGACCTTCCACCAGCGTGGTCAGCAGCGGGACACGAACGAAGTGCAGATGAATGCGCGAATGATCTTCAGCTCGAAACACGGCTCGCACCTTCGGTTCCCAGTTCGCATCGACCAGTGCGTGAACTTCATGCTCACGCGCCAGCTCCTCCACCGTATGCCAGCCGACGCCAGGCTCGGAGCCTTGGCTAGGGCAAAGTGAGAAGGTGGTGACGAGGAGACGCATTGGTCAGTGGGTCGGAAGTCGGTCAAACAGTAGGACGGTGCAACAATATCTGATTCGGTTCTACTGTCTCACTGACCTACTGACGATCTGACTCACCGCCCACCGCGCGTGCTCGGCGATGAGTTCGTGCGGATCGTTGGCGGCGAGTTCCAGGGCGGGCATATCGTCACGCGTTCCCACATTGCCGAGGGCGACGCAGACGTTGCGGAGGAAGGCGGGGCGCTTGATGCGCTTGATCGGGCTCTTGCGGAAGAGGTCGCGGAACTGCTCGTCGGTGAGCGCGAGGAAGTCGCGCAGCTTCATCGCGAAGACGGACTCGCGGGCGGCGAAGGTGGCCTCTTGGCTGACCTGTGCGAACTTGTTCCAAGGGCAGGCGGTGAGGCAGTCGTCGCAGCCGTAGATGCGGTCGCCGATCAGCGGGCGGAACTCGAGCGGGATGCTGCCTTTGTGCTCGATGGTGAGATACGAAACGCAGCGCCGCGCATCCATGCGATGCGGTGCGGTGATGGCGTTGGTGGGGCAGGCGTCGATGCAGCGGGTGCACTTGCCACATAGGTCTTTCGCAGGTGTGTCGGCTCCGAGATCGAGCGTGGTGATGATCGTCGCGAGGAAGAACCAGGTGCCGAGACCGCGATGAATCTGCATCGTGCTCTTGCCATTCCAGCCGAGGCCGGACTCGCTGGCGAAGTCGCGCTCCAGCACCGGGCCGGTGTCAACGTAGTGCCGCTGCGTGCCGCCGTGGGACTTGAGCAGCGCATCGAGCGACCACAGCCGCGCCTCGATCATGTCGTGGTAGTCATCGTTCCACGCGTAGCGAGCGATGCGGTAGTTCGTCTCGTGTGGCGCATTGCCTTGGAAGTAGTTCATCGCGAGCACGATGACGCTGTGTGCCTCAGGCACGACGAGGCGCGGATCGGTCCGGCGTTCCACGTTGCGGGCGAGCCACTGCATGTCGCCGTATTTTCCCTCGGCCACCCATTGCTCGAAGACCTCGCGATGCGCTGCTGGCAGCGCAGGTGCGACACGGCACTCGGCAAAGCCCAGTCGCTGGGCTTCGGCGACGAGCAGCGCTTTCACCTCGTGGCTCATGTCTTCTGAGTGAACCACACGCGGGCGCTTTCGGCCACGCCGTAGCTGGTCTCTTGCGGCGTGAGGTCGTCGGTCTTGATGCGCAGGTCGGCGAGGTCTTTGTAGAGAGGTTTGCGAATGTTGAGCAGGCCTTCGAGTTTCGCCTTGGGATCTTCGTCGCGGAGCAGCGGCCGGTCATTGCTGCTGGCGGTGCGACGGACCAGCGTGGTCACATCGGCATCGAGCCAGACGATGAAGCCGAGTTGCTTGAGCAACGGGATGTTGCGCGGTTGCGTGATGATGCCGCCACCGGTGGCGATGACGTGGCCGCGCTTGCCGAGTAGGGAACGCAGCGCGGCACTCTCGCGAAGGCGGAAGCCCGCTTCGCCTTCGCGCTCGAAGATGCGGGGGATGCTGGTTTGTGCCTCGTCGCAGATGAGTTGATCGGTATCGACGAACTTGAAGCCCGTCATGCCTGCGACGATGCGGCCCACGGTGCTTTTGCCACAGCCCATGAGGCCGATGATGATGATGTTGGGGCTGCGGGGGATCATGCCGTGCTCGGCGAGCACTTGATCCAGAATGGAACTCACGAGCATTGAATCATGTGCGACCGCATCGAGGCAGCTCGGGAACACGGGCAGCCAACCGGTGGCACGCAGCTTCGCATTGCTCACGAACTTATGCGTCCATCCGCGCTTGCGATCTGGGTTGGGCGGCGCGGTGGGTGGCATGGGCGCATTGAACAGGGGGCAGAGCTGTTCGAAGCACGCGCGCTGAGTGAACTTGTCATCGTCTGCGACATTGAAGATGCCGGAGTCGTTGCGCGCGATCAAATGCACGAGTGCGCGGGCAGCGTCTTCGCGATGGATCTGGTTGAGAGCGCGTCCATTGCCGTCGTTGCCTTCGATGTTGGCGGTGTCGGCGAGTAGGTTCTTCAGCACATGCCAGCGACCTGGGCCATAGATGCCAGCGAGCCGTGCGACGATGCCTTCGCGAGCGATGACGAGGTCCTCAGCGGCACGCAAGATCCTGCCGGTCTCGCGTTCGGGAACGGTGGCGGAATCTTCGGTGACAGTGCTGCCATCGGTTTGCGTGTAAACGCTGGTGCTGCTGGTGAAGACGAGCTTTGCGTTTGGAAAGCGATGCGCGAGATGGCTGAGCCCTTGTTCAAACACGAGGCGATACATGTCTGCACCGCCGCGACTCGAACTCGCGCAGTGCACGACGACATCGCATTCCACATCGAGGGCGGCGATGGCTTCCGCGTTGCTGATGTCACAAGCAAGCACGCGCCAGGGTTTGCTTAGTGCCAGGCGTGCTGAGGACTCGGGTGAGTGGGTGAGGCCCGTGACCTCGTGCCCGGCTTCGTGCAGCAAATCAGCGAGGCGCTCTCCGACGTAGCCGCAGCCTGCGATCAGCGCCTTCATTTGCGCTTGCTCCGGTAGTAGTTCACGAGGCCATCAACGACGCCCTGGGCATAGTCTTCGTAGATGCTGCTGCGCAGGCGGCCATTGGTCAGGGTGCGGCCTGCGTAAGGTCCCTGGAGCAGGCGGCGATAGACATCTTCGTTGTTCATGACGAAAGGCTCCAGATAGATCACGGGGCACTCGAAGAGGCGGTTGGCCAGCAGGTTGCGCGCATAGACGTAGCCGGTCTCGCTCACCAGTCTGGCATTGGGAGTCATGTAAACGAAGGGGGGCAGACCGGTGGATTGGGCCATGGCCTTGGCCACGGCGTTGGCGATGGGCAGCTCTTCTTCATGCATCCGGCTGAAGAGCCGGTGCAGCATCTCGAAGCGAGTGTCCTGCATCCGCAGTTCCTCGGGCGCGTAGCAGCCATTGACGAGAATGTGCAGATGATTTTCGGGTGAGAAAACTTGTTCGCCCGCCTCGCCCCAGGGCGCGGCATTGAGGTGAATGCAGATGACGAGGTCGGGCTTGAGTTCGCTGTTCACCTTGTGGGCGCGGGCGCGAATCTCGCTCACGCGATAGAAAAGTTTTTCTGACTCCCATTGGATCGTGCTCATCTTCTGGAAGGCGGGGATGCCCACGTAGGACTCAGGCGGGTTGAGGTGGCCGTTCTGATGAAGGATGTCGATAGCCGTGGAGCGAAGGTCTGCGGGGCGTTGCGCGGTGACGGGCTCCTGCTTGTCACGGACGAGGCTGACGATGGCACCGAGAGCTTCGAGGCGAGGCTTGAGCAACTGGGCAACGGTGAGCACATGGTCGCCTTCGGCGATGAACTCCTTGGGGTCCTGCGGGTTCATCGTGAAGAAGCGTTCTTCCACTTTGGCGAAGGCTCCGCCGATGTGGCCGGGATCAAGCGCGATGCGTAGGCCAGTGAGCACGGGCTTGCCCTGCAAGGGCGGCAATTCCGAGGCCATGCGCCAGCTTCGTTTCATCTGAGGCAAGGGGTCGCCTGAGGTGCGGAACTCGACGCGAACCGTGGAGCCATCCGAGCTGCCAGTGGGAACGGTGATGCCCACGGCATCGCGGTTCCAGGGCGGCGGCTCATTGCGGCCATCGGTGAAGAAGGTGCTCCACGCGAGGTCAAACTCGTCGGCGGTCATCGTCTTCGAGAGATCGGCGAGGCGGCTCCAGTTCGGCGCTTCCGCGAGCGGGCTGCGTTTGCTCAGTTCCGCTGGATTAAAAACGCGGACGGCGGGTGGCGCTAGCGGTGCAGGTGTGGTGGGTGGCTGGACTGCCGGAGGCTGCGGTGCAGGAAGAGGCGTAGCTGGGGGCTTGGGTGCAGGGGCTGCCGTTGGTGGCGGAGTCTGGCCACGCAGGGCTCCAGGCAGCACTCCTCCGAGCACCACGGCGCAGGCAGCCGTGGTGACGAGGAATATGGGCGAACGAATCATGTGCCGATCATAGACTTGTTGAACGCCACCGCAATCCTCCGCTATGTAGCGCGATGGATTCTGAACCTGCCTCGCCTCCTGTGGAGGAAACCTCATTGACCAAGATTCGACTGCTTTTCCTCGGTGACGTGGTGGGCGAGCCAGGACGCCGGGCCGTGATCGATGCCTTGCCGGAAATCAAAGAGGAGATGGGGATCGACTTCATGATCGTGAATGGCGAGAACTCTGCGAATGGTCGTGGCATCACGCCCAAGATCGCCATCGCTCTCATGCGTGCGGGCGCTGCCGTCGTGACAACGGGCGACCACATCTGGGATCAGAAGGAAATCATTGAATACCTACCCACGGAGCCTCGCGTGCTACGTCCGGCCAACTATCCCGATGGCGTGCCAGGCTATGGCTACGTGGTGCTCGAGACCAAGAAGGGCAAGGTAGCGGTGATGAACCTCCAGGGGAATGTCTTCATGCGCCAGCCGCTGGAGAATCCGTTTTTTTGCGCCAGCCGAGTGGTCGAAGAGATTCGCAAAGAGACGCCTGTCATTTTTGTCGATTTTCATGCTGAGGCTACGAGTGAAAAGGTGGCCATGGGTTGGCACCTGGATGGCAAGGTGAGTGCCGTGGTGGGCACGCACACCCATGTGCCCACCTCGGATGAGCGACTGCTGCCGAAGGGCACTGCCTTCCTCTGTGATGCAGGCATGTGTGGTCCAGATGATAGCGTCATCGGCAGTGAGGTGGATGCGGTGCTGGAGCGATACTACACCATGATGCCCACGAGGTTTGGAGTGGGGAAGGGGACGGTGAGAATCAATGGCGTGGTGGTGGACGTGGATGCGAGCACCGGGCGTGCGCTGCACATCGAGCGCGTGGTTCGCTACTGGGACCGCGAGGCGAGCGCGTGATGGAAAAGAAAGAGGCGCATGACTTTCGCCATGCGCCTCCAGGGAGTCAGGGATCGCTTTGAACGACTAGCTTGGATCAGGCTTCGGAGTCGCGTCCGTGCTCGCAGGCAGGGTGGGCTCCTTGATGTAGTCCAGTGGCAGGTCGCCCTTGAGGGACTTGAGGAAGGTCACAATCGAAGCGCATTGGTCGTCGGTGATGGTCTTGCCCAGTTGGTGCTCGGCCATCAGCTTGACCATGTCGCCCAGTTTCTCGACGGAACCGTCATGAAGGAAGGGACCTGTCTCAGTGATGTTGCGCAGGCTGGGCACCTTGAAGAAGTGCTTTTCCTGCTCGTTCTTCGTGATGTCGGAACGGCCATTGTCCTTGAGGTTCGGCCAGGGCTTCACGAGGCCCAGTTTCTGGTAGAGGTGACCACCCACGCCCACACCATTGTGACAGTTGGCGCAGCCAACAGTGGCGAATTCATTGAAGCCTTTCTTCTCGTCTTCGGTGAGAGCGTCCTTCTTGCCCTTGAGGAAGTCATCCCAGCGGCTGGGCGTGAGGAGCTTGCGCTCGAACGCGCCGACGGCCTTGCCGAAGTTGTCATAGTTCACCGGATCAGCATCACCTGGGAAGGCCTTCTTGAAGGCCGCGACGTAGTCAGGGATCGAGTTGATCACCTTCAGCACGGTTTCCTTGTCAGGCATCGCCATCTCAATGGGATTCAAGACCGGACCCTTGGCCTGCTCTTCGACCGTGGGGGCGCGGCCATCCCAGAACTGCGCGATGTGCAGCGCTGCATGATACACCGTGGGTGCGCTGCGTCCGCCGCGCTGGCCTTTGTGACCGCTGGAGTTGGCGGAGTTGTCCGTGCCATACTTCGCCACGTCGTGGCAGGAGTTGCATGAGATGTCGTGATTCTTGGAGAAGCGCTTGTCGAAGAACAACTGGCGACCGAGCGCAATCTTCTCGTCGGTCAGTTCATTGTCTGGAGCGCGCACTTCGGCAGGGAGAGGCTGGAACATCGGCAGGTAGGCTTCAGTCAGGTCCGCCGCGTGAGAGACTTGGGGCGCGACCACGCTGAAGGCAGCGATGCCTGCGAGGGTGAGGATGGATTTGGTATGCATGGGGTGTGTTGTGTCAGAGGATTTCACCGAGCCGCTGTCCTCCCTCTTCCTCGCGGGGAGTGAAGGAAACTAGCGACACAGATGTCCTCATTACGAACGACGAAACGTTTGGTTTTTCATTTTGCTACTATGAAATGAGGAAGCTAGCGTGCCCGGGTGAACACCCGATTCATTCTTCCTCTTCTCGTAGCAGCGTTGGTTGCCAGCCTGATCCCGGCGAAGGCGCAGAGTCCGCAGCCTGATAAAGTCACTGAATTGCTCAGTGAGGCGCAATCCTTGCAGGGGCGAAAACGCTACCTCGATGCCTTCTCAAAGCTCGATGAAGCCGAGAAGCTCAATCCCAAACGGCCCGAGATTTACAACATTCGGGGTGCCATCTACCTCGCTGCCGCCGTGCGTGATGTGGACAAGGCGCGTGAGCAATTCTCGAAGGCCCACGAAATGCAGCCGGATGCCATGCCGCCGCTGTTCAATCTGGCGGAGACCGAGTTCGTCAGTGGTAAATGGGTAGAATCGGAGAAACGGTTCGGCGACATCCTCACCAAGTTCCCCAAGCTCCCTCTCGGCGTGCGCCATCTTGTGACCTTCAAGGTGCTCGTCAGCCGCGTGAAGCAACAGCGCTTCGATGAAGCCGAGAAGATGATCAAGGAAACGTTCAGCTTCATGGACGACACCCCCGCCTACTACTTCTCCAAAGCGGTCGTCGCGCTCGAGAAGAAGGATGAGCAGACCGGCAATGACTGGCTGGCCAAGGCGCAAATCATCTTCAAGAAAGCGGACACCAGCTCCTACATCGACTCGATGATGGAGTCCCACTACATCGACTCGCTCGGCGTCTCCTTGCCACAGGCGGAGGAAAAGTAGGAGCCCCAATTCATGTGGCGCATCTCCGCAGACACGGGCGGGACGTTCACGGACTGCTTCGCGATCCGGCCCGATGGATCGGAGGCGAGGTGCAAGGTGCTGTCCGCTGGGTGCTTGCGATCGCGATTGGTCGAGGTGGTGGGCAGTCGGCGAATTCGGATCGCGGATGATTGGGGAGCGGCGGATGGATTGCTAGCGGGCTTTCGGGCCGAGTGCTTTGAGGCACGAATGATCGTGGGATGGGAGGCTGCCACGCGAACGGTGGAGTTGTCCGACGAGGTGCCTGAAGGCTGGGTTGCAGGGTGCGTGATCGAGTTTCGCACAGGCGAAGAAGCCCCGGTGCTGGGGGCGCGACTCCTCACGGGCACGCCGCTTGGTGTGCCATTTCCGCCGATGGAATTCCGAGTGGCGACCACGCGTGCGACGAACGCCTTGCTCGAGCGCAAGGGATCGCGGGTGGCCTTGTTCATCACACGAGGCTTTGGCGATCTGCCGGTGATCGGCGACCAGCGGAGGGCGGACTTGTTTGCTCTAAATCACACACCACGAGCGAGATTCCATGAAGTGGTGTGCGAGGTGAACGGACGCCTGGATGCGAGCGGTGCTGAACTAGAACCGCTCGATGAGATTGCTGTTCGTGAGTTGGCATGTGAATGCTTCGCCCAAGGCATCACTCATGCGGCCGTCGCCTTGCTGCACAGCTATGCGAACGCGGCCCACGAACAGCGTGTGGCTGAGATGCTGCGCGAGGCTGGATTCGAGCACGTCTCCGTTTCCAGCGAACTCGCCTCCTTCGTGAAGCTCTTGCCGCGCGCTCAGTCCGCGATTGCGAATGCTTACCTCACAGGGCCTGTGCAGAGCTTTCTCGAAGGCGTAGCCCGGCCTCTTCAGCATCCGGCCACCAGCATCCAGGTGATGACGAGTGCAGGCGGCCTGGACGCAGCAATGACGATCCAGCCGAAGGATATGCTGCTCAGCGGTCCTGCAGGCGGTGCGATTGGTGCAGCGAATGCGGCGCGGAGACTGGGGCACGACCGCATCATCACCTTCGACATGGGCGGCACGAGCACTGACGTGGCGCGCATCGACGGACGGCCCGGCTACAAGTTCTCACAGAACATTGAGGGTATGAACTTGCTCGCACCTTGTGTGGCGATTGAGACCGTCGCTGCGGGTGGAGGATCGATCTGTGCATGGACAGCCTCGGGACTCGCGGTGGGACCGCACAGCGCCGGATCGAGTCCAGGCCCGGCGTGCTATGGCAAGGGCGGACCGCTCACGATCACGGATGTCAATCTGCTGCTCGGACGCTTCGATCCTGCGCGCGCCCCGATCCCCCTCGACATCGCGGCTGCGGAGTCGCGTCTCGGTGAACTGCTGGAGATTGTGAATCGCGAGAGCAGCACGGGCTTCACACGCGAAAGCCTGCTGGCAGCGCTGCACGATCTCGCCGTCGAGCACATGGCCGATGCGATCCGCCGCATCAGCGTGAGCGAGGGTTACGATCCGTGCGAGTATGCGCTGCTCGCCTTCGGTGGTGCGGGTCCGCAGCACGCCTGTGCCGTCGCAGCGAAGCTAGGCATGAAGACCATCCTGGTGCCCAAGCACGCAGGCATCCTCAGCGCCGTCGGACTGCATGAAGCCGTGCCTGAGACAGTGGTGGAAAAACAAGTCCTGCAGCCCTTGGCGGAGGTGCTTCCACAAGTCGATGCCTTGTGCGTGAGGATGGCTGAGCAGTCCAGCATTGATGATGGCACGATCACCCAGCTCGCGGAGTTGCGACTGCGAGGGCAGGACACGCCATTGCAGGTGGAGTTCGAGGAGGCCAACGAATTGCCTGGAGGCTATCGCACTGCTTATCGACGCTTGTTTGGCTACGAATCTCCTGCGGATCGTGTGGTGGAACTCGTGAGCCTGCGAGTCATCGTGCGAGCCGCGAGC
The DNA here is from genome assembly GCA_963204975.1 of Verrucomicrobiota bacterium. Classification (GTDB taxonomy): domain Bacteria; phylum Verrucomicrobiota; class Verrucomicrobiia; order Verrucomicrobiales; family Verrucomicrobiaceae; genus JAEUHN01. Next base: position 7,280 of record CAUJJC010000073.1, on the reverse strand, counting down.
GAAGTGATCGCACCCGCCTTGAACACCGATGCCATGCCCTCGGTGCCGAGCGACGAATGCCAGCTGCTTCAAGATGAGTTCAGCACGCTCGTCGTTGAGCCTGGCTGGTCCGTGACCTCGCATGGCGAACTCGGTTACATCCTCAGCAGCGCCTCGATCTCCCAATCCGTGGCCACCAGCACCGATCTGATGCGGCATCGGTTTCACAGTCTCGTGGACGACATGGGCGCGCTGCTGAAGCGCACGTCCATCTCGACCAACATCCGCGAGCGGCTCGACTTCTCGTGTGCGTTGCTGGATGCCAACGGGGTGCTGATCGCCAGTGCGCCGCACATCCCTGTGCATCTCGGCGCGCTGGGCGTGTGCGTGCGGGAGACTTTCGCTGCCCTCTTCGCTCTTCGCTCTAAGCTCTTGGCTTCCGGCGACACCTTCATCACCAACCATCCGGCGTTTGGCGGCAGTCATCTGCCAGACGTCACGCTGATCACGCCTGTGTTTGATACGAAGGAGCAACTGCTGGGCTTTGTGGCCAATCGAGCGCATCATGCGGAGATCGGCGGCATCACGCCGGGCTCGATGCCAGCGACGGCGACATGCCTCGAAGAAGAAGGTGTCGTGATCGCTCCACGCTATCTGGTTCGCGCAGGCGAGGCCTTGTTCGATGAAGTCGCTGACGTATTGACGCAGGCGAAGCACCCCACGCGGAATCTGGCGGACAATCTCGCCGACTTGCATGCGCAGCTCGCGGCGAATCGGCTGGGCGTCGAGCGCTTGCAGCAGCTCGCAGCGCACAACGATGTGCGTGCGGCGATGCGTGGCATCTTGGATCATTCGGCTCGCGTGATGAGGTCGCGTTTGCAGAGCATTCCTGACGCTGAAGCCGAGGAGACTCTGGACGATGGCTCCCTCATCAAGCTCCGAATGTGGCACAATCGAGAACCGAGAACGGAGAACCCAGAACTCGTCATCGACTTCACCGGATCGAGTCCGACCCATCCGTGCAATCTCAACGCCACCACCGCGATCGTGAACAGTGCCGTGCTGTATGTGCTGCGGCTGTTGTTGCAGGAGGACTTGCTCTTGAACGAAGGCCTCATGGCTCCGATCAAACTGGTGCTGCCAAAAGGCACGTTCTTGAATCCTGAGTTCACTGGCGATGCAGCGCGAGATCCTGCCGTCGTCGGTGGCAATGTGGAGGTGAGTCAGCGGGTGGTGGACACCTTGATCAAGGCCCTGAAGCTCCAGGCGTGCAGCCAGGGCACAATGAACAACACGCTCTTCGGCAATCATCGCTTTGGCTACTACGAGACCATCGCGGGAGGTGCGGGAGCTGGCATTGGCTACGACGGTGCGAGCGCGCTGCACACCCACATGACGAACACGGCGATCACGGACCCGGAGATCCTGGAGCAACGCTACCCGGTGCGACTACGTCGGTTTGAGATTCGTCGTGGCAGTGGTGGAGCGGGGCGCTGGCGCGGTGGTGATGGCGTGGTGCGCGAATTTGAATTCTTGGAGCCGCTGACTGTTTCGTTGCTCACCCAGCATCGCCTGAGCGGTGCGTATGGGTTTGAGGGCGGTGGCGATGGATCGCGGGGCAAACAAACACTCCTGCGAGCTGATGGTTCCTCCGAGGTGCTGCCATCGAGCACGAGCCTGCGTGTGGAGCCCGGTGATCGTCTCGTGATGGAGACGCCCGGTGGCGGTGGTGCCGGGAGTATTTGAAAGCGTTGAGTTCAGATGAGGGCGAGCTTTGCCACGGCTTCCTTCATGCGGCCCAGCACATAATACACGGTGCGGGCACGCATTTGAACGAGTTCGGCTCCGACGATGCGAGGCACGAAGTCCGGCGCGACGGCGAGCACTTCTTCAACGGTGGAACCACTGAGGCCACGGCACAGGATGGTGGTCATCGCACGCGTGAGGGTTTGCACCGCGCACCCGAGCGAGACGGCAAAGTGGACGCGTTTGGCTTCGTCGATGTGGATGTGAATGCCCACGGTGTCGGAGCACTCGGCATCCTTGCGCACGTCCTCGAACTGGTAGGTGATGTCCGGCTTGGGGGTGTGGCGTGCGGATTGCTCCGCGAGGTCGATCAGGCCCTCGCGTCGTTCGCCTTCAGGCAGCGATTCGAAGTGCTCGACCAGGCGCTGGAGTTCAGGCGGAAACATGGGCTACTTCGCCTTGAGGACGCGGTAGAGCAGTTCGGAGTCGATGCCAGGGAAGGACGCGACTTCCTCGAACTTCGCGGGATCGCGCAGCAGCTTCATCTCCGCTGGCAGCATGTCCGTGTGGAAGCCGGTGTGCCCCTGCACGATGAGCAGATCGCGACCCTCACTTTGAGCGCGAGTGCGCAGGGCTTCGAGTTCCGCCACGGTCACAGGATCATCGGCTTTCGGGTAGTAGCAGGTGAAGACTTCACGACCGAGGCCGAAGCACGCCACCAGCGGGGACTTGTCCTTGGACGGCCAGTTGATGACGAACTCCGCCGCGTTGCCGATGCCCGAGTAGGGGCGCGCCATGAGCACGCCGCGCTGATGATTGGTGAAGATGACAAAGATGATGATCACGCCGAGCACGATTCGTCGCTGCGTCTGGGTGTAGAAGCTGAAGAGCTGTCCGGTGAAGCTGAGGCCCGCCACGAAGATCGGTAGCAGGGCGACCGCGAAACGTGGGTAGTAATAAACTCCCGTGACGGCACTCATGAGTGCCAGCATCACAGCGCTGACGAGCGGTGCTGCCAGCAGCCATCCCGTGCGCGGCTGATGCTTCAGCGCCCAGCCCAAACCCAGCAGCGACAGGCCGAGCAGGAAGACGAGCGCTGCATAGGCGAGAGGCTCGGAGCCCAGTTCATTGACGAGTCCGGTGAGCCCTTGGGCTTCGGGCATGGTGGTGTTGGTGCGCCAGCTCATGCCCGTGGCGAGGCTGCTGAGCGTGTCCTTCAGGATCGAGGCGTCGATGGCGTGTCCTTGATCTTCCCTGCCTGCCCACAGGCGTGCTTGCATGAAGTTGGGAAGGAACACTTGAAGGGTCAACATTCCCGCTGCGAGATGAGCGACGCCTACGCGCATCGTGGCTGTGACTTTGTCCTTCAGGTTCTCTTCTCCCCGCCACAAGAAGATGGTGAGCGTGAGAAAGAGCATTCCCACCTCCAGCGCACCGAACGGATAAACCCACACCCACAGGGCTTGATTGAGCGCCAGCCAGATCCATGGTCCCGCTTTGCGCCCTCGTTGAAAAATGATCTTCCGGCACGCCAGGATCGCACTGATGCACAGCGGCACCACGAAGGCATACGAGCGCGCATCCACGCCGTAGCGGAGGTGCCAGGGATGAACCATGAGCAGCAGTGCTCCGAGACTTGCCCCCTGGGCCGCTCCGCACAATCGCATCAGCAGCAGGACAGCGATGCCGCTCGCGATCAAGGCGGGCATCCGCACGGCGAGATTGCTGAACTCGTGCTCCTTCGCTCTCGTCACGGTGCGCCACACCGAGAGGCTGGCCTTTTGCGCCAGGGACATGGGCACATGGTTGGTGGGCTTCAGGTAGTAGAAGGCGCAGCGCTTCCAGGTGGTGGGCTGGAACTTCAGCTCGTCTGGCTTCTTCTTGTCCGGCTTCCAGGTGCCGTGGACACACACCTTGAGCGCCCAGAGTTCGTCCCACCACAGGCTCTTCGAGGCGAACGAAGTCATGCCATAAATCGTGGAGAAGCCGATCACCATCGCTACGGGCAGGACGATGCGTTGCCAGAGTGCCGGACGTTCGCGAACGATGGGATCATCCTCGGGCGCTGATTGAAACGGGCGGGTCCAAATCTTTGCCGTGGCGGCGAGCAGGGCGAGGAGCCCGAGATTGATCAGGGCCGCGTAATGAATGCCGAGGTCGGCATAGGGCTCCCAATGGCGGGACGGGTCAGCATTGGCGATGGCCTCGGCGATCTCGTGGCGGGCCGCGCTCGCACTGGGACCAAAGGCCAGGAGCAACACTTCCAGCAGCATGAAAACTCCGATGACAATCCGTGCGAGGAGTGCGGGCTGGGAGCGGGCGAGAGTGAGGAAACGGATCATTCGGAAATCAAATCATGTCGGCGGCAGCGACGGTGGGCATGAGCACTCCGGCAGGCACGCTGCGGGGCTCGGTGATGAGGCGGATCATCTTGTCGAAGACATCCTGGCCACGCAGGATCTCGATCTCCACGCGCATGTAAATCAGCGGGATGTCACAGCGCGGCAGCTCTGGGAAGCGAACGATGTCCTTCTCCGTGGTCACGATGTATTCCAGGTCGCGACGCAGGCAGCGGTCGATGAATGGCTTGATCTCCTTGGCATCAAAGCGGTGATGGTCAGGGAATCGCTCCGTGGCTTCCACCTTGGCACCCAGCTTGCGCAGACCGTTTTCGAAGCTCTCCGGCACAGCGATGCCAGAGAGCGCGCCGACGTATTTGCCTTTGATCGCTTCGATCGGGATGATCTCACCGCTATGCACATCTTTGAAATAAACCGGGCGATGGCGGCACTCGACGATCTCGGCCGCGCGGTTGTATTTGCGCAGCTGCGCGATGAGTTCGTCGTTTGGGTTCTCGTCGCTCTTGGTGATGAAGATGTAGCTGGCCCGCTTCAGGTGGCGTGGAGGCTCGCGCATGGTTCCGCGCGGCAGCATGTGCCCGTTCACACCGAACGGAGCAGTGCGATCCACAAGCACGATGTCCAGCCTGTGCTTGAGCTTCAGATACTGCATCCCGTCATCGAGCAGCAGGGCATCCACATCGAAGTGCTTGATGGCATAGCGACCCGCCTTCACGCGATTGCGGTCCACTACGACGGGCACGCCGGGCAGATTGCGCGCCAGCATGAGAGGCTCATCGCCTGCCTGGTAGGAATCGAGGAGCACGTCTTTGCCATCGGACACGACCCTGGGCGGAATCGACGGCGGCTTCTCGATCAGGCCCAGCTTGGACGCGAACTTTTTCCAGCGCGGCACCTTCTGCTGGCGCTTCGATTTGTAGCCTCGGCTCAGGATCGCGACGGACCGCCCCTTGTCCCGCAAGGTGCGCGCAAACAACTCCACCACCGGAGTCTTGCCCGTGCCGCCCACGGTGAGATTGCCAATGCTGATCACCGGCACTCCCAAATGATGATCATGGATGTAGCGCTTCTGGTAAAGCCAGAGCCGGAACGAGACCAGCGTGGCAAACACCTTGGACAACCCATAAAACACCCCACGACACAACGCTGCCCGCAACCCGCGTTTGTTGTGCAGGATCACGTCCGTGACGAAGGCTTCGATGTCTTCCAGGGTGTCTTTCAAGGTGATCAGTTCTCGGTTCTTGGTTCCCGGTTGTCCACTCCGAAGCGAGGGGGTTCTAGTTTCATCGAAGAGGCGCGGACAATGCACAGGTTCGTGGTCTTTGCGGTGGACAAGCATTGTGCTCCCTGCCCTTTTCGCCACACGGTCGTCGCCGATGATCTCAACTGAGAACAGCGAACCGAGAACCCTGAACTGAATCCCCCATGCCCCGCTCTGACCAACGCGCCCCTGACCAGCTCCGCAAGATCGACTACGTGCTCGATGTGGCACCACACGCGACGGGCTCCGTGCTCATCTGCTTTGGCAACACCCGCGTCATTTGCTCCGCGATGATTCAGGACGAAGTGCCGCGCTGGATGAAGGTGCAGAATGTGAAGGGCGGCTGGCTCACGGCCGAGTATTCCATGCTGCCGTATTCGACGCTCGACCGCAAAGAGCGCGACTCCTCGCGCGGTCGTCCCGACGGGCGCAGCATCGAGATCCAGCGCCTCATCGGTCGCAGTCTGCGCGCGGTGGTGGACCTGGAAAAGCTCGGACCGCGCACCCTTTGCATCGACTGCGATGTGCTCCAGGCCGATGGCGGCACGCGCACGGCTGCGATCACCGGTGCCTGCATCGCGAGTGCCATCGCTTTCAATCGCCTGCTCATGAAGGGCAAGATCGTCCAGCAGCCTCTCAAGAAGAAGGTCGCGGCTGTGAGCGTCGGTATCGTCGATGGCGAAGCCCTGCTCGATCTCTGCTACGAAGAAGACGTGAAGGCCGAGGTGGATTCCAATATCGTCATGACCGCCACGGGCGAGTTCGTCGAGGTGCAAGGCAGCGGCGAGGAGGCCGTCTTCACCCAGTCTCAGCTCGATCAAATGCTTGCTCTCGGCAAGAAAGGCATCGCTGAACTCTGTGCCCTCCAGGACGCCGCGATCCTCGCTGCCGAAAAACCCGCCGATCCCAACGCGCTGCAATCCCTGGCAGCCATGTTTGGGAAGAAGTGATGAGAAATCACCTAGCGAGCTAGCATGGCATCAAGTCGGCCTCTCATACTCCAGCCACAAAGCTGAGAAGCCGTTTCGTGGTAGCGAGCATGTCTCCGCTCATCGCCCCCCTCGAAGAAGATGCGCTGCGTTGGCGCTACTTCGCTGGCGGCGACCAAAGCGTGGCTTCGATGGCGCGGTCGGAGCCTCTGGGGCCGTTGAAGTAGTAGGCGGTGAGAACACGACCATCGGGACGCACAATCGTGCGCGGATAACCCAGATCGCCATCGAAGCCGTCGTCGCGGAGGATGATCTCGGGTGACCACGTCTGGCCATCGTCACTGCTGAGACGGGCACGGATGCCGAAGGGCTTTTTGCGATGGCCGTAGGTCACGCAGAGTCGGCCATCGGGCAGCAAAACGGTGGCTGGTGGATTGCCGCCAATGTTGCCAGTGACATTGCTGACTTTGGACCACCTCTTGCCCAGATCGTCGCTGCGCCAGAGTTCGATGGTGTAGTCGGGTTTACCTTTGCGAAGGGTGGTAAGCAGCGCCCCGCCTTTCGTGCGCACGCTGCTGGGCATGATGGCGAAGCCGCCCTTTGGTGGCTCCTCGCCGATGTAGCCCTGCAACTTCCACGTCAGTCCGCCATCGGTGGTGCGGGCGCAGAAGACGCGGCCTTCTTTGTGATCCGACTTCTTGCCGCAACTGCCAAACATGAGGCACTCACGCGGCCCGAGCGGGATCAAATCCGTGCGCGTGGAGATGCCGTCCAAGCCTTCGACATCGAACTTGAACGGTCCCTGCCAGGTCTTGCAGCGATCCTGCGTCGTGTAGAACCACGACGGGCCGACGTGCAGGCTTTTAAAGCGGAACATCATCGCAAAATCCGGCGCGGTGAAGTCGAGCGATTCCTTCAATGCGACAGCCTCGGGCTCGTTCTTTCGGTCCGAGTAAGGCTGATCCGCCTCGACCTTCCACGTCTTCCCACCGTCGAGACTGCGGG
>CAUJJC010000072.1 GCA_963204975.1 Verrucomicrobiota bacterium | reverse complement strand
GCCACCTACGACACCGATGGTGGTGACAAGCATTGCACCTCCGTTCGCGTGGCAACCGATGCTGTGAATGGTGTCGATTTCCTCCAATGCTATGAGCCTACCGGGCTGTTCTACGACACCACCAGTGGCATGATTATTCCAGGAGGAACCGTCGCAGTCTCCGGCCCTGGTATCGTCAAGACTATCCACTCCGGTGAAAACGGGGCCTACTGTTTCAGTGTGGATGTCACTGGGGATTATGAGATTCAAGTGACCACGCCTCCTGGCTACATCATCAATCCTGATCGCCCCGCGTTGAGCACCACATGGACATGCGGAACGACGCAGACCAGCATGGTCTCGATCGGCAGTGCAGAGAGCCGCACCGAGCCTGGCCGTCTTGCGAACTACTCCTCGGAGGCCAATCCATGGCATCTGCGCCTTCACCTCAATGCGGGTTCACCATGTGCGGTGAACAACAACATCCCGCTCACACCAGTGGCACCGGACACCTTTGCCCAGTGGCGTTCACGCCATCCGCTCAACGGGGCCAATGGAGTCCATGACAACCCCGATGCCGATGCGTTTGATAACCTCATTGAATACGCTCTCGCACTCGATCCTGAAAGCGGTGTGCAGACCAGCGGCGTCTTCCATCTGGTCGCCACGGCGGCTGGTGATGTCGATGCTGTTTTTGCCCGTTCCATCGTCGGCCATTCAGATGTCAGCTATCGTCTGGAAGGCAGCACCGACGGCGCGGCCTGGAGCGCACTGGCTCTCGCACCAGCCGTTGAAGCTGGCACCGATGGTATGGAAGAGGTCCGCTATGCCAGCATTCAAACGGCGGCCATGTTCGCTGCGCGTGACATCGGTTATGTTCGTCTCCAGGTAAGGCTTGATGTGGACCGCGATGGCACACCTGAATCGACGAGTGTCACTCCTGTGTTCGCCTTCAGCCTCCGTCAGTTCCCTGCTGCCCAGGGCACATTCGCGATGCCACTTCTACGGACCGATGTGTTTGTTGGCAAGGTGGATCAGGTGACCTCGGGCAAGCTTGAAGTGGCCAGTGGAGTCTCGTCCGTCGGGCTGGACAGCGTGATGACCGGTGGAGGTCGTTATTATATGGAAGTGCTCAGTGGCACCCATGCAGGCCATCGTTTCGATGTGGACACCGCCACCAGCACGGACAAGGCGATAGCCATCGACCTCGCCAGCACGAGGAACACACTGGATACCTTGCCCGCGTCCTTGAAGGGCGAACGTATCGCCTTGAGACCGCACTGGACGCTAGAGACTCTGTTCCCAAGAACCAAACTCCAGGCAGGCACTGCCAGTGGAACGGCGGATCGCGTTATGTTCTATGAGCCGACTGGATTCAAGGTCCACTGGCTGCTGCGGACCGCAACGGATTCGCGCTGGATGATCGAGGGCGATGCGACAGCCACCCATCCAGGGCAGCGTGTCATGGATGCATCCGAGGGCGTCATCGTTCAGTTCCGTGCAGCGCTCACGCTGCCGATGGTAGGGCAGGTGCGTGATGGTGGATTCGTTGCGAAGCTGCGCACTGGTTCTCAATTGACCGGCACCGGATCAACTATCGCACAATCCACAACGGATCGAGGAATGACTGGCATCCATGGCTTCATCGCCGCCGAGGCCTCGGCAACCGCTGATCGAGTGCGCATCTTTAGCGGCGATGCATCTCCTGGCACCACGAGCTACGTCAATTACTTCTACAAGTCTGGATCAGTCGCCACCTGGGTCAGCGAGGCCGATGGCAGCGTGATCAACGATGTGAAGATCTTCCTGCCGTTCCGCGCAGCCTTCATTTCCACTTCGGATGGGGCCTTGATCGAGATCACGGCTCCATAGAGCGATGTGCGCTCGACGATGCTAGCTCACTGTTCAGTAGGTGCTCTCAAAGTCGGATAGGTGCCGAGGTGCATTGGCCGTGCGCGAAAAACACATGTCATTCGACATGAGAACTGGCTAGGTGATTCGTTATGATCGTCCTGACGAAATGATGAAACTCACCACTATCCTTGCACTCAGCACGGTCTCTCTGTTTGCCTCTGACGCTCCTGTTCCTGCCAAGATCGAGTTCAATCGAGATGTGCGTCCCATCCTCTCGGATAACTGCTTCTACTGCCACGGACCCGACAAGAGCCACCGCAAGGCGAAGCTCCGCCTGGATGTGCGCGAGGAGGCGCTGGCCAAGGAAGCCTTTGTGCCGGGCAAGCCGCAAGAGAGCGAGACGATCAAGCGCATCTTGCTCGCCGCCGATGACGAAGACCTCATGCCGCCACCGGACTCGAACAAGAAGCTCTCCGCTCGTGACAAAGAAGTGCTGAAGAAGTGGATCGCCCAGGGGGCAAGCTATCAGCTTCATTGGTCCTACGAGAAGCCGGTGAAGGTAGCTATCTCCGCCGACCAGAACGCGGTCGATGTGCTGGTGCAGAAACGATTGAGCGAGATCGGGTTGAAGCCGTCGCCCGAGGCGGACAAGCGCACCTTGATTCGCCGCTTGTCTTTCGATTTGCTCGGTCTTCCGCCAACACCAGAACAAGTGAAGGCCTTCGAGAATGACAAGTCGCCTGAAGCTTACTCAAAGCTGATCGATTCGCTCTTCAAGAACCCGCACTACGGCGAGCGCATGGCGATCAACTGGCTCGATCAGGTGCGCTTCGCGGACACGATCGGCTACCACAGCGACAACCCGCACAACGTCTGGCCTTATCGCGATTACGTCATCAAGTCGTTCAACGCGAACAAGCGCTTCGACCGATTCACCGTGGAGCAAATCGCGGGTGATCTTTTGCCAGATGCGAATCAGGAGACGCGCGTGGGTTCCGCGTTTAATCGACTGCTGCTCACGACGGAAGAAGGTGGCGCGCAGGCGAAGGATTACGAGCAGCGCATGTTGACTGATCGCGTGCGTGCCGTGGGCAATGCGTGGATGGGGCAGACGACAGGATGTGCCCAGTGTCACGATCACAAATTCGATCCCATCACGATGAGCGACTTCTACTCGATGGGTGCGTTCTTTGCCGACATTAAAGAGCCGATCCTCGGACGGCGCGAGCCGGGGATGATCGTTGCCTCCGATGCCGAAGAGAAGAAACTCGCCGAACTGGATGCCGGACTGGCAAAGGCGAAGCGGGACCTTGCCGTCGTGCAGCCAAAGATCGACGCAGCACGCCGTGTCTGGTTGAAAGAGATTGCTGAAAGCAAGAGCGAGCTGCCCGAACTCGCAAAGGACGCAAAGTCCTCAGACGCTGACAAAAAGATTGCTCAGCAAGTTGTCACCCTGGCCAAGAAGCCTGAGAAGGCATGGAACGCGAAACAAAAGCAAGCCGTGGAGGACTACTATCGCGACAAGGTAAACAAGGACTTCAAAGCTGAGTTGACTGCCGTGGTGAAGGCCGAGGCTGCGCGCAAGGCCTTCTACGATCCGCTGCCCAAATGCATCGTGAGCGAAAGCACAGCGCAGAAACGCACGGTGCGCATCCTGCCGCGCGGGAATTGGATGGACGAGAGCGGCGAGGTCGTAAAGGCAGCGTTGCCTGGCTACCTGCCGAAGCCGAAGATCGAAGGGCGAGAACTGACGCGACTAGATCTGGCTCAATGGCTTGTCTCCAAAGACAACCCACTCACTGCACGCACGGTGATGAACCGTTTGTGGGCACAACTCTTCGGCACTGGCATCAGCAAGGTTTTGAGCGACCTCGGCGCGCAAGGTGAGCCGCCGGTGAATGGCCCGCTGCTCGACTGGCTGGCGTGCGAGTTCATGGACAGCGGCTGGGATTATCAGCACATGGTCAGGCTCATCGTGACGAGCCACACCTACAGGCAGGCTTCGGCTGCGAGTTCCACCTGGCCTCAATCTGACATTTCAAATTTCAAATCTCAAATCCAGCAGGACCCCTACAATCGCGAGTGCGCGCGGCAGAGTCCGTTCCGTCTCGACGCCGAACTCGTGCGCGACAACGCGCTCGCTATCTCCGGCCTGCTGGTGCCCAAGATCGGCGGCCCGAGCGTGAAGCCGTATCAACCGGCGAAGTATTGGGACAACCTCAACTTCCCCGTGCGCGAGTGGGAGAACGACAGCGGCGAAGGCCTGTATCGTCGCGGCCTTTACACCTGGTGGCAGCGCAGCTTCACGCATCCGTCGATGCTCGCTTTCGATGCGCCGAGCCGCGAAGAATGCACCTCCGAGCGCAACCGCTCCAACATCCCGCAGCAAGCCCTCGTGCTGCTCAACGATCCCACGTATGTCGAAGCCGCCCGCGTCTTCGCTGCCCGCATCCTGAGCGAGTGCAAAGGAGACTCGAAGCAACGCATCACCTGGGCCTGGCAGCAGACACTGCAACGCGATCCGAGTGCCGATGAATTGAAGACGATCACGTCACTCGTGGAGAAGCATCTCGCCGACTACACGAAGGATGCCGCCGCTGCCGAGGAACTGCTGAAGACCGGTGCCGCGCCCGTGACGAAGGATTTGAACAAGAGTGAACTCGCTGCCTGGACGCACGTCGCGCGTGTGCTGCTGAACCTGCACGAGACGATCACGAGGTCCTAAGCATGAACTCACTCCTCCATTCCCGTCGAACCTTCCTGGGCAAGACCACGCAAGGCCTCGGTGCTATCGCTTTGGCATCTCTGATGAACGAGGCGAATGCTGCGACGCGTGGCGTGCTCACGCATTTGCCGCTTCCGCAAAAAGCGAAGCGCGTGATCTGGCTCACGATGGCGGGCGGGCCATCGCAGTTGGAGCTGTTCGACTACAAGCCGAAGCTCGCGGAGATGGATGGCAAGCCGATGCCGGAGTCGTTTACGAAGGGGCAGCAGCTCGCGCAATTGCAGGGGCAGAAGCTGGTGTGCAAGGGACCGATGTTTTCGTTTCAGAAGTTCGGCAAGCAGGGCACCGATTTGTCGGAGCTGCTGCCGCACATCGGCTCCGTGTGGACGACATCACGATCATCAAGTCGATGACCACGGACGCGATCAATCACGATCCGGCACACATGTTCATGAACACGGGCGCGCAGATCGCGGGTCGGCCGAGCATGGGTGCGTGGGTGACGTATGGCCTGGGCAGCGAGTCGAGCGATCTGCCGGCATTCGTTGTCGCGGTGTCCACGGGCAAAGGGCGAACACCACAGCCGATCGCACAGCGGCAGTGGAGCAGCGGGTTTTTGCCATCGCGGTTTCAGGGCGTGCAGCTTCGCTCGCAGGGTGATCCGGTCTTGTATCTGACGAGCCCGAACGGTGTCACGCGCGAGCGACAAGGTGCCGATGTGGCAGCGATCAATGTGCTCAACAAGCAACGCAACGCACTCGCTGATGATCCCGAGATTGCGACGCGCATCGCGCAGTATGAGATGGCATTCCAGATGCAGATGAGCGTGCCGGAGCTGATGGACATCAAGAAGGAAGGCCAGAAGACGCTCGACCTCTACGGATGCACGCCGGGTGATGGATCGTTCGCATCGAACTGCCTGCTCGCGCGACGCCTTGCCGAGCGCGGCACGCGGTTCATCCAGCTCTACCATCGCGACTGGGACCATCACAGCCTGCTGCATGAAGAACTGCCATTGCGCGCCAAAGAAGTGGATCGTGCGTGCGCGGCACTGATCACCGACTTGAAACAACGCGGCATGTTTGACGACACGCTCATCGTCTTCGCAGGTGAGTTCGGTCGCACGCCGATGGCGCAGGGGAACAAAGGCCCGGTCGGTCGCGATCATCACAACAAGGCCATGTCCATCTGGCTCGCGGGTGCCGGTGTGAAGCGCGGCCTCGTCTATGGCAGCACCGACGACCTCGGTTACGCCGCGCAGGAGAACGTGACCACTGTCCACGATCTGCACGCGACCATGCTGCATCAGCTCGGCATCCAGCACGATGCCTTCAGTTTCAAGTTCCAGGGCCTTGATGCTCGCCTCACTGGTGTCGAAGGAGCGAAAGTGATCAAAGACATCCTCGTATAATTCTCAGCTCTCATGAACTCCTCCTTTGCTGTCGAACAGACCCGCCGCGCCTTCCTGGGCAAAACCTCACAAGGCCTCGGCGCGGTCGCACTTGCTTCGCTGATGCAGGACGTGCAGGCCTCGACCGGCGTGCTCAAGTCGTTGCCGTTGCCACAGAAGGCGAAGCGCGTGATCTGGCTCACGATGGCAGGTGGACCGTCGCATCTGGAGACCTTCGATCCGAAGCCGAAGCTGGCCGAGATGGATGGCAAGCCGATGCCCGAGTCGTTCACCAAAGGTCAGCAGCTCGCGCAGCTCCAAGGCAAGCCACTGAACTGCTTCGGGCCGCAGCACAAGTTCGCCAAGTTTGGCAAGAACCAGATCGAGATCTGCGAGCTGTTCCCGCAGATCGGTTCCGTGATCGACGACATTTGCCTCATCCGCAGCATGACCACGGATGCGATCAATCACGATCCCGCGCACATGTTCATGAACACGGGCTCGCAGATCGCGGGCCGTCCTAGCATGGGTTCGTGGATCACTTATGGCCTCGGCACGGAAGCCGAGGACCTGCCGGGCTTCGTGGTGCTCACATCGCTGGGCAAAGGTGGACAGAACCAGCCCATCGCCGCGCGCCAGTGGAGCAGTGGGTTCCTGCCCTCGAAGTATCAAGGCGTGCAGCTTCGCGCCAAGGGCGATCCCGTTTTGTATCTGACCAATCCCGGCGGTGTCTCGCGCGATGGACAAGGTGCCGATGTGGCCGCGATCAATACGCTCAATCAGCGGCGCAACGCGCTCGTGGATGATCCCGAGATCGCGACGCGCATCGCGCAGTATGAGATGGCGTTCCAGATGCAAGCCAGCGTGCCCGCGCTCATGGACGTGAGCAGCGAAGGTGCGAAGACGCTGGAGCTTTACGGCTGCCAGCCGGGCGATGGATCGTTCGCGTCGAACTGCCTGCTCGCACGTCGTCTGGCGGAGCGCGGCACTCGTTTCATCCAGCTCTATCACAAGGACTGGGACCATCACGGGGGCGTCAAAGATGGCGTGGCGCTCAAGGCGCAGGAGATCGACCGCGCGTGCATGGCACTCATCACCGATCTGAAGCAACGCGGCATGTTGGACGACACGCTGATCGTGTGGGCGGGCGAATTCGGGCGCACGCCGATGTCGCAGGGCGGCAGCGGCCGCGATCATCATAACAAGGCGATGTCCGTGTGGCTCGCAGGCGCTGGTATCCAGGGCGGCATCGTTCACGGTGCGACCGACGATCTCGGCTACGCGGCGGTCGAAAAGATCACCACCGTGCACGATCTGCACGCGACGATGCTCCACCAGTTAGGCATCCAGCACGACGCCTTCACCTTCAAGTTCCAGGGCCTTGACGCGCGCCTCAGTGGCGTCGAAGGCGCGAAGGTCATCAAAGACATCCTCGCATGACCTTTGAACCACTAATGGACACTGATAAACACTAATGAATCCATTCTGAATCCATCAGGTCAGATTAGTGTCCATCAGGTCAGATTAGTGTCCATCAGTGCTTATTAGTGGTTTAGAAAAAGCCATCCATTCCCCCAACCACCCACCATGAAATACACACTGCTCATCGCCCTCGCTGCCACTGTCACGCTTCACGCTGAAGACGCCTGGACTCCTCTCTTCAATGGCAAAGACTTTACCGGCTGGGCTCAGCACAGCGGCAAGGCCGAGTATCGTGTGGAAGACGGCTGCGTAGTCGGCAAGACGGTCGCGGGCACAGGCAACTCGTTCCTGTGCACCACCAAGGAATACGGCGACTTCATCCTCGAGTTCGAATTCAAGGTGCCCGAAGGCATGAACTCCGGCGTGCAGTTCCGCAGCCAGTTCTATGACAAGGACACGGAAGTCGAGATCGCGGGCAAGAAGAAGAAATTCCCCGCCGACCGCGTGCATGGCTACCAGTTTGAGATCGACCCTTCGCCGCGTGCTTTCACCGGCGGCATCTATGACGAGGCTCGTCGCGGCTGGCTCTTCGACTTGAAGAACAACGAAGCCGCACGCAAGGCCTTCAAGAGCGGCGAGTGGAACAAGGCGCGCATCGAA
>CAUJJC010000071.1 GCA_963204975.1 Verrucomicrobiota bacterium | reverse complement strand
GCGCGGCGGTGCGGGCTTCCCGACGGGCGTGAAGTGGGGCTTCATCCCACCGACGAACACGAAGCCCGTTTACCTGATTTGCAACGCCGACGAGTCCGAGCCCGGCACGTTCAAGGATCGCTACATCATGCACCAGGACCCGCATCAGCTGGTCGAGGGCATGGCGATCTCGGCCTTCGCGGTGAAGGCGAGCCTTTGCTACCTCTACATCCGCGAGGAATTCCCGCACGCAGCCAAGATCATGGAAAAGGCCATCGCCGAGGCCCGCGCGAAGGGCTTCCTGGGCAAGAACATCCTCGGCTCCGGCTTCGACTGCGAGATCTACGTGCATCGCGGTGCCGGTGCCTACATCTGCGGTGAAGAGACCGGATTGATCGAGTCGCTGGAAGGCAAGCGCCCGTATCCGCGCATCAAGCCGCCGTATTTCCCTGCGGCGCTGGGCCTCTACATGAGCCCCACGATCGTCAACAACGTCGAGTCGCTCTGCCATGTGAAGCACATCCTCCAGATGGGCGGCGCGGAATACGCGAAGCTAGGCACGCCGAACAACACCGGCACGCGCATCCTGTGCGTGAGCGGTGACGTGCAGAAGCCCGGCTACTACGAGGTGGAAGTCGGCAAGGTCACGATGGGCGAGGTCATCAACGACCTGTGCGGCGGCTTGAAACCAGGCCGTTCGCTCAAAGCGATCATCCCTGGTGGATCGTCCGCGAAAGTCCTGAAGGCCGATGAGAAATACAAGCTCAAGGACGGTCGCGAACTCACCATCTGGGACATCCCGATGGACTTCGACACCATGGCCGCGTGCGGCTCCATGGCGGGCTCCGGCGGCGTGATGATCATGGACGACAGCCGCAGCATGGCCTGGGTGATCAACAACCTGAACAAGTTCTACCAGCACGAGTCCTGCGGCCAGTGCACCCCGTGCCGCGAAGGCAGCCCGTGGATGGCGAAGATCAGCGACCGCATCGTAGCCGGCAACGCCAGCCCGGACGACGTGGATATGCTGGAGCAGGTCGCGAATCAGATCGAAGGCAAGACCATCTGTGCCTTCGGTGAAGCCGCCTCATGGCCCACGCAAAGCTTCGTGCGCAAGTTCCGTGATGAGATCAAGTCGGTGACCAAGACCGACCTCACCGGCAAGATCGTGAACGAGGAGACCACTCTCGCCGTGGCAGGTCTCAAGTCCTGATCGGACTCCATTCGCACAGAGCATGTCCTCCGAGCTGCGCACTCTCAAGGCCGAGAATGCGCGGCTGCGGAAACGCATTGAGAAGCTGGAAGCCGAGATTGTTCGCCATCGCGAGCAACGCCAGCGGGCCAGTCGGCACGCCGCCAACTCGACCGGCAAAGAGGCCGAGGACTACGTGTGTCGCCTGCTGGGAGCGAAGGCCACGGAGCGCAATGCGGACCACGATTTTGTGATTGGTCGTCGTCGCTTCGAGATCAAGGGCTCCAAGTGCAATCTCTTCTACTCAGGCACAGATCAGACTTACTGCTACAGCCGCTGGACGTGGCACAACTTCCTCGGCGTGGGCAGCAAGAAGACCTACCACCGCTTGATCCTGGTGGCGGAGGCAGATCCCAGCCGTAAAGCCACCTATCGAGACAAGCGTTCGCCGTATGTGATCTTCGACCTGCCGTTCGCCTTCGCGAAGAAGATCGCGTCTGAACGAGCGCAGGCGGACGGGCGGTTTGCCTTTCATCTGATCTCACACCGCGAGGGAGCGAAGTCGAGCAAGCTGTGCCAGGAGATGTGGAAGTTTGAGGTCACTCGAGCAGAGCTGAAGCAGCGCTACATCGGCTGACCAGCGCCCTAGAGGTTTACTACTCTTCGAACTTCTTGAACTGCTCTTCGAACCAGATGCCGATGGGGTCGGTCGGCTTGGGCAGCCGCTTTTCGAAATTCTTTTCGAGGTTGAGGAAGTCTTCGAACATCCCGGAGTAGCCGCTCGGATGGTTGGCTTCATAGACATCAAGGGCGTCTTGCACGGCCTTGGCTTTCGCCAGAGCTGCGGCACCATCGGCCTTCAGTTGCTTCAGCCGTGCGTCCACATCCTTGGTTTTGCCATCCGCCAGACTCACGACCACTTCGATGTAGCCTGCGACGACGGGGCGGAAAAGGGGATGGGCGTGCTGGGCCAGCACATTGAGTTCCGCGAGAGTGGCCGCGAACACCTGGCGAGCATCGCTGCGCTTGAGCACGCGCGCGTAGTCTTCGATGGGTGCGGATGCAGGCACATACTTCGTCACGGGGGGCTTGGGCTTCGGGGCGGGCGCGGGAGGAGCAGGTTTGGCGGCAGGGGTTTCCGGCTCATCCTTTTTCTCCGTCTTCACCTCATCTTTCTTCTCTTCCTTCTTCGGAGGCTCGGGCTTTTCTTCTTTCTTTTTGGACTTCTTCTCGTCGTCCTTGGCATCCTCTTTTTCCTTCTCGCCCTCGGCGTCCTTGTCCTTTTTCTTGCCGAATCCGAGGAAGGTGAAATGCGCCGTGCGTGGGCTGAGCCAGACACCAGCATCGGCTAGCGCTACGGCCTGCGGGAACATGGCGGCGGCAATCAATCGCCCGAGCGGCGAGATGATCGCTGTGGCGTCCTTCGGTGCATCCTTGGATGCCTCTTGAGTCTTCGGCTCCTCTTTCTTTGTAGCCTCTGGCGCGGGTTTCTTCGGTGCGGGTTGAGGAGCTTCGGGCTTGGCTGACGGCTCCTTCTTTGCCTCGTCTTTGGAGCCCTCGTCCTTGTCTTTGTCGCCACCGCTGAACATGCGTGTGAAAAGCCCTGGGCGCTTCGGTTTGCCATCGTCTGCCTTGGCGGGCTCGGGTGCGTCCTCCTTCTTTTTCTCGGGATCTTTCTTCTCCGGCTCTTCCTTGCGGGCGGGCTTGTCAGCTTTCTTGGGCTCGGGCTTGGCCGCGTCTTTCTCGTCACTGTCGCTACCACCGAAGAGGTTGCGAAGCCGGAAGCCCTGCTGCTTGCCTTTGGCCAGTTCTTCATCGGTGAGCGGCTTGGGCTCGGGCTTTTTCTCGGGCTTGGGTTTTTCTTCTTCCTTTTCGCCATCGCTCGTTCCACGGCTAAACCACCGCGAGAGAATCCCGCGCGGCTTGGCCTCCTCGTCCTCTGCGGCAGGTTCGTCTGCCGAGTCGGCTGCCTTTTTGCTGGTTACGAGGGGATTGCTGCCCGCCTCAACGGTAAACCGGAGCGTCAGCGCATCGGCGAGCGCCTTCGCTGTTTCAGCAGGTCCCATGGTCTCAAACACGGTCGGGCGCGAGAGATTGGCCATCTGGAGGCTCCACCATTTTTCCAGGCTGGTCTTGGACTGTGCGATGCCGGGGAACCAATGGTTGATCAACTCTCGATCTCCGCGGCTGTCCGATGCCAGTGAACTGAGGAACTTGCCCATGCGCAGACCACCCTCCGGCTGATCGATCAGCGTGAGCACCAGTGCGCAGCATGAGGTGTTGTAAACCAGACGGCTAAAGGAATCGAGCTGGCCTGGACTGGCATCGAGGATCTCTTCAATGCCATACACCTTGCCCGATCCAAAGACCAAGGCAAAGGAGGCACTCGGACGCTCACGCTGCCGATACTCCAGCCCTTCGGTGATGCCCACGAGCAGCCAGTCGGGCAGAATGCGAGGCCGCTTTGTCGTGATGTCCTGATGGCCGCGCAGAATGCGCTCAGCGAGCAACATGCGGATGAGTTCCGCGCGCATCTCTTTGGTATTGAAGCCACCACGCATCTGAAGCGTGAGCTGAAGGTGGAAACCACCCTCGGCAAGGTGCGCGAAACTGGCCCTCACGAAGGGGTCGCTCGGATTGATGTCCGCAGACGTCTTGATGGAGACGACGATCGGAATATCCCACGGCGAAGGATCGCGGAGCAGGCGACGCAGTTCTTCGGATGTCTCCTCGAACATCTGGCCAAGCCGGGTGCGCGTCTCGAGATCTGCCCCATGGATCACGAATTGGCCGCTGGTGCTGGAGGGCTTGAAGACGGGCTGCGCGGGAGCTGCAGGCGGAGTGGTCCCCGCCTTGTCCGCAGGAGCCGCAGCGGGCACTCCTGGAGAGCCGCCTGGCTGAACTGCTGGCTTGGCATTGGGCAGCGAGAGCGCAGGCGGCTTGTCCTCGAACGGCACGCTGAACGGAGGTGCTGACTGGGCACGTCCCGAAGGGATCAATGCGAAGATCGCCAGGGCAGTGAGGAGCATGGAGGGAAGACGCGGCGGCATGGCAGGAAAAAAACGTGAATCAGAATCGCGGGTTGAGCACCACCTTGTCCTTCGCGAGGCGGATCTGGGGCAGCTTGAACAAGGCCTGGATCTCCGGCTTGCAAGCACTCGCCAGCTCCCGAAGCGCAGGAATCAGCGGCGTCAGCATGGCACGGGGCACTTCCAGCCGACCGTAAGCTCCGCGTAAAATCTCCACCGTGAAGTCTTCCTTCGTGCGCCGGAGAGTCAGGTCCACCCGCGCCACCTGCATGTGGCCGAGGACATTCCAGCAAAGATGCAGGCGCACCATCCCTTCATTCATCTCCACCAGCACGCGATCAAACGCGGCAATCCGCGCCGTCACTCCCGAGGGCTGCGTGCGCAGCCGTCGCACGAGGTAGTCATTGATTTGGCCTTCGCTGATCTCCAGGACAGACGACTGCTTGAGCGCTGTCTGTTGCAACTGATTGGGCAGATCATTGAGCGGGCGCGTCTTGGGCGCAGGGACCAGTGAGACTCCGCTGAGATCCGGCGTCTGATGGCACAGCACCGCCCCTGCGGAGAGGGCGCTCAGAGCGATCAGCAGCGCGGAGTTGAGCCAGGGAGAGGCCACGGGAAAAAGAGAACGTGCTGCGGTTGAAGTGTGAAGCGGCTAGGCCGATGCTGCCGGGCTGGCCGATGAGGTCCCTGATGACGCAGCGCCTCCCGATGAAGATGATGCGCCGCCGCCACCCGACGATCCCGAGGAGTCCGCCTTGGCTGCGGCCTTGTAGGAATCGCTGCGATAGTCGGTGATATAAAACCCGGAGCCCTTGAAGATCAGCCCGCTGCCCAGCCCGATCTTGCGCTTCACCTTGCCTTTGCATTCCTGCTTGGGGCAATCGGTGAGATGAGGGTCCTTCATAGACTGTCTGGCTTCAAACTGATGACCGCAGTCCTGGCATTCGTAGTCGTAGGTGGGCATAGGTTTGTTGGATTCGGTTAAGGTTCTGGAGGGGTGGCAAGAATGCCGCATCGCGTGCCAGATGGCAAGGCTGGATGCTTGCGCTGAAACATGGCTGGCAGTGCCCAGGAGGAAGCCCTCCAGCATCGTCCGCCGCTCAGCCAAGGCACGGGCACCCGCTCCCGTGCGCGAAGGGCGAGCACTTTCGTATCTCTTCCAGGCGCAAGAATACTTGCGGGGTTTGCTTTAATCAGAGGATGACACGCTACCTGCTCCCGCTGCTCGCCCTCACAGCCTTTGCTGCCGACCCCAACGTCAAAACGGACGACGTGGCAGGCAATGAGCAGGTGAAGAAGATCATGGAGACCTATGGCGGTCGCGGCACGCTGGCGGACAATACGCCGCCGATGACGCCAGCCGAAGCACTCAAGGCTTTCAAGCACCGCAGCGATGTCGCCATTGATCTCATCGCCCAGGAGCCCGAGGTCACGCAGCCACTTTACATCGCCTTCGACTCACGCGGTCGCAGGTGGGTCACACAGTATCGCCAGTATCAGTTTCCTGCCGGGCTGAAAGTCATCAGCTACGATCAGCACCTGCGCGCGAAGTTCGACAAGGTGCCTCAGCCCCCGCCGCATGGAGTGAAAGGTGCGGACATCGTCACTGTGCACGAGGACACCAATGGCGACGGCTTGTATGACAAGACGAAGACCGTGCTCGAAGGACTGAACATCGCCACCGCAGCCATCACAGGCGCGGGCGGCATCTGGGTGATGAACCCGCCGTATCTGCTGTTCTATCCCGATGCGAACGATGATGACATCCCCGATGGCGATCCGAGCGTGGAGTTGAGCGGCTTCGGGATTGAGGACACGCACAGCGTGGCCACCAGCCTGCAATGGGGACCCGATGGCTGGCTTTACGGCGCGACGGGCAGCACGACGACTGGCGATGTGAGCAGTGCCACCACGAAGCACGTCAAATGGGAGGGGCAGCACATCTGGCGCTTCCATCCGGTGAAGAAGACTTTCCAAATCTACGCCGAGGGCGGTGGCAATACGATGAGTCTGGACATCGACAGCAAAGGCCGCGTGTTCTCCGGCACGAACGCGGGCACTCGTGGCATGCATTACGAACTCGGCAGCTACGGCGTGAAAGGCTGGGGCAAGCATGGTCCGCCGATGAATCCGTATTCGTTCGAGTTCTTCGAACACATGAAGCACACCGGCGATAACAAGCGCTTCACCCAAGCCTTCACGATCTATGAAGGCGGGTTGCTCGGCTCGAATTACGAAGGCCGCATCATCGGGCCGAATTCGCTGCACAACCGCGTCTATGTCAGCGACATCATCTTTGACGGCAGTGCCGCGACGACGAAGGACCAGGAGAACCTGCTCACCACGCCGGACCGCTGGTTCCGCCCCGTCTGCACCGCCGTCGGTCCCGATGGCTGCGTTTACATCGGCGACTGGTATGACACCCGTCTCAGCCATGTGCGCCCGGTGGATGACTGGTCCAAGAAAGACGGGCGCATCTATCGCATCCGTCCGGCCAGCGGCGCACCCGTGGTGAAGCCGTTCGATCTTCACAAGGCGACTGCCGATGAGTTGTTCGGCTATCTCACGCATCAGAACGAGTGGTTCCGCAAGCAGGCACAGCTCGAGATTGGCTGGAGGAAGCTGAGCGAACTCACGCCCAAGGTAAAGGCCATGGCCTCGAAGCAGGATGAACCTCATGCGCTCGATGCCATGTTCGCATTGCATCAGCTCAATGCGCTCGACGACGAGACCAACACGCAGCTGCTCCATCACGCCGATCCTTTTGTGCGCCGCTGGGCGGTGCGGCACACGGTGGTCGAGATGACATCCGCCATGGCGGAACTGCCAAAGCTCGCCGCGACCGAGAAGCATCCCGAAGTGCAAACCATGCTCGCCGCAGCGGCCAAACGCCTGCCCGCCGCCACGGCGATGCCGATTTTCAAGGCCCTGCTGCCAACGACTGATGCACGCTTGCAGACGATGCTCTGGTGGTTGCTCGAATCGAAGTGCGAATCGGATCGCGATCTCGTGCTCGAAGTCTTTGGCGACAAGTCCGTGTGGTCGCAAACAGTGTGCAAGACCAAGCTGCTCAACTACCTCGGCAAGCGCTGGGCGATGGCCGGAGGCGAACTGAACTTCCAGTCCTGCACGAAGCTGCTCACGCTTGCGCCCGACAACGAATCACGAGGGCTCGTCGTGGCTGGTATCGCTGCTGCCTTTGAAGGCGCTGAGATGCCGAAGCTACCCGAGGAACTCAGCAAGGCGCTCAGCGACTACACGAAGCAGCAAAGCGGAGGCGATCTCACACTCGCCCTTCGCAGCGGTGACAAGGACGCGCTCAAAAAGGCGCTCGATACCGTGAAGGACAAGAAGGCACCCAATGCCAAGCGCGCCGCCCTGGCCGTGACGCTCGCTGAACTCGGCAAAAAGGAAGTGCTCGACGCCATTGCCCCGGTCTTCGCGGCTGGCGGCAACGAGTCACTCAAACGCGCCCTGCTTCCCGCCGTGGCGAAGTTTGAAGATCACAAGATCATCCGCACGATCCTCGATGGATGGGAGGGTCGCATCGCTGGTGAGAAGGCTCTGCGCGAAGCCGCGCTGCGCATGATGGCGGGACGCAAGGAGTGGGCAAAGATGCTGCTCGCCCAGGTGGATGCCTGGCAGATTCCTGCGAAGCACTTCACCCCCGACATCGTCCGCCAGCTCTCCGTCTTCAATGATGCCGAGATCAACGTGACCATCGAGAAGCACTGGAAGGGCATCCTCGCCGTCGCACCCACCGAAGACATTCAGAAAGAAGCCGCACGCATCAAAGCCGTGCTGAAGTCCGGCACGGGCGATGCAGCGAAGGGCAAGCTGACCTTCACCCAGCGCTGTGCCATCTGCCACAAGCTCTTCAACGAAGGCAACGTCATCGGTCCCGAACTCACCGGCTACGATCGCGGCAATCTCGAATTCTGGCTCAACAACATCCTCACCCCGAGCCTGGAGATTCGCGAAGGCTTCGGTGCGTATGTCGTCGAACTGAAGGACGGTCGCGTGCTCACCGGCATGATGGCCGCCCAAGATGCGAAGACCATCACCCTGCGCGATGTGGCCAACCAGATCACCAAGATCAATCAAAGTGACATCAAGCAGCAGACCGCATCCCCCATGTCGCTGATGCCGCCAGGATTAACGGCTGGCATCACGGATGCGGACCTGCGCGACCTGTTCGCTTACTTGATGAAGGTGGAGTAGCGAAGCCTTGCTGCAATGCCGAAGGCACTCCTACTCCTCCGACATCATCGCGCGCAGGCCTGAGATGAAGCTCTTGTTTTGCTCGGCGGTCTTGGGAGCTTTCGACTCCTTGGCGTAGTCGCGCTCTTCGATGTATTTGCGATCCAGCTCCTTGAGGAAGGGACTGGGTAACTGCGCGATGCGCTCGCCATACTTTAAGCGCCAGCGCACATAGCTGAGGGTAAGTTTTTGCCGTGCACGAGTGATGCCCACATAGAAGAGGCGGCGCTCTTCATCGACGCGGCCTTCGTCCCAACTGCGCTTGTGCGGCAGCAAACCATTCTCGACGCCGGGGAGATACACGATGGGGAATTCCAGCCCCTTGCTGGCGTGCATCGTGATGAGGCAGACCCCCGATTTCTTGGTGATGTCGTCCTTGTCGCGGTCTTCGCGTTCGTCGTTAAGGCTGATCTCATCGAGGAAGCCTGCGAGGCCTTCCTTGCCCTTGCGCTCATGGTAGGCATTGAGCTGCTCGACGAAGCTGTTGAGCCCATTCTCCCAGGCGATGAATTCATCGGGCTCTTTGGCCTGCTTTTTGAGATAGTCGATGTAGCCGCTTTCGACCAGGAGCTGCTCGGTCATCTTGCCCAGGTGAACGTGCGGGCTCCCTGCGGACTCCGCGTATTTGGTGAGCAAGTCGATGAAGTTGCGGATGGAGTTCCTCGTCTTCTCGGGCATCCGGCGCTGGAAATCGGGATCGCAGAGAACCACGAAGATGCTGCACCCGCGCTTGATGCTCTCCTCGCGTGCGAGTTCGGAGGTGGTGTTGCCGATGCCTCGTGTGGGTGTGTTGAGGATGCGCAGGAGGTTGATGTCATCATGCGGGTTGTGCATGACGGTGAGGTAGGCGCAGAGGTCCTTGATCTCTCGTCGATCAAAGAAACTGCGCGCGCCGATCACGCGATACGGGATCTGCCGCTGGCGAAACTGCTGCTCCAGGATGCGGCTCTGATCATTGGTGCGGAAAAGCACGGCGAAGTCTTCATACGGCGTCTTGTCCTGGTAGTGCGACTTCTCGATTTCACGCCCGATCATATCGGACTCCTCCTTGTCATCATTGGTGATGAGCAGACGGACAGGATCGTTGCCTGGATTCTTGCTCCACAACGTTTTCGGGCGACGACCTGCGTTGTTTTTGATCAGGCTGTTCGCGGTGTGAAGGATGGGTGTGGTGGAGCGGTAGTTCTCCTCCAGCTTGATGATGTGCGGATTGGGAAAGAAGCGTTCGAACTCCAGGATGTTGGTGATGTCCGCCCCGCGCCAGCCATAGATGGACTGGTCATCATCACCCACGACGCAGACGTTGTAGGGCTCGCCGACGATGCAATTCAAGAGCCGCATCTGGAGCGAGTTGGTGTCCTGGAATTCATCGACCATCACATGCGTGTGGCGGTAGCGAATGAGGTCACGAACGTCTTCGTGTTCCTCCAGCAACTGCACGCCCAGGGTGATTAGGTCATCGAAGTCCATCGCATTCAGCGCGCACATCTCGCTCTGGTAGGCGGCCATGATGGCGGCTTCGGTATCCTTCTCGGGATCGCCAAGGGAGATGCCCGAGTTCTTCGCGCTGCTGATGCGGGACTGCGCCTTGCTGGCATCATAGCTCTCGTCCTTGCCCATGAGGCGGACGATGATGCGCTTCAGCAGGCTGATTTGCTCGCTCTGGGTGTAGATGGTCCAGTTCTTCTTGTAGCCGAGCCGCTCGGCGTGCTCGCGCAGGAGGCGGACGCAGAAGGCATGGAAGGTGCCGAGCACGATCTTTTTGCCCAGCCCATCAGGCACCATGTCGATCACACGCTCCCGCATTTCGGTGGCGGCTTTGTTGGTGAACGTGACGGCGAGGATGTTCTGCGGCGGGATGCCTTTCTCGACCATGTAGGACATGCGCGCCGTGATGGTGCGCGTCTTGCCCGTGCCCGCCCCGGCAAGGATTAGCACCGGGCCGTCGATTCGCATCACGGCCTCGCGCTGTTCGGGATTGAGCATCCCCATGCCGAAGGCCACTTTCATCGCGGAGGAGTCGTGGGAGTTGAGAAGCTGTGGGCGCGATGAATGACGAATGACGAATGACCAATGACGAAGAAATGACGAAGCTCAAAGCAGAGCTGCGCCATGGCCTTCATCGCTTGGTTTTGGTCATTGGTGATTGGAGCTTCTTTCGTCATTCCACATTCGTGATTGGTCATTTCCCCGCCCACTCCCGCAGCACTTGTGGAAGCAGCCGATGCTCTTCTTTCTTGATGCGCTCGTGCACTAGCTCCGCTGTGTCGCCGATCTCGATGGGCACGGAGGCCTGGGCGAGAATGCGTCCGTCATCGACCACGGCGGTGACGAGATGAATGGTGGTGCCAGTTTCGAGTTCACCTTCGTCGATGGCGCGCTGGACCGCGTCGCTGCCTTTGAACTTCGGCAGCAGGGAGGGATGCACGTTGATGATGCGGTCCTTGAACTCGGTGAGCACGGGATCACGCACAATGCGCATGAACCCGGCAAGCACGACCACATCGACGTTGGCGCGCTGAAGGTGCTCGCAGACTTCTTTCTGAGCGGAATCGGGGAAGCGCTTGGGGTTGGTGCCCGGATCAACGAAGAACGCTGGGAGCCCGGCCTTGCGAGCAGCAGTGATGATGCCGCTGTCGTTGTGGTCGCTGATCACGCAGACGATCTCGGCGTGCAGGGAGCCGTCGTTAATGGCTCCGAGGATTGCTTCGAAGTTACTCCCAGCGCCGGAACCGAGGACGCCGATCCGCAGTTTGCGCGGTGCATCCGTGGCCTCGGCTTCACCTGCGGCAATGCGTTGCAGCGTCTTCGTGGTGGAGCGTCCTGGCACTAGCGAAAGGATCTCGATCTCGGCTCCGACGAAGTCCAGGGCCGCGCGTTCCTCGGGATTGAGCGAGGCGATGGTGTAATCGCCGCCCTTGGCATAGATGTGCGGTTTGATTTGCTCGATGAGCTTGGTCACACGCGGCTCGGTGAAGACACAGATGGCATCCACCGAGCGGAGGCCTTTCAAGATCTCGGCGCGATCTTCCTCGGTGTTAACGGGGCGCGCGGGACCTTTAAGTTCGCGCACGGATGCATCGGAATTCAAGGCGACGACCAGGGCATCGCCAAGCGCACGGGCCTGGGCGAGGTAGCGCACATGACCGGCATGGAGGAGATCGAAGCAGCCATTGGTGAAGACGAGCTTCTTGCCCGCCTTGTCCAGTTCATCGCGCAGCTTCCGAACCTCGTCAGCAGAGGAGATGGCGGAGGCGGGAGTGGGGGATTCCATGCCGTCGTTCATGGCGAAAGTTCACCAACATGCAAGGGGCGAGGCGGAAAGCTCTTCACCCTCTGGCCACGCAGGGCAGCATCATCGCATCTCTCATGCCGTGCAGGATCTTCTTGTCCGCCGGGCACACGGTGGCGAGCACCCCGCCGAGGTTCGTCTCTTCGGTGCCTGCCGGCACGAAGTAATAAGGGCACAGCCGCACGCGTGCCTGCATGTCGGTCACGATGCCTGCGCGATCATCCCACGAAGGATGATGCACCACGCGACCGCGATGGAAGCGCTGGAGCACATACGGATTGCGCGGGTAGCTGGCCAGCGCCTCGTCCAGAGCGCGGGTCCAGTCTTCCTGAGACAAATCGTGGCCAATGAACACACCACGCGAGCCCCAGCCCTTCTCGGAAAAGCCGCTGATCTTCAACACGAGTTCGCGCGCCTTGCTGCCGAAGCGCTTCACTTCGTCCCACGAATGCACGTTGAGCCCCGGCCTTTCTGCGTAAGGCGGCAGCGGCGCGGGATCGACCACCCACCCCTGGGGGATGCATTGCCTCAGCAAGGCGAAATGCGCCTCGCACAGCACATCACGCCAGTAATCTTCGAGTTGCGGCGTCCAGAACAACGCGAGCCACAGCTTCTCTTCGAGGAAGGCCTTGAGCGGTGGTGTGAAGGTGACATCGCCCGAGCGTGCGAGTGCTAGCCACTCGTCCGAGTGCTCGACATTTGCCAAATCCCACAGCTCGAAGAAACGGTAAACGAAAGGATGAAGGATGAAGGATGAAGGATGAATTTCCTGAGTTCGAAGCACGCGACGATTCAGATGCTTGGCGATCCAGTGCATCTCGGGCTCGTAATCCGAGGACTCGCGAGAGATGAGGATGTGCTCGTTCGGAAACGCAGACGCGAAGCCGTCGATCATGCCGCGAGCGCCACCGAGAACCTCGTCGCCGAGGCTCGCATACGTTTCATTCAGCCAACCCGTGAGCCCCATGCCACCGGGCAGGGAATCGAGTTCGCTGATGCACACACCCGTCTCCGTGAGCACGAGGTCGGGTCGCAGCACACTGGGCAAAGCATTGTGCCAGCGATCCTGGCGGCCCAGTTCGATCACGTCCTGGGGTTTGCCTTGATCCAACAAAGCGGCGACCCATGCGTGCTCGCCGCCCGCGAAGTAGAGTTGATTGCACGCACGCTGGAAGGCTCGAAGCGCGGGTCCGAGCCGCTCGATCAATTCCGCAATGCCCACCGGCAGCACGAACGACTCCGGCGACATGCGCCACTCCTTGTCGCGAAACAGCCCCTCACTGGGAAAGGCGGCGCGGATGGAGTCGATGCGGGAACGCGGAGACATGAAGGACACTACGCTTCGTCGTCCTTCGGCGGATTCTTCCACTGATGCCAGGCGATGCCGCCCATGCCGAGACCGAGGAGCAAGGTGAGCAGCCCGTAGGCGCGCATCTCGCCTGCGTTCATGGCGGAGACGGTGGGTTGCGGCCCCTTGTGATCGGCAGGCAATGGCACCACACGCCCGGAGCGCGCGAACAACATCACCAGTCCCACCACGCCACAGATCGAAGCGATGACGATCCATTCCCAGGGGCGACGTGGGCCTTGGGACTCAGTGACCGGCGTGGTGACCGGCGTGGTGACCGGGGCTGCCTGTTTTTTTCTGCGCTTCTTGGCCATGGTGGGGTGATGCTACATGGCATGAAACAGGCTTCAAGATCGGTGTGTTCTCTCCTTGCCACTTGCGCACGAACCTCCTAGCCTCGCGCCCTCTCCTATGTCCGCACCGAATCCTTCCGAGAAAACGCCAGTTGTGAACTGGGCAGAAATCGAAGCCAAGCCCGCCTTCCGTCAGCTGCTGGCGCGCAAAGCACGGTTCATCATCCCCGCGACGATCTTCTTCCTGATCTACTACCTCGCGCTGCCGGTGCTCGTCGGCTACTACCCTGAACTGATGAAAAAGAAGGTCTGGGGCGAGGTCAATGTGGCCTACGTCTTCGCGCTCTCTCAGTTCTTCATGGCCTGGATCATGGCTTTCATCTATGTCCGCGTGGCCGCCCAGTGGGACAAGGTCGCCGCCGAAGTGATTCACGACCATCATTGATTCCCGGCCCTTCCACTTTTCACCCCGACTCTCAGCCTCTTCGCTCCCATGTCCGTTCTTCCCTTGATCATGTTCCTCAGCTTCGTGGCCCTCACGTTGCTCATCACCTTCTGGGCTGCCAAGCGCAATACCGGTGCCAGTGCTTACTTCGCCGCAGGTCGCAGCATTACTGGTTGGCAGAACGGCCTCGCCGTCGCAGGCGACTACATGAGTGCGGCCTCCTTCCTCGGCATCTCCGGCATGATCTGCTTCTCGGGTTATGACGGCTTCATGTATTCCGTGGGATTCCTCGTGGCCTACATCACGGTGCTTCTCATCGTGGCCGAGCCGCTGCGTAATGCGGGCAAATACACCATGGCCGACCTGCTCGCGTATCGCCTCAGCCCTCGTCCGGTGCGTGCGCTCGCCTCGCTGAGCACGCTGACCGTTTCCACCTTTTACATGATCGCGCAGATGGTGGGTGCAGGTGCCATCATTCAAAGGCTCATCGGTCTGCCCTTCGTTCCCGCCGTAATCGGTGTGGGTGTGCTGATGCTGGTGTATGTGGTCTTCGGCGGCATGCTCGCCACCACCTGGGTGCAGATCATCAAGGCGCTGCTGCTGATGGCCGGTGCGATCCTGCTCAGCTACCTGGTGCTCCAGCATCACAGCTTTAGCTTTGCAAAGTTCTTCGAGGCCGTGGCCCACGCTGACTATGGTGGCAGTGCTGATCCAAAAAACCTGATGGAACCGGGATTGAAATTCGGTGTCGCCGTCGCAGGTCCTTGGGGTCCGCTCGACCTCGTATCGCTCGGCCTTGGTCTGGTGCTCGGCACCGCTGGGTTGCCTCACATCCTGGTCCGCTTCTACACCGTGCCTGATGCCAAGACCGCGCGCTCCAGCGTCGTGTGGGCCATGGCGATCATTGGTCTGTTCTACATCATGACGACCTTCTTCGGCTTTGGTGCCGCCACGATTCTGAAGAAGGCGCTCATCACCACAATTGATGGCAAGCCGGACACCAACATGGTCGCGCCGATCCTCGCTCAGCAACTCGGTGGTGAGACCTTCTTCGCCTTCATCAGCGCCGTCGCTTTCGCCACGATTCTCGCCGTGGTCGCTGGTCTCACGATGAGCGCCAGCGCCAGCTTCGCGCACGATTTCTACACCAACGTGATTCACCACGGCAAGGAGCACCGCCCAGGCCAGGAGGTCCGCGTCGCGCGCATCACCGCTTTCTGCGTGGGCGCGGTCAGCATCGGCATCGCGATCTACCTTGGTCCCAGCGTCAACGCTGCCTTCCTCGTCGGCCTCGCCTTCGCCGTCGCTGCCTCGGCCAATCTGCCGGTGATTGTGCTCAGCGTGTTCTGGAAGCGCTTCAATACCGCCGGTGCCGTCGCAGGCCTCGGCGTGGGCCTCAGCAGTTCCATCCTCCTGATTCTCCTCAGCAAGAATGGCCCCGCCTTCCTGGGCCATGTGTTCCCTCTGGAGAATCCCGGCATCGTCAGCATTCCCATCGGTTTCCTCGCTGCCTACCTCGGCACGATCCTCACCGCGCGCGACCCCGACGCCGAAGCCAAGTTTGCCGAACTCACCGTCCGCGCCCACACCGGGCTCGGTGCCGAGAAGGCGACCTCGCATTGATCGGCCATGCTCGAGACGGAGGGCTTTCAGCTCGTGCGCCAGGTTGTTCCGCAACCCGAGCTTGAGCCCCTCCGAACCGAAGCGGATAGACTGGCGCTGACTTACCCTGACGAGGTGCAGGGCATCAGAGATCTGCTGCAACGCTCCGCACTGATCCGAGATTTAACGTTTAGGCCCTGGCTTGCCGCACTGGTTCCCGAGGGAGCCATTTGTGTGCGTGGCATCCTGTTCGACAAGCTACCCGGAGCGAATTGGCTGGTCGCCTGGCACCAGGACCTGACCATCTGCGTGAAGCGCGAGATCGATACGCCCGGCTATGGTCCGTGGTCGGTCAAGCATGGCGTGCCACATGTGCAGCCTCCCGTTTCGCTGCTCAACCAGATGACCACCATTCGCCTCCACCTGGATCCTACCCATGCAAGCAATGGGGCTCTCAAAGTGCTCGCAGGATCGCACCTCCACGGACGCCTCGACGCGGATGCTATCGCTGGTTGGCGTGAGCGACCTGCGGAAGTCACCTGCGAGGCCGAGCCGGGAGATGCTTTGCTTATGAAGCCACTCCTGCTTCACGCCTCCTCCAAGGCAGAGTCTCCTTCCCACCGGCGCGTGATCCATCTCGAGTTCGCTCCGCCTGGAGCGTTAGCGGAGGGCCTCTCATGGTATGAATCAGCTCTTTGATTCGCTTCATCTCATCATCGAACCAGATGCCCGTTCTGCGGTGCTCAACATGGCGATTGACCAAGCACTCCTGGAACTCTCGACCACTCCGGTGCTGCGTGTTTACGACTGGGACCGTCCGAGCGTCACGGTCGGCTACAGCCACGATCTAGGAGCTGTCGAGTTCGATGGTCCCATCGTTCGCCGTTGGACCGGCGGTGGCATCGTCTGGCATGGCGGCGATGCGACGTATGCGCTCATCGTGCCAATGACAGACCCATGGGCGCTGACGCGACCGCTGGACTCGTATCGCGAGATTCACAGCGCACTCGCCGAGCAACTCAACGCATCGGGCCATGGTCCCTGTCGTCTTGCCAGCGAGGAGGATCGCAAAGCCGGGGCGCTATGCTTTGAAGCACCCGCGCTGCACGACATCGTGCGAGGACCTCGCAAGATCGCTGGCGCAGGGCAACGCCGCAACCGTGCGGGATTGCTTCATCAAGGCAGTGTGAAGGCACGACTGGATGTGGACTTCTGGAGACCGTTCGCCACCCGACTCGCACGCGAGGTGCGCATGCTCACTGAACCATCCAGCCAAGTGCTCGAACGAGCCCACGATCTGGTGCGCGCTCGCTATGCAACAACCGAGTGGAGCCGTTAATTGCCTGAGTTCGCCAAGAAGATGCCCAGCACGATCAGCACCAGCACGGTGACGATCATGATCTTCACCCAGCTGAGCGGATACTCGCCGTCGATCTTCCCGGTGACGCCGTTGACCGCGACTTGATACGACTTGCTGCCGTAGTTGTAGGTCAGTAGCCACACAGGCAGGAGCACATGCTTGAAGGTCTGGCCTGAGTATTGCGTGTTCACACGCAGACCCCGCTGCGTGTCACCGGGCACCTGTCGGGAGCACAAGGAAGCAATGTGCTCCTCCATGCTCTCATGGCTCGCATGGGCGGCGGCTTCCAGATTGATCTGATACTGCTCCACCACCCAGCCGGTGAGATAACCCGGATCATACGGCACCAGCGCATCCGTGGTGGGGAAGGGCGAGACGCCGCCCAGCAACTTCGGATGCACGCCGCGCGATGCGGGCACGAGCAGGTCATCGAAGAAGTGCTCCAACTCTCCGCTCGCATGCTCCCAGCGCACATGCCGCTGCTGCTTTCCTTGGCTGTCGCGGGTGTAGTAATAATAGCCGGCTTCGGCCTCCCACTGGGCATAGACGTTGGCGTCAAAGGTCCAGTAGGGAAGGTAGAGCCCGTGCAGCGTGTCCGTCAGCGCCTTGGTGCCGAGCGCATTCGGCGCGAACCAATGGCTGCCATACCATTGTCGGATCGACTCTCGCACCTTCGTGTCCGGCACGACGAAGGGCAGCACAGCTTCGGGTCGCACGGGAGCCTTGATGTCGTCCTGCGAGATCAGTGAAGGCGAACCGCAGAAGTCGCAGCGCTGGGCGACGCGCGTGGTGTCAAACACGCTGATCGCCTGACAGCTCTGGCACTTCACCGTCTTGCGCGCCACCTGCCAGCCACCATCGTCCTCGGGGAGTGACCGCAGCGCCTTGAGAAGATCATTCTCGCGCACGGCGGCCACGTCCTTTTTCAACTCCACATTCGCTACGGTGCCGCAGTAAGGACACACGAGCGTTTGCTTCGAGGGCGTCCAGACAGCTTCGGCACCGCAGGCGGTGCAGTTGAACTTCTTGATGGCAGTGATCTCGGACATGCGCGGGAAAGCTGGCCGATGAACAGGTTACTTGGCGAGGAACTCGTCGAGAGCGGCCTTGGTCACGCGCCAGGCGGAACCTATCTTCTTGCCCTTGATGTCACCTGCCTCAAGACTGGCGAGCACATCCTGCTCGGTCACTCCAAGTGATTGAGCGACCTGTGCGGGCGTCATGATCTCAATGCTTGGCGCAGCCGCCGGAGCACCCGGAAGCGGCGGCGGAGTCGCAGGACCGGAAGGCGTCAGGTTCGTGCTCTTCATCATCTCCTGCGCCATCGCGAAGCCCATGGCCATCTCGGCTGGAGCGCCCGCACCACCGCCCTTGGCCATGCCTTCGGCCATCTGGAACTTCACGTAGTCGTTGAGGTTGCCGATGGCGGACATGCTGCTGCGCTTGTCGATCGCGGCCTCGACTTCCGGTGGCACGCTGGCGTTCTCGAGAACGAAGCTGGCGATCTCGATGCCATACTTGCCAGTGGTGATCGGATTGATCACGGGCAGAAGCGCGTCACCGAGTTCGCTGTAGCGCGTGGCAAGATCCAGCACCGGCACCTTGGCCGTGGCGAGCGCCTCAGAGAACACGCTGATGATGCGCGAGCGCATCGTGTCGGCGAACTCATCGAGTCGGAAGTGATGATCGCTGCCAGCGACTTCCTTGAGGAAGAGCTTCGGATCAGTGATGCGGAAGTCGAAGGTGCCGAAGGCACGCACGCGCACGATGCCGAAGTCGGCGTCGCGCATCATGATGGGGTTGCTGGTGCCCCACTTGTTGCCCGTGAAGAGGCGCGTGTTGATGAAATACACGTCCGCCTTGAAGGGCGACTGGAGCCCATACTTCCAGCCCTTCAGCGTGCTGAGGATCGGGATGTTATCCGTGACTAGGCTGTGCTTGCCGGGGCTGAAGGTGTCGCCGAACTGGCCGAGGTAAACGAACTGCACCGTCTGCGATTCGCGCACGATGAGCTGGGCACCGTTCTTGATTTCCTTGTCCTCATCCGGGAAGCGCCAGGACAAGGTGTCGCGTGAGTCGTCGGTCCATTCGATGATTTCGAGGAACTGTCCTTTGAGGTAGTCGATGAGGCCCATGGTCGGTGTGTGGTTTGAGTTTGATCTTGAAACGAGGCGCGATTGAAGCGCGCGCGAATGAGACGGCTATTCTACGATGGCGTTGATTTTCTCCAGCGATGTTCTGAAAAAACTCACGCCACATCCTGCAGGCCGAGCTTTTCGATGATCTCCTGCGGCACGCCTGGATACGGTCCGGCGAGACTCACATTGCCCACGTAGCCGAGCTGTTTCCATGTGGAGCTGTGCGTGTAGTAGCCGCCCACGCAGAGGTGACGGAAGGCTTTGAAAAACGCCGCGCCGATCGCGTGCTCGGGCTTGGGTGTCACGGTCGCGATGTCATCGACGATGGCGATCTGCTGATGGTGCGTGAGTTCAGCGAAGGTCTTTTCATGGCGGCGGAAGCTCTCGGTATTCACCCACGCCAGCCCGCCGCGAATCACTTCGCAATCCTCGCGCTGGTCTGGATACGGAGCGCTGATCCATTCGTTGATGAAGTCATGCACGCCAATCTCGCTCGCCGCCGGACCGTGCTCGTCCTTGGGCAAGATGATGTCCGCCAGCGCCTTGGTCGTGGTGAGTTCAGGCTCCGTGAGCAGACGCTCCCATGGTCCCGTCATCGGCTTGCTGAAGTCGGGATCGTGAAACGTGAACCGCGTGGGATAGGCAGGTGGCGCGGGTTCCGTGGCTCCTGGCGCAGCGATGATGGGTGCGGCAGCGACTCCAGCAGCGGAGCCTGTGAGCCATTTGATAGCGTGGCGGCGATTCATGATTCAAAAACTCCCTCGTAAATGCTGATCAACGGGATGGAGAAGCCAAGCGACACGAGTTCCAGCAACGCATCGCGGCCATGCACCTCTTCGCGTTTCCACTCGTTGGCTCGACGGAAGATGCTGATGGTCATCACACTTTGTTCGACGAGGATGTATTCCTCCAGCGAGTCGATGCGGAAGTAGGTGAGCAGCTTCTCCTGCTCATCAATTCGACGCGTGGATGGCGAAAGCACTTCGATGATGACCTTGGGCTTTCTGGCGATCACCGGATCATCGTCCGTCGGATCACAAACGACCATGAGGTCGGGGTAATAAATGACATCCTGCCCGGCCCAGAT
This sequence comes from Verrucomicrobiota bacterium, assembly GCA_963204975.1. Lineage (GTDB taxonomy): Bacteria > Verrucomicrobiota > Verrucomicrobiia > Verrucomicrobiales > Verrucomicrobiaceae > JAEUHN01. Next base: position 15,369 of record CAUJJC010000071.1, on the reverse strand, counting down.
CTGGAGCTTCACATCCTGCATGTAGGGCTTGCATGGCTTGCCGCGAAGGAGACGATGAATATCGGCAAACAAGTTGCCACAGATCATGTTGTGATACTTCGTCGATCCCGCCATCGCATACATTTCACCGGCGACAAACTCATGACGCACGGGGCTTTTTTCTTCGATAGCAAGGTATTGCTCCACTGTGACATACGTGGGGCGCTGGTAGGCAAGGGCGGCGCTCATGGTGAGATAATTGTAGTTCAGAGTGGCAATGGCGAAACTCAAACATTCCCCCGCTTCATCTCTTCCATCAGCCACTCGCAACTGCGCCACGCTAGTGCGAGGATGGTAAGCGTGGGGTTTTTGTCGGGGTTGCTGGGGAGCACGCTGCCGTCCATGAGGAAGAGATTCTGCACGTCCCAGGTCTGGCAGTATTGATTGGTCACGGAGTTGTCCGCCTTGTCACCCATGCGGGCGGGGCCGACCTCGTGGATAATCTCTCCTGGACGCTTGATGGCATCGCGACCATGCAAAGGTTTGGCCTTACCGCCCATGCCTTCGAGCATCTCGGCGAAGGTGTTTTGCATGTGCGTGGCTTGATTGATCTCATGGTCGCTCCACTTCCAATGGAAGCGCAGCACGGGGATGCCCCACTGGTCCACCACCTTGGGATCGAGTTCGCAGTAACAGTCCTTGTTCGGCACCATCTCACCGCGACCGGCGAAGCTGAAGCTCGCGCCATAGTAGCGGCGTGCTTCCTCTTTGAGCTTGCTGCCATACAGGCCGGGTGAGGTGCTGTTGAGGTAGGCGAACGTTTTGACCTCGGGCATCTGCCGACCGCCGCCCATTTCAATGTGATAGCCACGCGGGAAGTTGAGCTTGGCGTGATTATTCGCCAGCCACCAGGGCGAATACACATGCAGACCACCCGCGCCGTCTTCATTGAAGGGCGGGAGGTCTTCCATCGCGGGGATGTGTGATCCGAGGCTGGTGCCCACGCTGTCCATCAGGTTCTTGCCCACTTGTCCCGACGAGTTGGCCAGGCCCGCCTGGTCGCGGGACTTGGAGTTCAACAAGATGCGTGCCGTTTCACACGCACCACCAGCCACGATCACCACGCGCGCTTTCACCGCCATGTCGCGGCGGGTCTTCTTGTCGATGTAATGGACGCCAGTCGCCTTGCCACTCGCGTCCATCATCACCTCGCGCACCATCGCATCGGTGATGATGTCCAGATTACCCGTCGCGAGCGCAGGCGGCAGCAGCACGGTGGTGCTCTGGAAGTTCGCGCGAATGCTGCACCCGCGCACGCAATGCGTGGCCCAGAAGCAAGGCGAGCGCGTCATCATGTCCTTGCCGATGATCTCCTGCGCCTTCGGGTTGTTGGGGAAGAGCACCTTGGGCAGCCGCTGCCAGTCGAGCGGCGCACTGAGCACCGCACGACGCGCGCCGACCACGGGCACGCCGAGCTTTTTCCCGGCCTTCTTTGCCATCAGTTCGCCGAGCCTTGGCTTCGGTGTCGGCAATAGAACGCCGGGCGATGAATCGGGTGCATTGGTCACGCCACAGTTCTCACCATACACGCCGATGAGTTGCTCCACGCGATCATACCACGGAGCCATGTCCGCATACGTCATCGGCCAATCGACACCGAGTCCATCGCGCGACTTGGGTTTGAAATCGAACTCACCGAATCGCAACGAGATGCGGCCCCAGTGATTCGTGCGACCGCCCAACATGCGCGCGCGCCACCACCAGAAGTCGCCCTCGGTGCCCGGCTTGTTCGTGTAGGGCTCGCCCGGCACCTGCCAGCCGCCGATGTTTGCATCATAGTGGCCAAAGGGCCGGTCGGGAGTCGCATGACCGCGCAGCGGGGCCATCTGCGGCGTGTGAAACATCGGCGTCTCGGTCACAGCATCGTAATTCCGTCCGGCCTCGACCATCAGCACCTTCACGCCATTGAGTGCCAGAATCATCGCCGCCATGCCGCCGCCCGCGCCTGATCCGACGACGATGACATCATACTGTGGCTTGGTTTTGCGATCCGTGAGAATGGGCATGGCGCAAGCATGAACGCCGCGCGCAGCCGAGTCCAGCCCGGATCAGGCATTGGCAGGAAATCCGAGAGCGCCGCTCAGTCACCCATTAGCCGATGCTCTAACACAATCTGCTGGCGTGTCTCTGGCGACCACCTAGCATCCCGGCCCATGTCAGCCACCGGTCTCGCCATTTCAGCCATCCTGTCCATCGCCATGGGCATCTGGCTTTTCGCGGTTGGCCGCGACCCCAAGCACTGGCGCCTCATGTGGCTGGACTTCTTTGGCATTCTCGATTCCGACACCACTCGCGAGGAGCGCCGGGCACAAGAGCTGCACATCCGCCTGCTGGCCCTGGTTCTTTGCCTCCTCCTGGTAGCCCTGGCCTTCAGTTGTTCCTTCTGGTGCGCGGATCAGGTGCGCGAAGGCAGCCGCCCGAAGAGCACCGCCGAGCGCGAGCTGGAAGACCTGCGTCGCCGCGCCGAAGGCATCCTGGGGCGCTGAGGAGGATTTCTTCTTGCGCCAGCAAACGGGGCACGACAAGGAACCCGCCCGCATGTCCTCCCTTCCTGATCGATTCCAACCCGAAGCCGTGCTCACCAGCGCCGCTTCAGGGCCGCACGATCTGCCCCAGCGGCTGCTCTATGCCACCAGCTCTGGCATTGGCGGCACAGGGCTGGACAGCACCTCTCTCGAAGGCGTGCGCGCCTCGCAACGGGCGGACTTCCTCACCCAGGCCATCTGCTACGGCATTGGACAGACGGACATCCCCCGCTCCAGCATCCGCTCCCTGCAATGGCACCCCGTGCGCGCCCTGTCATTTCTCGACAGCGAGGAATACTACGGGGCGAAAAAACGCTACGCCGACTGGATCGCCGCCCGCGAGCTGCGCCTAGGCGATTACGATGCCTTCCACGGCTGGTCCGGCGACTGCTTCCGAGCACTGATCGAGGCCCGGATCAAAGGCGTGCCCAGCGTGATGGACATCCCCACCTGGCATCGCAACAAGGGCTCCACCAAACGCGGCGAAACCAAAGGCGAACGCGAAGCCCGTCTTGCCGACCGCAGATGGAAGGACTGGCATCGCGACCTGCCCATCGAGCGCGCTCGCATGATGGCCGAGTATGATCTGGCCGACGTGATCCTCGTTCCCTCACGCAAGTCAGCCGAGACCTTCCTTGCCGCCGACATTCCCGAATCAAAGCTCCACTACGTCGCCCGTGGCGTCGATCCCGAGCGCTACTCCCCTGGCCAGCCGCCGGAGAAGCTACGCTTCATTTTCGCCGGAGCCCTGATCAAACGCAAAGGCGTGCATCACCTGCTGGAAGCCTGGAAAAAGCTCGCCCTCCGCGATGCCGAACTCGTCCTCGTCGGCTCCCTGCACGACGAGATCAAACCCTACCTCCACGATGCTGGCGACCATGTGCGGCACCTCGGCTTCAGCTCCCGACTCCAGGACGAACTCCGCGCCAGCAGCGCCTTCGTCTTCCCCAGTGAATGCGAAGGTTTTGCCAAGGTCACGCTCGAAGCCGCCGCCTGCGCCCTTCCCATCATCACCACCCCCGAAAGTGGCGACGCTGTCATCCACGAGCACAACGGCCTCCACATCGAGCCCAATGACGTGAACAGCCTGTGCTCCGCCCTCGAGCACTTCGCCCGCCATCGTGATCAACTCCAGCCCATGGGCCAGCGCGGTCGCGAACGCATCCTCCGCTGCCTCACCTGGGACCACTACCGCCAGCGCTTGTTGCAGGGGTATGCGCGGGCGATGTGTGGTTCGCATTGAGGCATCAATGCTGCTCCGCGAACGCCCAGGATGTCTGGCGCAGACGACCCAAGACGCCCCCGCGCCGTTCGGCTACTTCACCGAAAGCGCGGTGGCTGGTGGCTTGGCCTTCGTTGCGCTGGAATCTGTCGGTGGCGATGCGGGGTTAAGGTCGTCATTACTTTATTTCCCGCGCAGATCATTCCTCTGCTCATCCACACCCAGCAGGCGCAGCGCCTCCGTTTCGCTGACGCCATCAAGGTTGAGGTATTCGACTTTCTGCACACGGGCGTGTGTGTCACCAAAACAGTTGAGGGTCAGATACCTCGCGGTTGGGTCGGGTTCGGCGGCTTGAAGGATCACCTCGCCATTGAGAAGAAAATAGAATTGATCCGCAATCCGGGCCAGCAGGAGTTCATGAGGCTCACCGTCTGCGGGAGTCACTCCTTTCTTGAGCGCAAGCCGTCTTTCTGGCAAGCCCTCCTTCAGGTAGCTAAGCCCGCATTCATTGAGTTTGCGACGGAAGAACACCTGATAATGATCCCTGGTGCCGGGTAGGCCGAAATTCAGTGAGAGGTGATTGGGGGAGCCTGCCTCCGTTGCGGCCAGGACCCGGATCGCTCCGGCCCGCACGGGCTGAGCGGGAAACTCCCAGTGATTGCCGGGTGGTAGCAGGTAGCCCTTGTCGGTGTGATTCGCGGTGGCGATGACCTTCTTCAGTGGCGCTTCGGCCAAGGCATCCCGCCAGACAGGCGTTGGCGTGGCAGATGTAGCAGCAGCCCCCGTCTTCCCGCGCAGATCATTCCCCTGCTCATCCACACCCAGTAGGCGCAGCGCCTCGGCCTCGGGCAGGCCGTCGAGGTTGATGACTTCGATGTCGCGGATGGCAGAGGCACCTCCACGGGTAATGGAACCTGTGCCTTGGTGAAGGTGTGGGTCGGACACGAGCTTGACAAAGGACCGCCCGAGTCTCGCCACCAAGTGATCACCCACGGCACCGAATTCAATGACCTCTTCGGATTGGGCCAGTTCCGCTTCAGTGGCTTTCCCGATAAAACTATGTGGGAAGCTGTCCCCTTGCGGCCCACTCTGTTTCCGTTTGATGAGAAGTTCTTTCTTAGGTGAGAGGTCAAAACCGTAGTAACTATCCTGCCCACCGTCATCCATTCCGTGGCGCACAACGAGACCGGGACTGTGTCCGGTGACCGTATCGCGTTTGAATCGGCAGCGGATGGCATAGTTCTTCTGAAGTTCAGGAGCCACGCCGATCGAATTGGAAGATTTGCCCACAAAGCGTAGCCACCCATCCTCAAACTTCACACCACTGTCGGGCTTGCGCAGGTTGGCGGGCAGGTCCTCGGGCTTGGTGAAGCGCTTCACCCACTGGCCGGGTGGGAACTGGGTCGAAGACTTGGAGACGGGGAGACTGGGAGAGGTGGAGACGGCGGCAGCCGGTTTTGCAGAAGTGACCACCTGTGGTGGGGCTGCGGGCGCTTTGGTATTGCTCGTTCCGCTCACGGGAGTGAGCGGGCCACTTTGGGCGGGCTTTTTCAGCACAAAGAACGCTCCGATTGCGATGACGACCGCGCCGACGATGAGGCCGAAGATGAGCGGGATACGGGATTTTGTAGGCGTGCTCGCCAGAGCACGGGGTTGAGGCGCTGTCGGGGCTGCAACCTCCGCAGTCTGGCGACTGCGCCTACTCTCCGCTAGCGGGATGCTGCTGACGTCGGTCTTCACCTCGCTGGCCTGCTGGTAGCGGTCGGAGGGATCGCTCTGCATGGCGCGGGAGACGATGTCGTCCCACTGCGGGGCCACTTCGGCACGCTGGGACGGCGGCTTCCACACGCCGCGGGGGAGTTGGCCGGTGATCATCTGGTAGATCATGACACCGAGGGCATAGATGTCGGCGCGGTGGTCGATGGGGGCGTTCGGATCGAATTGCTCGGGGGCGGCGTAATCGGGAGTGCCCATGCCGGTGCCGGTTTGCGTGCGGAAGCTGCTCTCAACGTCGTAGCGCTTGGCGAGACCGAAATCGGCCATCTTGATGCGGCCATCGCGGGTGAGCATGATGTTGCTCGGCTTGATGTCGCGATGAACGATGCCGTGGTCGTGTGCGAACTGGAGCGCATCGCAGATCTGCGGCAGCAGCGTGAGCGCCATCTCCTGCGTCATGCGGCCGGTGCGGATGACGTCCATCATGTCAGCCCCGTCGATCAGCTCCATGACGATGTAGAGGTAATTGGGGCCAGCTTCGCCAAAGTCGATGACGCTGACGATGTTCGGGTGATTGAGCTTGGCCATCGCTTGTGCCTCACGCTCGAAGCGGGCCTCGAAGTCGTAGTCCTTGCCCAGGTCCCGCCGCATGATCTTGATGGCGACGGGACGCTTCAGACGGACTTGTGTGCCTTTGTAAACTGCGCCCATGCCGCCCTGGCCGAGGAAGCTTTCGACCTGATAGGCATCGGACGGAAGCAACTGCGTCAATTCCTCCGGCAGCGGCAGCTCCACCTGCGGGGCGCTCGGCTGGGAAGGGCGCGGGCCTGCGACGGGGATAGTGGCATCGGGGTCTGCGGACTGAGGCGGCAGCGTCACGGGTGGCATTGTCTCCAGTCCGGCATTGAAGAGATCTTTGGGATCAAGGCCGCCGAGTTCGTCGGGGGTCTGCGGGGGAGAATCGTCAGGACCTGAAGTGCTCATGGTGGAATCAAAGTGGAGTTCAACGCGATGCTACAGGGCGGCAAGCGGGACGTTGCAGAAAAAGGTATTCTTTGTGGTTCTCTGTGTCCTCCGTGGTTTATCCGGCCCCAACCACAGAGAGGCACAGAGGAGAGGATTCACACGCACTCCAGCAGCTCGGCCAACTCGCCTTTGATCTCATCGGAGGTGGGATCGTCAAGCGTGAGGCTGACCTGCTGGAAGAGGATCTCGCGCCAGCGCTGGCGCAGGCGGAAGACCTGGGTGCGCACGGCGACTTCGGTGCTGCCTAGCTGTGCGGCGATCACGGCGTAGTTCGGTGCCCTGTCTTTGCTAAAGCCGAGGCACGGGCGCAGTGCGGCGAAGAGTTCGCGCTTACCATCGGCGCTGTATTCCTGCTCCAGCACTTGCAGCGTGAACTCGAGCAAGGTCAGCGCCCAGCGTCGCTGGTAGAGGCGATCGGGAGAGAGTTCGTCGGCGGGCTCGCTGGCGAAGCGTTCCTCGGCCCAGGCTTGATCGAAGCTGGTAAGCAAGTGCGCGCCGCGTCGCTCAGCGGAGGCGCGTTCGTGCTCGTTGTGCAGGAAGTTGCGCACGCAGGTGAGCAGGAAGTTGCGCAGTCGTCCCTTCGCTGGATCGGCATGCGCGAGCGTGCCCTTTTCGAGCAGCTTGGCGAAGAAGCCCTGCGTCAAATCTTCCGCATCATGCGCGGTGTGACCGCTGCGGCGAATGTAGGCGTAGATGGGATACCAATACGAATCGCACAGGGCAGCCAGTGCTTGCACGGCCTCCGCATCAATGTCGCCGTTGGCGCGTTTCACGAGGCTCCAGCGCGTGGTCTGAAAGGTGCGGGGGAGGACTTGAGATTGCATGGCTCAAAGCAGATTACCGGGCTGGCGATGAGACGTTGCAAACAAAATCAGCGCGGCTCGATGCAGGGTTGCCCGAGCCATTCGGCTGGTGAATAGAAACCGTTCCCGTGGCCCAGCCTCCTCGCCTCCTCATTCTCCAGCTCAAGCGTATCGGCGATACGATCCTCACTGCCCCTGCGGTGGCGGCGCTGCGTGCGCGGCATCCGGAGGCGGAGATCGTGATGGTGGTGCCGGAGAGCGTGGCGGAGCTGGTCGCGTGCTTCACGGGCGTGAGCCGGGTGCTGGCGTATCACCCGATGTCTCTGAACCTCAGGGTTTGGGCGTCCATTGCGCTGGGTGAGTGGGATGCGTGCTATGACTTCACCGGCACGGATCGCAGCGCGCTGATGACGGCTTTGTCACGGGCGAAGGAGCGGCATGGCTACGCGAAGTTCGCGCACGGACTGCGAGCGAAGGCCTACACGCATCGGTGCGAGGCGAGTGTGCGCGATCTGCACACGGTGGATTTTCATCTGGCGCTAGTAGGCGAAGAAGCATGGAGCATGGAGCGCGGAGCGGGGAGCCACCAGCGGGGGGAATACCTCCGAATGACGGGTCTGTGCTCCGCGCTCCATGCTTCTGGTTGCATCGTTCACATCGGCACCGCGCGTGAGGAGAAGTTCTGGCCCGTGGAGCGCTGGGCGGAGGTGATTGAGCACCTTGCTTCGACAGAATCGCCACTCCGTGCTCCGTGCCCGGTGGTTTTGACAGGCACGAATGCAGGCCTGGAGCGCCCGCATCTCGACAAGCTGCGCATGATGCTGAGGACGCCAGTCATTGATCTCACGGGGCAATTGTCACTGATCGAACTCGCATCGCTGCTCGGGCGCTGCGACCTCGCCATTGGCGTGGACAGCATGGCGATGCATCTGGCCGCGATGTTCGGACGTCCACAGGTGGTGCTCTTTGGTCCGACCAATCCGTTTCACTGGCGACCTCGCCATTCACGAGCGGTCGTGCTAGCAGCGGGGCATGACGGCCTCGTCACCGAATTCCAGCCAAAGGCCAAAGGCGCGCCGATGGAACTGATCTCGACGCGGATGGTCGTCGATGCTATCAATCGCGCCCTTTCCGCCTGATGCCTCATCTGGCGAAGTCTCTCGAAACCATGGCCGCACCCAAGCAAACCAAGAAGATCAGTCGCAACGAAGTCTCCGAGCTTAGTCCTGCGGAGTTGTGGGTGGTGACGAAGGACGTTTATAGCAAGCTCTACCGCTACATGGCTCCGTTCAGAAAGCGGTTCTATCTGGGCGTGTTCATGAGCATCATCAGCGGGCTCTTCAGCGTGGTGATTCTGGTGGGGCTGAAGCTGGTCTTCACGGTCGTGCTGTCGGGCAATCCCGATACCAAACCTGGCAAGAAACCTGCCCCCGCCACCAGTTCGGTGACGACACCGAGCGCGACACCGAGCGCGACACCAAGCGCGACACCAAGCGCAACACCAAGCGCAACACCGAGCACGACTCCAAGCACGACTCCAAGCACTCCCGCAACGACCCCAGCGGTGGCAACGACGGCTCCGATCACTGCTGCGCTCGCGCCTGCACCGAGTCCGCCTGCGGCTTCGCCGAGCCCGGTCATTGCAGCGGTTGCAGCTTCCAAGGAATCGAGCCCGCCCTCCATCCACTTGCCCGGCTTTTTTAGCGCGATTGACCTCACCAAGTATGTTCACCTCGAGCCAGGGCAAAAACTTCCGCTGCGTGATGTGGTGCTGCTTTGCTCCCTGGTGCCCATCTTGATCTTCATTCGCGGCATCCTGGGATACATCGCCAAATACTACATGCTCTGGGTGGGTAATCGAGTGCTCTACCACCTGCGCAATGACGTCTTCCGCAGCGTGCTCAATCAGTCCCTGGGCTACTTCAACAAGGCTAAGGTGGGCGATTTGATCCAGACCGTGTTCAACCAGACGCGCGTGGCGCAAACCAATGCCGTGCAGCTCTCGCAGCTCATCATCGAGAAGCCCGTCGCGATCATCTCCACCCTGGCCTACCTGGTCAGCCAGGACTGGATGTTCACCCTCTGCTCCGTCGTCATCTTCCCCCTCTGCATCGGCCCCATCATGTATGTGAGCAAGCGCGTGCGGAAGTCCGGCGCGAAGGAGGAAGAGGAAGCTGGAGCCATCATGGTCACGATGCACGAGAGCTTCGCCGGCATCCGCGTGGTGAAATCGCACGCACGCGAGGACTACGAAGTGCATCGTTTTGATCGGGCTAACAAGTCGATGCTCGACTCCATCATGCGCTGGAGCAAGGCCCTCGAATTGATCGGACCGCTCGTCGAGACCGTGGCCTCGCTTGGCATCGCCATCGGCCTCGTCTATGCCTACGTCTATGGCATGGGACCAGGGACCTTCATCACGATCGTGACGGCGCTGATGTCCATCTATCCCCATGCGAAGGAACTCAGCCGCGTGCAGTTGGTCATCCAGAAATGCATCGTGGCTACCAGCGCTGTCTTCACCGTCATGGACCAGAAGCCAGATGTGGAGGACGCTCCTGATGCCACCAAGATCAAGCGTGCCACCGGTCGCATCGACTTCCAGGACATCACCTTCCACTACTCCGATCCAAAGGGACGCAAGCTGGCCAAGCCCGCCGTGCAGAACATCGACCTCACACTGGAGCCCGGCAAATTCTACGCCCTCGTCGGCCCCAGCGGCGCGGGCAAGAGCACGCTCTTCTCACTCCTGCTGCGCTTCTACGATCCCGATGGTGGCAAGGTGCTCCTCGATGGCCAAGACATCCGCTCCATTACTCAGGAGTCGCTCCGGTCCAATGTCGGCGTCGTCAGCCAGGACACCTTCCTCTTCCACGACACCATCAATGAAAACATCCGCTACGGACGCCTGGATGCGACGGACGATGAGATCATCGCCGCTGCGAAACGCGCGCATTTGCACGACTTCATCATGAGCCTGAAACAAGGCTACGAAACCGTCGTGGGCGACGCTGGCAGCAACCTCTCCGGCGGCCAGAAACAACGCGTCTCCATCGCCCGTGCCATCCTGCGTGATGCACCGATCCTCCTGCTCGACGAAGCCACCAGCGCCCTCGATACCGAGACTGAAAAAGTGATTCAAGAAGCCATCCACGCCCTGTCCGCAGGACGCACCGTGATCGCCATTGCCCATCGCCTCTCCACCGTGCTGGAGGCCAACCAGATCGTGGTCATGAAAGACGGACGCATTGAGGCCGTCGCCCCTCACACCGAGCTGCTGCAAAAGAGCGAGGTCTATCAACGCCTGTATCAACTCCAGTTCCAGGAGTCCCAGATCAGCGAGGAGACGGAGTAGCTGGCACACGCTTCCAACATGGGAAGCTCACTGAGCTAACAAAAACTACACCCCATTCAGCTCGGCATAGCCCTTCAGCAATCCGCGCTGCGCGTAGAAGTCCACCTCGGCTTCGCCGCAGGCTTGCAGCTTCGACTTCGCATCGGTGCGCTGGCCGAGGATGTGCTCGCGGATGAGTTTGGTCTTCTCGGCCTGGAGCGCGAGGAAGTCGGGGGCGACGACGGGCGTGTGCGGCCACTGGCCGTTGGCTTGGCCTTCTTTGAGGATGCCGGTGAAGGGGCGGCCTTGCTTGGCGGCTTCCTTCTTGGCTTCATTGACGCCTGCGAACCAGTCGGCGTGGACGAGCTTGTAGTAGTCGCGCATGGCCTGCTTGTTGTAGTGCAGGATGAGCTTGTGGCCGTCGCGCTCGGTGAGGCTGGTGGCGCGGAAGCTGTCGGTGTCCACGGTGTCCACGAAGAAACAATCGCTGTCGTCCACGGCGAACTCCCACTTCATGTCCCAGAGCGTGAGGCCGATGTCGTCGAGGATGCCGCGAACGACGTAGCCGCCGAGCAGCGCCATCTTGATGGTGTCGAGGAACTGCTGGGTGCCGAGGCCGCTCATGAGCAGGGCCTCCTGGCGCGAGACGTTGCGGTCCTCGGGCTCGTATTTGCTAGTGAGGTCAAAGATAGGATGCGCGAGCATCTGCCAGGCGCGCATGGGTTCGGTGAGGCCCAGTTCCTGCTCGTAGGCACGGCGTGCGGCCTCACCCATGGCGGCGTGTTTCTTCAAGATGGAAGAGCCGCCGGTGACGCCGAAGCGCACGATGTATTCGAGCGGCACCACATACGTCGTTGATTGATAAAACTGCTCGTAGTCGAAGACGTGGCCGTTGAGGAACGGACGCTGCGGCGGCTTCATCACGGGGAAGCGGCGCACGACGTTGTAGCAGCTCGGGTTGGGGGCCATGCCGCTGGTGACGATGTCGTGCGACTTCGCATCAATCATGCCGACGTGATGCGTCTGGCCGCCGCGCTCGCGCATGAGTTCCAGTGGGCCCGTGGTGAGGTCGTGCTTCCACTTTGAATCAATGGCAGGATCGCTCTCGATGCGCTGCTGCACGCGCGCCCAGGTTTCCTTCTGACCAAGCTGGGAGTAAAGCGCGTGGCGGAACACGGCGCGGTTGAGGTCGTTGTCCGCGATCTCGAAGATGCTGCCCACGTCGAACACAGAGCCTGCGGGCGTGGTCTCGGCCACCATGTAGCCGGGATGGCCGGGCGCTGCGAAGAGGCGCTGCACGGAGCCGTTGTAAACGGGTTCGCCGAGCTGGGTGAGGTCGAGGTGCGTGGGGGCTGCGTCTGCGGGCATGACTGCCTTTTGAGCAGGATGCGAGGTGAGGCAAGGTGGTTTTGTGGGCGTGGTGCCGGGACTTTAGACAGGATGGCAGGATGTTTCAGGATTCACATGATCAGGTCATCCTGTTTGATCCTGAACAATCCTGCCATCCTGTCGAAAAGATGGCGAAAAACTCTTCGCATCACCCCAGGCCCGCCCCACAGGTGAACCATGTCCGAACCCAAACTCCCCATGCTTCGCTTGCGTGTCTCTGCCCCGGCGGAGCGCTATATCCGCAATGGGCATCCGTGGATTTATAGTGACAGCATCGTGGAGACGAATCGCACGGGCGATGTGGGCGAGATGGCGGTGGTGTATAACCGGGATAACAAGTTCATGGCGCTCGGGCTGTATGATCCACAGTCGCCGATTCGGCTGCGCGTGCTGCATTCCGGCAAGCCGGTGAAGGCGGATCGCGAGTGGTGGATCGCGCGGCTCAGGGCGGCGAAGGACAAGCGCGTGCCGCTCTTCGATGAGGCGCAGACGAATGCGTGGCGCTGGGTGAGCGGCGAGAACGATGGCTTCCCTGGACTGGTGATTGATCGCTACGATCACACGTTGGTCCTGAAGCTGTATAGCGCGGTGTGGCTGCCGAGGTTGAACGAGGTGCTCGACTGGGTGCGCGAAGTATTTGCGCCGCAGGCGTTGGTTTTGCGCCTGAGCCGGAACATCCAGCCAATCGCGAAGGAGCGCTGGGGCATGGCCGAAGGCTGTCTCGTGGGCGCGACGGAGAACCTCGTGGTCTTCCGCGAGAACGGCATCCACTTTGAAGCCGAGGTGCTGCAAGGGCAGAAGACGGGCTTCTACCTCGATCAACGCGACAACCGCGCACGCGTGCAGGAACTGGCCAAGGGCCGCGAAGTGCTGAACGTCTTCAGCTTCTCCGGTGGCTTCTCCTTGTATGCGACACGTGGCGGTGCGCGCAGCGTGACGGACCTGGACATCAGCAAGCACGCACTGGATAGCGCCAACCGAAACTTCGCGCTCAATCCGTGGTCCGCAGCCGTGCCGCACGAGTGTGTGCAAGGCGATGCCTTTGAGTGGATCGCGAATGGCCCCCGGCGCAGCTTTGATCTGATCATCTGCGATCCGCCGTCGCTCGCACGTCGTGAAATGGACCGCGAGGGCGCGATCAACGCCTACCACACACTGGCCGCGAATTGCCTGCGACGCCTTGCGCCCGGTGGCATTCTCGTCGCGGCCTCATGCTCCGCGCATGTGAGCCAGGGCGAGTTCTTCGGTGCCGTGGTGAGCGCGGCTGACTACGCAGGTCCGTGGCGAGAGCTGTGGCGCTCGGCCCATGCACCAGATCATCCGGCGACGTATGCGGAGGCGCACTACCTGAAATGCATCGCCTTGCAGATGGACAGCCCTTGACCACAAGGGGCCGTGCCCGCATTCTAGCGGCCATGTCTTCGCGCTTCGTCCTCAGGCTGCTCGTCGTTGCTATGGCAACGTGCGTGCTCGTTGTTTCTGCCTCCGCCCAGGCGGTCAAACGAGCGGTGCCGATTGATGAAAATGGCAACCCCATTGCCCCGGCTCCTGAACCCCTGGTGCCTGCGACTCAACCGCCCATGCCTCCGCTGCCTGCGACGGAAGCCCTGCCGGTAAAACGCGCGCTCGTGGTGGAAGAGCCCGTGCCTGCGATGAAGCCTCCCGTCGATCCTCCACCGGCCATCGAACCGCCCCGCAAGAAGGAGGATGGCAAAAAAGGTGACGACAAGAAGACTCCCAAGGCCGCACCGGAGCCGCCCAAGGAACCCGAAAAGCCTGAGCCTTCGATTGCGGACATTCCCCATGCCACGCTGATCTCGATCAAGAAGAGCAAGAAGGATCTCGAAGCCTCATGGACCACCTTGAAAGAGGCGCGCACGGTGAAGCTGGAGGTCGCGGCTCCGCGTGGGCAGATCGTTGACCGCAATGGCGTGTGCCTGGCGAAGAACGAAGTGGAGCAGTATCTTGCGTTGAGTTTTCCTTTACTCGACCCGGCCACGGACGAGGCGGTGATCGCCTACGGACAGGGCCGCATCAATGAGGTAAACCGGCTTCTGGGCAAGAACTGGACCGTCACTCCCGAACATCTTGTCGCACACTACAAGGACCGGCGCTGGCTGCCTTTGGTCTTCAGCAAAGAGAATGGTATCAGCGTCGGAGTCACCCACGAGGAGATCGAAAAGCTGCGTCCAATGTTCGGCAAGGGATTGATCCTCAACCCGACATTCGTCCGCACCTATCCGAAGTTGGACACCGCCTGCCACGTCATTGGCTACGCTGGGATCGTGCGCAAGCAGCCCACCGGGCCCATCATTGATGGCGAGCCACTGATTGAAGAGATGACCGGACGCTCGGGGCTGGAGCAGTCCTTTGAGAACGATCTGCGAGGCAAGCCGGGCATGGTGAACATCCTCTTCAATCCCGATGGCACCAAGCTGAATGAGGAAGTGCTGCGTCGCCCCGTGCCAGGGCGCAACGTGGTGACTACGCTGGACTACGACATGCAACGATTCGCCGAGGACGCACTGAGCAAACATGCGAAAAATGGGGGCGCGATGGTGATCATGGACGTGCGCAATGGCGACGTGCTGGCGCTCGCCTCTCATCCCACCTTCGATCCCAATGACTTCGTCCCGCGAATCACCACGGCACGCTTCGACGAACTGCGCAATGATCCGAAGACGCCTCTGCTCGGACGTGCTTTCCAGAGCAATTACTTCCCAGCTTCAACCTTCAAGGTGGTAACTGCCCTCGCCGGTCTGGAGAGCGGTGCCATCACGCCAAACACGAGCTTCGAATGCCCTTCGGCTTATCAGATTGGGGATCGTCAGTTCCACAACTGGAACAAGGATGGCGAAGGCTCCATGACGGTGGTGGATGCCATCAAGCGCTCGTGCAACACATGGTTTTATCAGGCTGGAATCCAGACGGGTTCGAAGGCCGTGGTGGACATGGCAGAACGCATGGGATTCGGCCAGCCGACGGGGTTGCCCATCCCTGAGATGAAAGGATTCGTGCCCAGCGATGCCTACTATCAGCAAACCTCCGGCCACAAGATCCTGAACGGCATGCTGGCGAGTATTTGCATCGGCCAGGTGGTGACGGCAACGCCCCTCCAGGTGGCGCAGTGCATGTGCGCGGTCGCCGATGGAATGAACATGCCCAAGGTGCGGCTGGTGAAGCAGATTCAGGACTACAATGACAATGTGGTTCAGGCCTGGCCGCCCGAAGTGCGCAAGCAAATCAACCTCACCCCCCTGGCCCGCGACACGGTGGTCAAAGGCATGATCGCCGTGGTGAATGGCGAGGGTGGCA
>CAUJJC010000070.1 GCA_963204975.1 Verrucomicrobiota bacterium | reverse complement strand
TGTCGCCGGCTCGGTGGCTTGATCGCGAACGTGCTCGATCTCTCGCGCATTGAGCGCGGCAGTCGCGAGTTTCGCTTTGAGGAATGCGATCTGCGCGCGCTGGTGATGGACACGGTGAAGCTGCACGAGCCTCGCGCCTCGTCGCTGGGCATCACTTTGCAAACCGAGGCTGCCGACCTTGATCCGCCCGCCGTGGTGGATGCGATGGCGATGCAGCAGGCGCTGACCAATCTGATCGACAACGCGCTGAAGTTCGCGCCGCGTGACAGCACGGTCCTGGTGACGCTCTTGCAACCCAATCCTCAGCACTGGAGACTGAGCGTGCAGGACAGAGGTCCTGGCGTGCCCGAGGCGGAGCGCGAGCGAGTCTTCGATGCCTTTCATCGCATTGGTTCCGAGCTGCGCCGCGAGACCCAAGGCGTAGGCATCGGCCTCGCCATTGTGAAGCACATCGTCGAGGCGCATCGCGGCAAGGTGTGGATCGAGGACGGGCCGACGAGGTTTATTATCGAATGTCCGCAGGGCGGGGGTGAAATGACGAAAAACTCCGAATCGAAACCTCATTCCTAACGTCCCTGAGACTCCTGGCTCCAGATCACTGCGTTCGTCTTTCATCATTCGTCACTCCCCAACATGCCCAACATCCTGATCATCGAAGACGAGACCGCCATGCGCACCGCGCTGGTGGACACGTTGATCGCGCACGGGCATCGCGTGGACTCGGCGGCGGATGGCGAGAGCGGGTTGAAGAAGGCAATCGAGGGCGCGCACGATCTCATCTTGCTCGATGTGATGATGCCAAAGCTCGATGGTCTGGCGTTGTGTGAGACGCTGCGTCGTCGCGGGGTGCAGACACCTGTGCTGATGCTCACGGCACGAGGGCAGATTGACGATCGCGTGGCAGGACTCGACGCGGGCGCGGATGATTACTTGGTGAAGCCTTTCAGCTCGCGCGAGCTGCTGGCGCGAGTGCGCGCGTTGCTGCGTCGTGCGGAGCGCGGCGGACCAGCGCCAGAGGTGCTGACGATGGGTGATGTGATGATCGATCTCACGCATCAGACCGCCACGCGCGCAGGCCGGGCATTGGACTTGAGCGAGCGTGAGTTTCAGATGCTGCGGCTGCTCGCCCAGAACCAAGGGAAGGTTGTCACACGCGAGCAATTCCTCGATGCCGTGTGGGGTTACAACACCTACCCGACCACGCGCACGGTGGACAATTTCATCTCCTCGCTGCGCGCCAAGATCGAGTCCGACCCCAAGTCGCCGCGCCACCTCATCACCGTTCATGGCGTGGGCTACCGGCTTCAAGATGTCGCTCGGCGATGAAGGCGTTGGGAGGGATTCCATCCATCGTCGTGACAACTCGCTGACAAATCGCCGCCCTTCTCTGCTATCCTCCCGCCATGAAGACCTTCGCGCTCGCCTTGTTGCTGCCCTGTCTTGTCGTCGCTGACGAACCATCGCTCGATCTCAGCGACGCCCTCCGCAAAGGCTTGTTCGCCGAGGAGGCCACGCGCGATTTGAAAACCGCCGCCGAGCACTACCAGGCGATCATTGATGCCTATGGCAAGCAACGCCAGTATGCAGGCACCGCCCTTTACCGGCTGGCCGAGATCAAGCGCAAGCAAGGCGACAAGGACGCAGCCGCGAAGCTCTACCAGCGCGTCGCGGTGGAGTTTCCCGACGATGAGACCCTGGCCAAGTTGAGCCGCGAGAATCTCACGGCGCTGGGGATGGAGATCGCAGGCGCACCAAATGCTCCCGCCGTGGTGGACGACGAAGCGAAGGAGATCTCGCGGCTCACGGCATTGTTTGAAAGCAGTCCCGACCTGCTCTCCAACTGGGTGGGCAAGGAACAGCCCTCGCTTCACGCTGCGGTCACAAAGAACCAGCGCAAGGTCTTGGAGTTCCTGGTGAAGCGCGGGGTGAAGATAGATCTCGAGTTCTCTGGATCGACCGCGCTGGAGGTGGCCTGTGCCAAAGGCAACATGGCACTGGCCACCTATCTCATCGAGCACAAGGCGGACATCCACGGTCGCGAAGGCACATCGACGCCTTTCGGCAAAGCTTACGAAAGCCAGATGGTTCAAGTGGCGCGGATGCTCATCGAAAAAGGTGCGGACCCCAACCGCGCCTACATGAGCACCAATTTCGGCAATACACAGACCATGGGAGGCTATCCCATCGTTACTCCACTGACCCATGCGGTGAACCGAGGCGACGCTGAGATGGTGGACTTGCTTATCAAGAAGGGTGCCGACGTGAACAAGGCAAGACCCCAGAACCAGGGCAATCGCATGATTCGCCCAGGCCTCCCCGTGCCTTCATCCGGGCAGGGTCAGGAGCTGCGCACGCCCATCGCGATCGCGGCAGGCCGGGGAAATGCCGCATTGGTAAAAACACTGCTCGCCGCAGGAGCGAAGGTGAACGTGGAGAAAGATGCGTATCCCGTGCCCCTCCATGACGCGATCTCCAGCGGTAGCGAAGCCTGTGTGAAACTGCTGATCGAAGCCAAGGCGGATGTGAACACCCGCATCGGCCAATACGAATCACCCCTCAGCCTCGCAGCCACGGCGGGAAGCGAAGTCCTGGTGAAGCTCCTTCTTGATGCCGGTGCCAAACCCAACACACCCTGGGTGCTGGCGTCCGCGCTCACCCAGCAGCAGCAATCGCCGAAGCCCGAGTTCCTGCGCTTCCTGGTGGAGCATGGCATCCGAAACACTGAGCTCATCAACTGGGACACACTCGCTCCCGAGACTGAGGCCGCGCTCCACGAACTGCGTTACCCCAAGTGGTTCGCCGCGCCCCAGATCACTCTATCTCCACCAGGAGTGTCTTGGTTCACCCGAAACAAGGACACAGCTACGCCGCCCGAACTGTGGTCCATCGTGAACATCAGTGGCCTCAATGCTGAACTCGACGCCTCCACCTGCGTGATCGTGCGTCGAAGCGAGGATGGTAAAGGCATCGAGCGACTGCCCTTCGATCTCGCAGCTTGGTCGGAAAAGCCTGACAGCGAGAAGCTCCCGAAGCTGAAGTGGGGCGACGTGCTGGAGTTCAAGTATGCAGCGTCAGACGCCGCCAACAGTCAGTCACCGGCAGCAGTTAGTCGTCGTCGGCAACTAATCCCGCCACAGGGCCCAGCACCCGTCTTGTCACCGACATCGCTATTCAATTCGGAGGTCGCCGAACGACTGCGCAAAGCCGGTGCCGCGAAGTAGTTCTGCGGTCACTCCACGAACCGCACCCTGATCTCCGGCGTTGGCACCCAGCAGGCTTCCTTCTGGCCGAACCAGCGGTAGCGATTGCGTGCGATGACTCGATAGGCCGCGTCGCGCAGGAAGGCAGGCACCAGCCAGCCGATGGAACACAACGGCCAGGGAAAGGTGAGACGCGAGGCGACTTTCAAGGCCGCCGTGCTGCGGGTGAAGGCAACGCCATTTTCCACCAGCACGAAGGTGTCCATCGAGTCTGGCAGACCCGCCGCAGCCAGCATGGCCTTGCCTTGGCTTGATTGCTGGGAGGCAAACTTGAAGTGCCCCTGAGGATCGCGTGCGATGATGAACTGCACCGAGGCGCAGCAGAAGTTGCACACACCATCGAAGAGAATGATGGCACGACGATCTTCTGCCGCGGGCTCGGTGTTCATCGAATTACTTTTTCACCACGAGGCTCTGGCCGGTCATTTCTTTTGACTGCGGCACCCCCAGGAGAGCGAGGAGAGTCGGAGCGATGTCCGCCAGGATGCCATTGCGCACCGTGTGTTGTTCGGCATCAGCGGAAACGTAAATGCCATGGACGAGGTTGGTCGTGTGCGCGGTGTGCGGGCTGCCATCGGCATTGCGCATCTGCTCGCAGTTGCCGTGGTCAGCAGTGATGAAGAGCTTGCCTCCGAGGGCGAGCGTCTTCTCGACAATCATGCGCACCCCGAGGTCGATGGTCTCGCAGGCGTGGATGCCCGCCTCGACGACTCCCGTGTGGCCCACCATGTCGGGGTTGGCGTAGTTCATGATGACCAGATCGTAGTGCTCCAGACGACGCAGCACCTCGAAGGTGAGATCGGGCGCGCTCATCTGCGGCTTCTTGTCATAGGTCGGCACTTCCTTCGGGCTGATCGCGAGGTAGCGATCCTCGCCGGGATTTGGCTCCTCGATGCCACTGTTGAAGAAGAAGGTGACGTGCGGGTATTTCTCCGTCTCAGCGGCGCGGAGCTGCTTGAGCCCGGCGGCGGCAACCACCTGACCGAGGTTGTTGTCGAGGCTCGCGGTGCCGAACACCACGCGCGCACCCAACTCGGTGTAGGTGGCATCGTATTCCGTGAGCGTGTAGTAGGCGGTGCGAGGATGCACCTCGCGATCAAAGCCCTCGAAGCCGGTCTTCAGGAAGGCGTCGCTCAACTGGCGGGCGCGGTCGGCGCGGAAGTTGAACCACAGGATGACATCGTTATCGCGGATGCGCTGCTCGTTGCCATGGCTGAAGATCATGGGCTGGAGGAACTCGTCACCACGGGGCTCGCTCGGATACGCAGCCTTGATCGCCGCTGAAGGCGCATCCGTGCGCGCTTCACCACGACCCAGCACAATGGCGTCCCAGGCGAGCTTGTTGCGCTCCCAGCGCTTGTCGCGGTCCATGGCGAAGTAGCGGCCAATCACCGTGGCGATCTGGGCATCGCTGCCTTCCAGATCGCGCTCCAGCTTGGCCAGATATTCTGCTCCGCCCGTGGGCGAGGTGTCGCGACCATCGGTGATGGCATGAACGAGCACCTCTGTGACGCCTGCGGCTTTCGCTGCATGGCAGAGCGCGGCCAGGTGTTCCTGATGCGAATGCACACCGCCATCGCTGACGAGTCCGAGCAGGTGCAGGCGCTTGCCCTTGGCTTTCTCGAAGGCTTCCACGAGCACGGGGTTCTGTGCGAGTTCACCGTCGCGGATCGACTTGTTAATGCGGGTGAGGTCTTGATAGACGATGCGCCCGGCTCCGAGATTGAGGTGGCCCACTTCGCTGTTGCCCATCTGTCCGGCGGGCAGGCCAACGTCCTCACCGCTGGCACTCACGGTGCCGCGCGGATACGTCGCATACAGGTGATCATGAAAGGGCGTGCGTGCTAGCAGGGTGGCGTCGCCATTGGCTTCAGCTTGAGCTTTGCCGCCGGGGTTGATGCCCCAGCCGTCGCGGATGATGAGAACTACGGGTGATTTGGCCATAAGAGTGCAGCGCTCCATGTGCCAACTTCCCCACGGAATCAAGGATGGGGGCGGGGAAGTTGGCGTTCCGCTATTCCTGATCCGAAATCTGAGATCTGAAATCTGAGATCTGAAATTTGAGATTCGAGGAGTGTCAGGGTTTGGCGAATTCCTTTTCGATGGCTCCGATGCGTTCGAGGGTGCGGGCGTGCTTCGAGGGATCACACTTGGGCTTCACGGCTTTGATTGCATCGAGCAAGGGCTTGGCGTTGGGCTCGTTGGTCCACGCATTCAAGACGGCATCAAGAGCGGCGAGGTTGCCGGGATCGGCCTTCAAGATCTCCGCAGTGTGAGCACGCAGGGATTCGTCGTCCAGGCGTTTGGGCCAGCGCTCGCGATACTTGAAGTCGATCTCTTGAGCCGTGAGCGCCAGGCTCCAGGGATGCGCCAGGACCGCCAGCACGATCTTGCCGCCGTCTTCCTTGCCGTTCGCGGGCAGTCCATCGAAACAATACTCCATCCAGGTAGGCCGGGGCGGCGTTGCGGCCTTGATGTGATCCTTGGGCAGTGCCTGGCGCCACGCATCGAATTCCTTCATGCGATTGCCCAACAGGCAGAAGGTGAAGTGCGTGGTGGCAAGCGCATCGAGCGAGTCGCGTCCCGACGGCGAGAGGGCCATCAGATCGCGCATTGCCTTGATGAGTGGGTCTGCCTTGCTCCAGCCATGGAATCGCAGTTGGGCGATGGCAACGGTGGCGACTCGGAAGGAGAGGGCATTCCACAGATCGCTGCCGATGTTGCCCTTGATCGCCGCGAGCAGTGCCTGCCACGGCTTGTCATCACCAACGGTCAGCGCGGTGAGGGCGAGGGTGACCGGCAGTTCCAGCACCCGTGACACTTGATCCTGCCCGCTGGTGATTCCTGCGGCCTGACGAACGACGTCATCCATCTTGATCTCCGGCAGCAAGGCGGCTGCCAGCAGTTCGGTCGCAGGCACGCTGTCTATGAAATGCTTGATCATCGGATGGTCGAGCTTCTTGTCGTTACCCATGTGATCGAGCAAGCGCCTGACCTCGGCCTTGAGGCGCTTGTTGCGCTTGAGATCCTCCGTGGTGACCTCGCCGTCAGCAGCCGTCACCACGAAGGTGCGCGCCCGTTCCGCCAGTCGGGCATCGGCTTTGAAAGCCTCGTCAATCAAGCGTGCCAGATCCTTGTCCGACTCGTAAAACTTGCCCCAGCGCTTCGAGCTTTCGATGTCGCCTTTGACCAAGCCATCGCTGGCTTTGAAGATCTCCTTGAGCAAGTCAAACCGCTGATGGCGGGCGAGCACGAGGCTGGTATCGACGTGCGACTGGAACACCCTCGGGCAGCCATCGTAGAGTTCACGCAATGCCTTCTCGTCTTTGCCACGAGCGAAGATCTCCAGAATTTGCGGTGCGAGACTGGCATTGGGTTCCAGCGTTCGGCCGGACTTGGCACCCAGCTTATTGTGGCGTGCGCGATGAAGCCAAGCCTTGCGCAGCCGATCCGTGAGCGCGGGCATCTCGGGATCAGTAGCCGAACGAAGGACCGCGCTCAACATGGGGCCCAGGATCGTGTTGCTGCCGGGCCAGTCATTCTCCAGCAATGGCAGGATGGCTTCGATGCACTGGCGAGTCTCGACGGGTTTGAGTTGAGCCGACAAACGATCCAGCAAAGTGGCAGCAATGGTGGAGCGCGTGAAGGGATGTAGCTTCTCGTCGATGACGCGCTTCATGAACAGAGCAATGGCAGGCGCGGGCTCATTCACCATGGCCATGCAGGTGCTCACCTCGATGGCTAGCGACTGAAGCTCGCCAGGAGCAGCGGCCAGTTTTTTTACTTCATCCAGCACCACGCGCCGATACCAGCGAGGCAGCCGATTGCCGAAGTCGAGAAACATCTCTGACAGCAGGGCAGGTGATGCATCACCGAGCACGCGGTGGAGTTCCTTGAGCGTAGCTCGCGCTGCCTCGCGAGGCTCGCGATAGCCAGCGCTGCGCTCCCAGAAGGTGAAGAGCAAATGCGCCCACTTCCAGTCGCCATCTCCATAGGAGCAGAGGTAGTCGCGCTGCTCCGGCACCTCGCACAGGCGAAGGGCAAAGCCGATGTTCTCCAGCGATGGCAGATCGACGCGCCTGATCTCACGCTCGCTCACCGAGCTGCTGATCTTTTGGAGCATGGCCGTGGGAAGGGTGTAGGCGTTGTTCCAGCTCGTGCCATTCCAGGTCTGCTGAGATTGCAGGGTGCGAATCATCTGGACGCCTTTTTCCAGCGCCTGCCTGCCGATGGCCGCATCCACAGGAATGGCATCGGCAACGGCATTCACTAGAGCACGCTCAAAGTCCGCATCCTCGCGCTCAACGGTCGAAGTCTTCGATGCCGCGATGATGAGCAGGGCCGGATTGACCTTGGCTTCGAGCACGACCTTGGCGAACGGTTCCAGCGTTGGCACCTTCGTCACATCGCGATCAAATCCCGACCACACGCTGCGCACGGTCTTGAGGATCTCTTGCTGCCGGGGTTTGGAGAGGGCGGCGAAAGCCTGTGCCTGTGGAGCCAGCGCCAGCGTCATGTCAGGCGTGAGTTCCACCAGTCGGCCGATGAGCAACGAGGTGCCGAGCGTGCGTTGTTTGTCCTGCCGCTGCTGAAGCACCTGGAGCAGGGGAGCGGTGTAGCCTCGGCCTTTCGAGTGGAGTGCGTTGACGAGGTTGTCGAAGGCCGAGTTGAATCTCCCGTTGCCAGGTTGGATCGGGTCGAAGTCCGGCAGGTCCTTGAGCCAGGGCGATCTTTCCAGCATGGGCATCAGCTCCGAAGCCTTTTCAGGCAAGAGAGGCTCATGCACCTGAGCGATGTAGCTGAAGTTGGAGTAATCGCTGAAGCCTTCACGCTTCATCGTCATAAGCACTTCCATCCAGGAACGAGGGTCTGCTTCGGCAATCGGTCTGGCGAGGTTCAACATTCGTCCGATGCGATCCAACGGCGATCCCTGGACGGGCTGCTGCTGGCTGTCGCGGGGCGGACGGTGATTCGCCTGCAAGTCCTTCCACCCGCTCTCGGGAACCTCCAGAACGGTGACCATCAACTGTCGCAGAAAGGCCATCAGGTCATCGTGCCTGCCTTTCTCCACCATGCCCTTCGCATACACCTTGATCACCTCATCATCCATTCCGTATCCACGGCGAAGCTGGGCACCCACGTAGGTGGTGAGAAAATCAGACAACGGGACGGACAAGCCTCGCGTCTTCCACGCGCGAACGATACTGGCGGGATTAAACACTGCCGGGATGCTGCTTGAGCGAGCCGAGTGCTTCTGCAATTCCGTTACCACATCCACGAACTCCGACTCGGCGCAGAACCAGAGCTTGGACCTCAGCTCATACTCGACGCCTGCAGCCGTGCCGTAGGCCAGACGAATCAGGGGCACGATCTGCTCACGAAACTCCTTCTCCTGACCGCGCTCGTGAGCATCATGCAGCAGCATCTCCGGCAGACGTGGTGCCCAGAGGCGCTCGCTGTAGCTGCCGTTGTAGGTCTCCACTGTGGCATCCGAGGAATAGTAGGCACCACTGCCTTTGAGCACGGAGGCCATCTCGGCCAGGGTGGCGCGCGCCTGCTTGAGAACAGGAGCCGTGTCCTTCTTCTCGGCGACTGCGAGTGCGAACATCGCAGGGAGCAGGTGCTGGCTAATCGTGGGAAAACTCATCGACACCTGGCAGTGCTCGTCAAAGACCCGCCGCCGCTCGTCGTAGATCGCTCGCAGGGCATCACTCACCTGTTGATTCTTGTCCAGCATGCTGGGGAGGCTCATCCCGTTCCTCCAGATGCCAGAGATCAAAAGATCAGCCGCACGTTGGCACCAGACAAGGTCACCGGCATCGACCTTGCCCTTCACCTTGCTCAGGTAAGCATTCACCATCCGCACGATCTGAATGCGATCCTCAGCACTCGCGGAGTTGTCGATTCGCGACATCAAATTGCCAGCCACGGAGTCCAACTGCGCAGCCTCCACTGAGGTCAGGTGCTCCACTGCCGCATTCGTATCCTGCTTCGTTAGTGCGAGGAGCATCGCCATCCGAAAGCGCAGCGCTGGTTCACGAGGCTTCACCTTGATCACCTTCTCATAGAGGCTGACGGCCTCCTCCGACTTCCCGAGCACGTCCGCAAGGAGCGCGTGCTCGTGCGTGGCCTTCATGGTAGTCGGCGGCGGCGTGGACACTTGCTTCCAGATCTCGTCGGCGACCTTCGGCTGCGTGGAGGCGAAGTTGCTCCACTGGCTGAGTTCATACGAAGATGCCAGACTACTCGTATCGGTGATCACATCCGCCGCTGCGGACTGCCGCAGAGAACGCACCGCCTGGGGCAGGGCGGTGACCGTTTTCCCCTTTCGAAGCTCCTCCTGAATCTGATACGGGTTCGATGTTGGCGAGGTATTCAACGTTGTCCTGAATCGGCTCAGTTGAGATGCCTTCACCGTGGCGTAGAGCTTCCGCTGCCTTTCCACTTCATCCTTCATGTCGAGCGCCTCCATCGCTTTGAGCACCCGTTCGATCTCCAGGTAGGAACTGGTGGCTGTAGCTCGGCGAAGCAGCAGCAAGGCCTCTTGGGCGTCTTTGAGGAAGGGTGCAACCGCTCCTCGGTCCGAAGTCGTGAGTCCGATCACAGCCTCGACAAAGGCACTGTTGATGAAGGTGAGCTGATTGCGATCTGTCGTCGCCTTGCGCGCCTTGTGAAGCCATTGCGCCGCCGTCAAATGATCCAGATTCGATGCCTCGAAAGCCTTCACCAGCAGAGGCCAGAGGACGGGCTTGTCAGCTTCCTTCTGCTGGTTCGCGAAGGCATTGAAAGTCTCCTTGTCTCCGGTGCGCCAGGCCATCAGCGCCCGCAGCTCAGGATTGGTCAGACGTGCGGCGGCCTTGTTCAGCGCCTTGGCATCATCCTCAGGCAAGGGCACGAGGGTGCTCCGATTCTGATCATCGAAGAGCAACTTCACGAGATCATACGGCAGCATCTGAATCGCCGAGACCACATGATACAGACTGATGGGTTCTAGACGAATGAGCGAACTGGAGAACGATACCGACGAGGTGGCTCGCTTGCTCTTCTGTGCTGCGAGTGCGGGCTCCAGACTGGTGATGAAGGCTTCCCAATCGCCCACTGCGGCATGAAGAACAGGTGTCTGCATCTTCCAGGATGATTGCTCGGGATGCGCCTGCACATAGCGGTCGATAAGCAGCAGCGTGGCATCGCGCAGCTTCCGGCCCTCAGGGCTGCGCAGAGCATTCAGCTGACGGTTGTAGCCGAACGGCATGGTGAACGCATACACGCTGGATGAAGTCGTCACCGGGACACGAGGCGCGAGCGCCACTGCCTTGTCGAGAGCGGCGATGTTCTTGGGGTCCAGTTGCCAAAGCTTCACCACAGCCTGGGCGGCAATGATGGGATCACTCGTCTGGTAGTGATCGTGGATCTTCTCCAGCAGCGCCTTCACCGCCGGTGGGTTTTGCGCTGGCCGAGAAGACGAGGACAGCGATGGCAGCTTGATGCCTCGTGCCTGGAGTTGCGCCAGCAAGGCGGAGGGAATGGCCGAGAGCACAGTGTTCGATCCGGTCTGCACCTGGCTCACCCAGAGGCTGGCCAGCTTGCGATTGTCGATGTGCTTCTCCACCTGCTCGAGGATGATCTTGAGTGAAGTAAAACGGCCCGAGTCCATCTCGAACCACTGGATGGCCTCGCCCAGCGGATGCCCTGCCGCATTGAGCCGGGTGACCACCTCATTGACCTTTTTGTCATCCCAGCCGCGCTCGATCTTCATCCCAATCAGGATGCCGGTAACGAAGCCCTTCACGCTTCGGACATTGTCGGGGATGAACTGGAGTTGATTCCCTGAACTCGAGCTGCTGATGAAGCGATAGCGCGATGATTCCGCGAGCTGCTTGAGGTCCTCCTTGTAGCGCAGCGCCGTGCCGCCGTAGATGGAGATGTCACCCAGCGTCTGTGAGACGGGGTCGATCTCCTCGGGCACGAGTGAAGGTGCGGCTGTGACTTTCTTGCTCGTGGAAGGCGTGAGCACCTCGGCTCGTGCATCCATCAGGAGGACGGCCTCGCTGATGGCACGATCCGTTTCATCACTCTCCTCAAGGCATAGCATCTTCAAGTAGCGAAGCCGGTAGTCCTCCGGGTGATGTGAGAGCATCGGATCAACAATCGCAATGGCGGAACTCCAGTTCCCGCGCGCCATCAGACTCGTGATCATGCCCTCGGCATCGCGGGGGTCCATGTCCGTGCCGCCTCCAAGTTCGAATGCCATGCGCACGCCCGTCTCCTCGTCACCGTAGCGCAGGTGGACCTCCGCCATGCGCTGCTTGGTCTTCGTTGTCTTGTCGAGAGGTGTTGCGATGGCGAGGGTATCGAGTGCCTTGCGCCACTCGCCCTGATCCTCGTCCATCTTCGCGATCTGATGCAGCAGGTCGATGTCTTTGGGCTTGAGCCGGGAGGCCTCCAGCAGCGCGGCCCGACGTCCATCGTAGTTGTTCGAGCGCCGATGAATTTCAGCAATGGCCAGCCACGGCGTGATGCTGGTGCGATTCGAACGCTGCCGCTCCTGGAACAAAAACAAAAGGTCCTTCAAGGTGCCGCGCTTCTGGGCCACATCGGCGAGCAATCCCGCCCAGCGCATCTGCCCGCCCACATCCTCGGCGTCTTCATAAAGCCTCAGGTAAATGTTCTCCGCGTCGGGAAGCTGGTTGTTCGAAATCATCGCCTCTGCGAGTGCGCTCGCCACGCTCACATCATCGCTGAACTTCCTCGCGGCCTGCTTGAGCAAGGCGACGCCTTCATCCCCTCGATTCAATCGCTCTAGCACGCGGGCCTCACTCATCCAGGGGCGCGGACTGCCGGGCAGCAAGCGCTTCCACTCCCCGCACCACTTGAGAGCCGCCGTGAGATTGCTGGCACGCTGATGCAGGGAAACCAACTGCTCCACCAGCGCTGCGTCCTTGCCGCTCTCCGCCACCTTTTCGAGCACTCGCACGGCGCGCTCGAAATCCTGCCGAAGCAGGTAAAGCCTTGCCTGCTGGCGTTGAGCGATGCCTTGATCCTTCGGCGATGACGTTGATGCCAGCACCTTGTCCGCCTGCTGGGGATCGCCCGTTTGCTCAAGCAACTCGGCGAGCAGGCACCGATGCTGAATGCTCAGGCTCGCCTCGGCTTTGAGCTTCTGAATCGTCGCCTCCGCCACCTTGGCATCGCGAAACACAGGCTTTACCTGACGCAGTGCATCTTCGATGGATTCCCCACCCTCAGCGAGCCCCACCACCTGCAAGGCCCAGCCCTGGGCCAGATCGTGCCGCTGATTCGCCGTGGCCGAGGTGATCAGCTGATTGAGGTAGCGAATGTCTTGCCCGAACTCCTTCTCGCGCGCTTGCAGCACTTCGAAGGCAGCCTCATTCTCACCACGCGAACTCAAGGCCACCGCCACCCGCTGCACTTCCGTCTGCGGAGCCGGTGCCGCCGCCTGCTTTTTCCATATCTCCACCGCACTGAGCTGCTCGCGATTGGCGTGGAGATAACTCGCCAGCGCGTTCTGCGCACTGGTGCTCGTCGGGTTCTCATCGACCGCGCGCTTGTAGAGCGCCTTGGCCTCTTTTCGAAAGCCAAAGCCCTCATACAATCTCGCTGCACGTTGCAGTTCAAACTCATCCACCTTGCCGCCATCCACGAGCAGCTTCACCTCGGCTGCCGCTTCCCCAGGGCGCTTGGCCTGATAGAGCAAGGTGGCCAGTTGAGCCCGTAGCTCCTTGTCCTGTGGACTGCGTGCAAGCAGTTCCTGGCACTGCGTGACGGCATCATCGAATCGTTGCAGCTTCACCAGCATCTCAATGAATGCCGTGCGCAGTTCCACCTTGCCGGGGTTCACTTCGAGTAGTCTCACATACAAGGCGCGAGCCTCATCACCCTCATCGAGATCCACGGCGACCACGGCTCTCAACTGCGTCAAGGCAGCGCGTTGTGGGTGCTTCTCAGCGAGCTTGGCCAGACGACTCTTCAAGCCATTGACATCGTCTTTGCGTCGGAACACCTGCGCGATCTGCGCCAGTGCCTCTGCTTCCACCCATGAGTCCTGCGCCGCATCACCGAGACACTGCTCGTAGGCTTCCAGCGCCTGACTTTGCTGCCCGCTCTGGCTCAAAAGATCCGCCATTCGCAGACGTCGCACCACGCGCACATACGCATCCTTGGTGCGCTCGATGAGCCCCTGCAAAAAGCTCGTGGCCTCGGCTTGCAGACCTTCGTCGGCAAGGAGTTCCACAATGTCGTCCTGGGAGTCCTCATTGTTAGCATCGGCAGCCGCAAGCGCATCGAGCACTTCCATCGCCTTGCCTCCCTGGCCCGTCCTGGCCAGCAACCGCGCCCGCAGCATAGCCGCTTCCTTGGCAAAGGGACCTGTCGTCTCGGTGACGCGAGCGAGAGATTCCAGTGCTTCCGAGTGGCGTGATAACTTCGCTTCGGCCCCGGCACGTTGCAGCCACACCTCCGGGTTCTTCTCGTCCAACTGACTCGCCTTGATGAAGACCTCCACCGCAGCCTCTAGCTCACCCTGCCTGGCAAAGAACACGCCCAGCAGCCGCACGTCCGCTGGCGTGGCGTCCTTGGCGTTCGCGCGCTGCTTTAGAAACTCGCGCAACGCATTCATGTCACTGCTGCCCAGCCATCCATTGATGAATCGTTCCAGGATCGTGCCGACTCGCGGACGCTTCAGCAGCGCGGCATGATATGAGGCAGCTTCCTGAGGCATGGCCACCTCCCCGTGGGACCCATTGACAACCAATGTAAAAAACAGCGTGGCAATCCACCACGAGCGAGAAAATATCCGAGCAGACATGCTAAGAGCCTGACGGTTCCACGCTGCAAAGACAACTCTAAACCGATGGTGGAGACACAAGCGGGCTCGAAGTTCAATAGGTGCGTGCCAGTGTGTTGACCACTTGGCGTGATCGTCCTCGATGTTTGACCCATCGCCTGATGATGCACAACAAACGCGGAGCCATTGCGATGTGCTTTGGTAGAGTGCAGTCCTTTCGAATGAACTCGCCTCTCACCACCTGCCAGCTACCCGCCACCCATGACCTGAGCGCCATGTTTGCGCCGCGCAGTGTCGCCTTGATCGGCGCGACGGATCGCGAGGGCAGTGTCGGCCGCGCCTTGCTGGAGAACCTGCGCAGCTTTCCTGGCGATGTGTATCCGGTGAACCCCAAGCGCGCCGAGGTGCTCGGGTTGAAGGCTCATGCATCACTCGCGGCGATTGAGGGACACGTCGATCTCGCGGTCATCGTCACGCCCGCGTCCGGCGTGCCCGCGTTGATCGGCGAATGCGTCACCAAGGGCGTGAAGGCGGTGATCATCATCTCGGCGGGCTTCAAAGAAGTCGGACCCGAAGGCGCAGCACTCGAACGCCAAATCATGGCCGAAGCACGACGCAACGGCCTGCGCATCATCGGGCCGAACTGCCTCGGTGTGATGGCGTCGCACGCAGGGCTGAATGCGACATTCGCCACAGCGATGACGAGGCCCGGCAAGGTCGCGTTTCTCAGCCAGAGCGGCGCGCTGTGCACCGCGATTCTCGACTGGAGCTTCGCGCAGCATGTGGGCTTCAGCGCCTTCGTGTCGGTCGGCTCGATGCTCGATGTCGGCTGGGGCGATTTGATTCGCTACTTCGGTGATGATCCGCACACGAGCAGCATCGTCATCTACATGGAATCGGTCGGCGATGCGGCGAGCTTCATGGAGGCGGCGCGACTGGTCTCGGCGAAGAAACCCATCGTCGTGATCAAGGTCGGTCGCACTGCCGCCGCCGCGAAGGCCGCAGCCTCCCACACAGGCGCGATGACGGGCAGCGACGACGTGCTCGACACCGCCTTCCGCCGCGCGGGCGTGCTGCGCGTGGACACCATCGAGGAGTTGTTCGACATGGCCGAGGTGCTCAGCAAGCAACCGCTGCCGCAAGGACCTCGGCTTGCCATCGTCACCAATGCGGGCGGCCCTGGCGCGCTCGCCACCGATGCGATCGTTCGGGCGGGCGGCACCGTGGCGGAGCTGACGGACAAGACCTTGCACCAGCTCGATGCTTGCCTGCCATCGCACTGGAGTCACGGCAATCCGGTGGACGTGCTCGGCGATGCGGATGCGACGCGCTACCACGACGCTCTCAGAGCCACCGCTAGCGATGCAAACGTCGATGGCTTGCTCGTAGTGCTCACTCCGCAAGCGATGACGCATCCGACGCAAGCCGCCGAGGCTTTATGCGCTGCTGCGAAGCACACGACGAAGCCGATCCTCGCGAGCTGGATGGGCGGCGATGCCGTCGCCGAAGCGCGCGACATCATGAATCGTGCAGGCTTGCCGACGTATGATTATCCCGACGAAGCAGCTCGCGCCTTCCAGTTCATGTGGCAGCGCCATCGTCGCCTGAAGCTGCTCGATGAAACCAATTGTCTGGCCTGCGAAGCACGCGCTGCGATGCCCGAGGTCGCAAGGCAGATCGCGACACACCTCGCCGCAGGCAAGACCTTGCTCAGCGAGTTCGAAGCGAAAGCTCTGCTCGCCGCCGCAGGCATCCCTATGGTGCAGACCGTGCTGGCCACTAGCGAAACCGAAGCGCTCGATGCAGCGGAATCGCTCGGCTACCCGGTCGTGCTGAAGCTTCACTCCAGCACCATCACCCACAAAACCGATGTGGGCGGTGTGCAGCTCAACTTGCGTGACACAGCTGCCGTTCGCGATGCGTGGCAGCGCATTCAATCCGGCGTGTCGGCTGCCGACTTCCAAGGCGTGAGCGTGCAGCGCATGATCAAGCAACGCGGCATCGAGCTGATCGTCGGCTCCAGCACCGATGCGCAATTCGGTCCTGTGCTGCTCTTCGGTGCCGGCGGCACCATGGTGGAGGTCTTCCAAGATCGCGCGCTCGCGCTGCCACCACTCTCCGCGCCGCTGGTTGAGGATTGGATCTCACAGACCAAGATTCATCGCGCGCTGCAAGGCATCCGAGGTGCCGCACCTGTAAACATGCTCGCCCTGGGTCACGCCTTGATCCAGCTCGCCGACCTCGTGCTGCTGCATCCCGAGATCAGCGAACTCGACATCAACCCGCTGCTCGCTTCACCTGAAGGCGTGATCGCGCTCGATGCGCGTGTGGTGCTCCGATCGTGAGTGAACGCGTGTGGCAAGCTCCTTGAAGGAGGACGAAGGCTGAAGCGTAGTTGGGAGGAATGTTTCGAATCCCCGGTCTTTTGTGCTCTCTCGTTATCGCCTCCGCACGTGCTCAAAACGTGCCGCCACAGATCGAGCAGAGCTGCATCGAGTGTCATGATGACGAAACGAAGAAAGGCGGGCTCGATCTCACGGCACTAAAGTTTGATCTGGCTGATGGCGCGACGCGTGAGCGCTGGGTGCGGGTGTTTGATCGCGTGGAGAAGGGGGAGATGCCGCCGAAGTCGGGTGACATGTCGGCGGAGGATCGTGCGGCTTTGGTGAAGGTGCTGGATGCTTCACTTTACGAGGCGGATCGTGCCGAGGTGCTCGCTCAGGGTCGTGGGCCGCTGCGCAGGCTGAATCGCGACGAGTATGAGCAAAACCTGCGGGATGTGCTGCAACTGCCGGAGCTCGATATTCGCGATATTTTGCCGGAGGACCGCGAGGGGCATCGCTTCAACAAAACGGGCAGCATGCTCGACATGTCGCGTGTGCAGCTCACGGCCTACCTGGATGCCGCCGAGGCCGCGTTGCGTGCGGCGATGGCCACCGAGCCTGCACCGCCGCCCGTGGTGAAGAAGCGGGTCGTGGGCACGGGTTTGTTTCCAGGCACGAACACGTTTGGGAATCGCGAGGCGATGTTTTTCGCCAAGGACAACAAGTTCATCGAGCTGGATGGCCAGAAGGCCAAAGAGGCAACGAAGGATGAGTCGCTCGAGTTGGCGTTGTTCCGCTCGGCGAGCTGGCCCTATCTCGGCACGCCGCGTGATGTCGTGGCGAAGCACGCGGGGCATTACCGGGTGCGTTTCTCCGCCCGCGCGGTGTTGCAGCAGCCGGGTTACACGCTGCTGCCCGCGAAACAACCTGTGCCGATGACCTTTCGCACACGCAAACCCGCCGGTGTGGACATCATCAATGAGGTGCGTGCCTCCGGTGGCGTGATCGACATCCAGCCGCAGCAGCAGGTTTATGAAACGACAATCACGCTGCGTGCAGGCGAGTCCTTTGAATACAGCCTGCTCGGCCTGCCGATGCCGCTGGCGCAGAACCCGAATGGCTCCGCGCCGACGTATCGCTACCCGCCGTTTCCGGAAGGTGGTCAGCCAGGGATGGCCGTGCAGTGGCTGGAGGTGGAAGGCCCCCTGCCGCCGCCAAGCTGGCCGCCGCCGTCGCATCGCGTGCTGTTTGATGACCTCGGCATCGATGTGCAGCCAAAGAATGCCGATGAGGAGGCGAAGCGCCTGCTTCGTCGCTTTGTGAGCCTCGCGGCACGCGAACCGATGGCGGAGGATGATCTGCGCTTGTTTGATGCTCTGATCGCCGAGCGCTTGGAGAAAGGCGCGGCGTTCAAAGAGGCGCTGCTGGCCGGTTACAAAGCCTTTTTGGCCTCTGGCGACTTCATTTACCTCCGCGAGCCTGAGTCCGCCAATGACCACTTTGCCATTGCCGCTCGCCTTTCGCACTTCCTGACGAACTCGCGGCCTGATGCGCGTTTGAGCGATCTCGCGGCTCAAAAGCGGCTGCACGATGCGAAGACGTTGCGGGCAGAAACCGAGCGTCTCATCGCCAGCGGCGGCTTTGAGCGCTTCGTGAACAATTTCACCGATTACTGGCTCAGTCTGCGCCACATCCGCCGCGATGATCCCGACATCCGGCTCTTCCCCGAGTATCGCTTCGACGAATACCTCGTGGAGAGCATGGAGCGTGAAACGCGCAGCTTTTTCACCGCGATGATCCGCGAGAACCTGCCCGCCAGCGTGCTCGCAAAGGCCGACTTCGTCTTTGCCAATGATCGCCTCGCCAAACACTACCAGCTCCCACCGCTCAGCGGCTCTGCCATGCGCAAAGTGCCAGTGCCGCAGGGTAGTCCCTTTGGTGGCTTGCTCACGCAGGCGGCTGTTTTGAAGGTCAGCGCGAACGGCACCAACACCTCGCCGGTCGTGCGCGGTGCCTGGGTGATGGAGCGCCTCATCGGTCAGCCGCCGCCACCTCCACCGCCCAGTGTGCCCGCCGTGGAGCCGGACATTCGCGGTGCCAAAACCATCCGCGATCTCCTGGCGCTGCACACGAAAGAAAAATCCTGCGCTGGCTGCCACGCCAAGTTTGATCCCGTGGGCCTCGCCTTGGAGAGTTTTGACATCCTCGGCGGCTGGCGCACCCGCTATCGCGGCGTCGAAGAAGGTGAACGCATCTCCGGCATCGATCGGGCGGGCCACGACTTCAGCTACACGCTCGCCGCGCCGGTCGATCCCAGCGGTAAACTCATTGATGGCCGCGAGTTCAAGAACGTGCACGACCTCAAAGCCCTCCTCGCCGCCAACCCGCGTCAACTCGCACGGAATCTGCTCCACCAGTTCACCGTCTATGCCACCGGAACGCCCGTGCGGTATTCGGATCGCCGCGAGATCGAGACGATGCTCGATGCCTGCGAGAAGGATGGCTATCGCGTGCGGGATTTGATGCTCGCGTTGGTGGGGAGTGAGATTTTCACGGGAGGCCCGAGAAAGTGATCTTGCTCTCGCCGTCCAAGCTCCAGTCAGGGCTTCAAATATCGCGCGATGAAGTCTTCAGGCTTGATCGGCTGTGGTTTGTAACCGGAACCAACCATGGGTTCATAATCCGAGTCACTGGTGATCAAAAAATCAGCGTTCGCCGTGATGGCACAATCCGCGAACTTGTTGTCGTCAGGATCAGAACAGATCAGCCTAAATTGATAAGACGGATGCACGAGCGAGATCGAATTCCACGCTGTGCCCACCAAGCTCAGCCAATGCATGAGACGGGCGGAGAATGCTGCGCCACCGCGCTCGGCTGCGATCTCCTCATATTCCAGCACGATGGCTGCGGTCAGTGCCAGATGGATTTCGCCATTCGCAATCGCACGGAACAACGGTGCTACCGGCGACTGCCGAGCAAGCGCCGACAGCATCACATTCGTGT
Organism: Verrucomicrobiota bacterium; assembly: GCA_963204975.1. Lineage (GTDB taxonomy): Bacteria > Verrucomicrobiota > Verrucomicrobiia > Verrucomicrobiales > Verrucomicrobiaceae > JAEUHN01. The sequence goes on along the minus strand of CAUJJC010000070.1, from coordinate 24,283 downwards.
CCACAACGACAAGCATCAGACGGCATACGGATGGTTTTTCCGGTGCTCGCGGATCGCCGCTTCGATGAGATCAGGCTCCAGTTTTCCGGCCTCGCGCAGAGTCTCCGCTTCGTCCTGGATCTCCTCAGTCAGTTGTGCCAGTTCTAGGCGAACGAGGAACTGGTGCACAGCAGCCAGAGACGCTGGCCCCAAAGCAGCCACCTTGGACATCACGTCTGGCAAAAGCAGGGTTGGGTTGGCTGAATTCATATCGCGAAAATACGCTCATAGCAGCCGTTTCAAAGAGTAAAATTCACCATGATCGCCCCTCACATCGCCAAGTCCCTCTCTCGCCGCCGCTTTCTGCAAAGCGCGGGTATCACGCTGGGATTGCCCTTGCTTGAATGCATGACGCCCGTGTTTGGACGTGCGGCGCAAGCGAAAGCTCCGCGCCGGATGCTCATCATCTCGAACAACCTCGGGTTTCTGCCGAAGCCGTTTTTCCCGACGAAGGCCGGGCGGGACTATGAACTGACGCAGACGCTCGCGCCGCTAGCCGAGGTAAAGAGTGAGTTCAGCGTCTTCAGCGGCATGTCACACCCAGATGTGAATGGCGGTCACAGCGCGGAGAACTGCTTCCTCACCGCCGCACGCGGACCGACGAAGAGCGGGTTCCGCAATCAGATCTCGCTCGACCAGTTCGCGGTGGAAAAGCTCGGCCAGCTCACGCGATTCCCCACGCTGAACCTCGGCGTGAACATCGACAAAGCGAACCGCAGCCTCTCCTGGACACGCGACGGCGTTTTGCTGCCTGCCGAGGACAGCGCCCCGGCCTTGTTTCGTCGCATGTTCCTCCAGGGCGATCCCGAAGCGGTGAAAAAGCAACTCAACCGGCTGGATGAACGCGGGAGCATCCTCGACACGCTGCTGGATCACACGAAGAAGCTCAGCCGTGATCTCGGCAGCGATGACCGTTCACGTCTCGATCAATATCTCACCTCCGTGCGCGAGGTGGAGGAGCGACTGCTCACCGCCCGCGAGTGGGAACTGCGGCCCAAGCCCATCACGCAACTCCCCGAGCCCGCCGACATCCAGGACAAGAAGCGCATCTTCGAAAAGCTCGATCTCATGCTCGCCATGGCGCAGCTCGCGTTTGAGTCCGACTCCACGCGCATCATCACCCTCATGGTGGATGCCTTTGCCACACCCGCCTTCAAGATCGACGACGAAGAAAGCACCACCGAAGGCTACCACGGCCTCAGCCATCACGGACAGGCTCCCGCAAAGCTGAAGCAGCTCGAAGACGCCGACCGCCAGCAGATGGTGCTCTTTCGCAAACTCATCCAAAACCTCGCCGCGAAGCGAGAAGACGACGCCCGCCTGCTCGACCGCACCCTAGTGCTCTTCGGCAGCAACATGGGCGACGCCAACAAGCACGACAACACCAACCTCCCCATCCTCCTCGCCGGTGGCGGCCTCAAACACGGCCAACACCACGCCTTCCAAGGGGATCACGACAAACCACTCTGCAATCTCTTCGTCACCATGCTCCAGCACATGGGCGTTGAGGCGGAGGGCTTTGGATCGAGCACGGGGACGGTGAGTGGGTTAGGCTGAACAGAGTCAGTCTGTGTGTTCGGCGAACTGCACTGGCGTGCTGACCATGGCGCCGCGTTCATCGAAAACAGTGACGAACCAAGTGTTCGCTTCCGCTGGTGGTTTTGGTGCGGTGATGGTGCTGCCGGTGACAGTCGCGGGCACCGACTTCCAAGTGCGTTTCGAGCGCAGACCCGTATCCGTCGTGTAGTTCAGCTTCGCCTCTGTGATGTTTTTGGAAGCCTTGAATGTGACCTTCACCTGATCACCTTGGATCACAGGTGCGGAGGGCTCAGGCAGCGGCGTGCCAGCACGGCAATACGTGTCGATGAACAAGCCGATCTCCTGCGGTGACCAGCCGGGCGGGTGACCGTGAGGCATGTTGATCTGGATGCGGATGTGCTTCTCGCCGGGCACCACGCTGTAACTCTTCATATAGCTGTCGAGCACGTAGTGGATGTCGTTGGTGCCATTCACGAAAAGAATCGGCACACGGCAGCGCGGCAGCAGACTGCCCGGATCGTATTCCTTCACCCACAGGTCCTTCCGATCACCGAGTGCATCAATCGCAGGCTTCTGCACGGACTCGCCTTGATGCAGAAAGCCGCAGCCATAGACCGGCACAGCAGCTTTGAAGCGATCATCGAGCGAAGCAACGAGGCACGTCGTGTAGCCGCCCCAACTGATGCCCGTCACCGCCGTGTGCTCGGCATCGACTTCAGCGAAGCTGCGCAGCAGCGAGTGCGCGCGCATCACGCTCGCAGCGGCATGGAAGGGCCAGTCATCGCTCGTGTCGCCACCGATGGAATCAAACTTCTCCGCGCGTCCATGTGGCGGGCCACCGTTCGGCAGGCGGGTGCGCATGTTCTGATCGTGCGCATTGCTCTTGGCCATGCCCTTGTCGTCATACGCAGGCTCCGGTGGACGCGAACCATTGAGATCCATCGCGATGGCTGCGTAGCCACGCTTAGCCCAGAGCTGTGCCCATTCCGCGAAGGCGGTGCCGCCACCGCCGTGAATGAGCACCACGCCTGGGAACTTCGCACCCGGCTTGGCCGCACCAATCGTGATCGGCGACGCATAGAAGGCGAAGACTTCCGTGTCCTTGCCGAGGTATTTTTCTCCGGCGTAAGTCAGCTCGTGAACGGGATGCGACTGATCCACCCATTTCATCGCGGGCACGGTGGACTTCAGCTTGGTGAGATTCCACGGGCCAACGATGTCGTCCGCATGGGCGATGGTGAAGGCGCTGACGAGGAGGGGAAGTAGGAGACGTTTCATGGCATGGTGCAAAAAGGAATCATTCGGCCTTGCTGAAGTCCCACGTCTGCGGCGGGCTGCCTTCATGGCTGAGCGTGATGGAAGACACGTTCATGCTGGTCGCATTCTTCGGCAGACCGATGCGCACATGCAAGAGCCGACCGGTGAGCGGCAACTCCACCTTCACCTCGCCGTCCGCTGGCCAGGTGAAGCTGACTTTCGCCTTCGGGTCGAAGTCCGCCTCCTGCTTCCTCCGCCAGCTCACAAAGCCAGCGCCACCCTGCGCCGCATGCACCTTCATCGTGAGCATGACGGGACCGATCAGATCAAGACGCGAGTAAGTGATGAAGGTGTTGCCCTTGCCCCCTTCCTCCGTTGTGACCACCAGCACGCCATCCTTGATCGCGAGGCTGCCACCGCGACACGCCCAGCCGCGCACACTGCCGGGTTCAGCGGCAGGTTTCTTTGTCTCCGCTGGCGTGAATCGTTGGTCGATGTGATCGCCAAAGAAGACCGCGTCCTGCGGATGAATGTCGGTCGGCAGGCCCGGTGGCTTGAGACCATCGCTCCACGTCTTCAGTTTCGCATTCAATCGCGCGACGATGTTGGGATGCTGCGCGAGCAGGTTCTTCGTTTCTCCTTCGGGCGTGGTGACATCGAAGAGAAACTGCTCCTCCGGCCCCAGCCGGATCAGCTTCCACGGAAACTCCAGCACAGCTGCCTGCGAGCGCCAGCGCCAGTAGAGCGTGTCGTGCGGCATCGCTTTGTTCTCGCCGGTGACGAAGGGCACCAAGTTCACGCCATCGAGATTGCCATGTGCTTCGCCTGCCAGCGCGACTGCTGTCGCCGCGATGTCGAGATTGATCACGGGATGCGGATACACCGTGCCCGCAGGCAGCTTGCCAGGCCACGCGGCGAGGAAGGGCGTGCGAATGCCGCCATCCGTGAGCATGCCTTTCTCCCCGATCAAAGGCACGTTCAGCGAACCGTCCCAGTGCCCCGGCTTCACGGGCGCGCCGTTGTCGCCGACGAAGAAGATCAGCGTGTTCTTCTCGGCGTTCATCTCACTCAGCTTGGCGCGCACACGACCCAGGCCATCATCCATTGCCGCGATCATCGCGAGTGCCTGCCGACGCTCCATCGGCAGATTTGCTGGCACCTTGCTGAACCACGGCTCGGGCGACTCCAGCGGCACATGGGGTGCGAACCAGGCGAGGTAGAGGAACCACGGCTGCTCGGGCTTCGCGGCACGTCGGTCCAGGAACGACAACGCCGCCTCCGTCTGCACGACCACGCGGAAGCGATTGTCCGTCACGAGATGCGGCGCATCGGCGAAGGGCTTGCCTTGCAGATCATGCGACGCAAAGAACTGCCGCAACTCACCGCGCCAGTATTCATCGAAGCCCTGACCGTGCGGCATGTGCGCTTGCATCGCACGCGCCGCCTTGCCTTCGCCCTTGTCCTTCTTGTCACCGCCGAGATCAAGATGCCACTTACCCACCATGCCGGTGAGATAACCCGCAGGCTTCAGTCGCTCCGCGATCGTGAGTTCCTCCAGCGGCAGCGGACCCTTGTTGTTGTCCTCCACCCCGAAGCGCTGCTGATAGCGCCCGGTGATCACGCCCGCACGCGATGGCACGCATTGCGGCGCACTCACATAACCGCGCGCAAATCGAACACCGTCACGCGCAAGCTGATCAAGGTTCGGCGTGCGGATGTCGGCGTTCACACCTTGCGCTCCGAGATCGGCCCAACCGTGGTCGTCGGAGTAGATGACGATGATGTTCGGCTTGGGCGCGGCGACGAGTGCCGAAGAGACAAGGAGGGCAGCAAGAATGGACTTCATAGGGCGCTGAAATTCGAAGGGTTCGGGAGGTCTATCGTTGGAAGCAGCCGATCAAAACGTCGTCCGCGTCACCTTGTCGCCGCTCGACTTGAGTTCGATCCAGTCGATCTCCACGGGCTGCTCCTGCATGGGCAAGTAGAGTCGAACGATGCCGAGCGGACCATCGGCAGGAAGTGGCACGCTGACCTCTTCCCAGTCGCCGCCCTTGAGCGTGAAGGTGGCGCGTTGGGCCTTGCCTTCCACGCCATTGGCCAGCCAGTCGAAGTGTGAGGTGCCCGCCTTTGCCTTGATGCGGAAGGTCGCGGTGCTCGGGCCGCTATGCTTGCTGGCACCGAAGCCGAGGAAGCAGGCGTCACCGATGCTGGTGATGCGGAGGATGTCGTCTTTAACGGATGCTCTGCAATCGCGCGCCTTCCAACCTTGCAGCGCGGGATCGCCATCGTCTTTACCTTTGCCCTTCGGTGCGGCCTTGGGCTTGTCCTTGCCCTTGGGTTGCTGCTTGCCTTCGAGTTCAGGGTGATACTTCGCGGGATCGAACTTCGGATTCGGCAGCGGCACCACAGCTTGCGTGTCCTTCAGAAACTTCTCGATCAACGCATCGAGTTCGCGCACGAGTTCCGGCTTCTGTGCAGCGAGGTTGGTCTTCTCGCTGAGGTCGTCCTTCAGATTGAAAAGCAAGTAACGATGCGCGCCCTTGTCGCCGCCATGGAAGAGGCGGATGAGCTTCCACTCGTCGCGATGCACGGACACCGCCGGAGGCAGCCAGTCGGGCACGCCAGGGTTGTGCGGGAAGTAGTGAAACACGGCCTTGCCCGCGAGTGCGTCGCCCTTCAATGCCGGAAGGATGTTGGCACCATCGAAGTGCAGACCTTCGACGGCCTTCAGGCCCAGGCCGGCTAGCAATGTAGGGTAGTAGTCCTCGCTCTGGATGATGGCGTCACTGCGGCTGCCAGCGTTAGTGAGGCCTGGCCAAACAATTACACCGGGCACGCGCGTGCCACCCTCGAACATCGTCGCCTTGCCGCCTCGCAGCGGGCGGTTGCTGGTGGGCGTGGTGCCGTCGATTTCGTTATACATGTTGCCGCCGTTGTCAGCGGTGAAGATGATGATCGTGTTGTCCGCGAGCTTGAGGCGGTCGAGCGCATTCAGCAGCGTGCCGATCGCGTCGTCCATGCTCTGCACCATCGCGGCATAAGTGGGGCTGCGTTGAGCGTCCTTCAAGTTCACTCGCGGACGACTACCTTCGATGAAGTCCTTCTTCGCATCGAACGGCGCGTGAACGCTGAACATCCAGTAGTTCAGGTAGAACGGTTTGCCCTGCTGCTTCTCCATCCACGCAGCGGCCTCGTCCGCCATTCGGTCCTCGATGTGCTCGGCGGGCTTGCGCTCCGTGAAGTTCGCGAATTTCCACGGAGCCACGTAGCTGCCCGCGGGTCCCGGTCCTGGATGATGCGGCAGATCAACATCAAAGCCCTGCTGCAGCGGCGAATACGGCTCGGGTCCGAGATGCCACTTACCGAAGTGCGCGGTCGCGTAGCCAGCGTCCTTCAGCGTCTCTGCGATGGTGCGATACTCGGTCTTCAAGCGCGTCACCGGATTCGGCATGATGGCCTTCTGATCCGGTGGTCCCGACTTCGGCACCGTGGCTTCCAGCACCACCTGCGGCACATGGCAGTTCGGCACCGTGAGGCCCGTGCGCGCCGGGCTTTGTCCCGTCAGCAAGGCGGACCTCGTGGGCGAGCACAACGGACTCGCCGAATACGCTCGCGTGAAGGTCATGCCGCGCTTCGCCAGCCGCTCCACGTTCGGTGTCTTGTAGAACGTGGTCGTGCCGTAGAGCGTCGTGTCACTCCAGCCAAGATCGTCCGCGAGGATGACGATCACATTGGGCTGAGAGGCAGCGAAGAGCGAAGTGCTGAGAGCGAAGAGACTGGCGATAAAGAGATGGCGCATGGCAGGGCGCGGGTAACGCGACCTGATGGCCTGACATCTCAGCAAATGCTGTGTCGCATGCCGCAACCGAGCGACTTCACCAGAGCAATGGGATGCCATACGGGGTGAACTCGCCGTCAGGGGAGACGACCGTCAGTCCCATGATCTCGGCTTGTGCCAGGATCACACGATCAAAGGGATCCTTGTGATGCGGCGGGAGTTCGCAACCCCGATGCAGCGACTCGGCGGTGAGCGGCAACTCGACCAGTCCCCACCGGTTGACTTGAGTGGTCCACCAAGAACGTGGTGTCTCGGGAAGAGCCAGCTTTCCAGCGTTGTGCTTGAGACTGATTTCCCAGAGTGAGGCATGGCTCACATGAAGAGTGGCGGACGTATCATTGATCGCGGAAGTCACGGTAGCGCTGAGTCTGGCGGGCTCGCTCGCCAGCCAGATCAAGGTGCAGGAATCAAGCAACAGCTTCACAGCAATCCAAGTTCTGTCATGCTCGCTTCATCCACGGCAGCGAATGAGTTTTGATCCCAGCGAACTGGTGCCGAAGTTACCTCGCCCACTCTAGGCCGCACAGTGCTTGTCATTGGCACGGGCACGATGCGTGCGACCGCCTTCGTGCCTTCGCGCAACAGCACTTCCTCACCCCGTGAGACGGTGTGCAGAAGCTGCGCGAAGTGACTCGCCGCATACTCAAGGGTTGCTTCCATGCGGCGAGATTCGCTTACCAGGGGCTCTGCGTCAAGGATGGCGGGCACCACCTGCACCTGCCACGTCCCACTACCTCCGCCACTGATACATCCAGCGTTCGGAGATGGGCTTGTCCTTGTCCTTCAGCTCGCAGTTCATCTCGATGAGGTTGGTCTTCTCGGGAACGTCGAGCTTGAAGAAGGCGCGCCAGCCGCCGGTCTCGTTGTTCTTCATCACGCGCTGGTCGAGGATCTTGACCTCTCCGGTGGTGATTTTGAGGGCCACTTCGGGCAGCCAGTCGGCGGGCTTGTCGCCCTGGGCTTCGCCTTTGCTGAAGTCGATCACATACTCGTGATCGTCGCTCTTCATGACGAACCCACGACGCGTGTGCAGCACCTTCGCGAGCTTTCCGGGTTCATGCTGATCGAGCCATTGCAGACGATAGCTGAAGCTCAACGGCTTGTCCGCCGTCGGCATGATCGCGGGCTGGTAGAAGGCGACGATGTTGTCCCAGGTTTCCTCGCCCGTGGGGATCTCGACGAGCGTGACATTGCCCGCCTCGAAGCCGGTGATCGGCTCCACCCACACGGCGGGGCGACGATGGTAGTTGGCTTCCAGGTCTTCGAAGTTCTTGAACTCACGATCGCGCTCGGCGAGACCGAAGCCCTTCATGCCCACGGCTTCGAAGAGGCTGAGGCGAAGCTGGCCAGGCGTGTTGTCGAGCGGACGCCAGATGTGCGTGCCGTCGGCGAGTTCGATTTGCAGGGCATCGCTGTCATGCACCTCGGGGCGGAAGTCATAGGGCTTCGGGTGCGTGTTTTCGCCGAACCAGAACATGCTGCTGAAGGGCGAGATGCCGAGCGACTTCACCGGCTTGCGCAGCCAGATCATGCCCTTCACGAACATCTCGGTCGTCTTGCCGGGCATGGCTTCAAAGCTGTAGGCACCGACCACGCTCGGACCATTGAGCAGCGCGAGGCACTTGAAGAAGCGTGCGCCAGGCGCGGGCTTCTCGAACCAGAAGTGCGTGAAGTCCGGGAACTCCTCGGGCTCGCCGCCGATGGTGTTGAGGCACAAGCCGCGAGCGCTGAGGCCGTAGCCGAGATCGGTGGTGACCGAGCGGAAGTAGCTCGCGCCCATGAACACGAGGAACTCGAAGCGACGGTTCAAGAACGAGTCTGGTGCGAGCACACGGAAGCCGGCGAAACCATCGGGATACTTCGTGCCCTCGGGCACCTTGAGCTGGCCCCAGTCGAAGAGTTTCTCGTCATACTTGATCGGCGTCGCGGCACCGCCGGAGAGATCATACATGCCGACGGTCTTCTTCGCAGTCCAGCCGGGATGGAAGAACTCGACGCGGAACGTGTTGCCCAACTCCCCGTAGTGCGCGGCGTCTTCCTTGAACCGGATCTGACGATGGCCGTCGTATTTGAGCTGGTCGAAGAAGGGATCGAGCGGCTTCTGCGGGGCCGCGTAGGGCTCGTGCGCCAGCTTGGCTGCGAGCGCTTGCAGCGACGTGAGGTCTTTGACGGAGGAGACGTCGATTTCAGCAGCGGAAGCGAGGCCGATGCTCGCGAGAGAAACCGCGGCCACAAGCCGGGAAGGAGTGAGGAACATCATGGACATGGGGGCTCAGAAGGAGCGCCGGATCATGCCGCAAGCTGCGTGCCAGTCAAACGGCGACCACCTACCACAAGCCGAGGGCGCTGAGTTGCTTCGAGGCCGCCCCGGCCCAGTCGCGGTTCGCCGCTGGGCTGGCCGGGCTGGGGTGCAGCACGCGACCAATCTTGAGCTTGGGGAAGTGCTTCGTTTGCTTCATCGCCTGGGCTTCGGCGAAGCCACCGACGCCGATCAACCACTCGGGTTCCAAGGCGGCGAGCACCGCGCGCAGATGCTCGTCACAGGCGGCCTCGATGCGTGCGGCTTCGGCGACCGGGAGCTTGTCGGGCGTGAAGTTGGCACCGCTCGCGATCATGAAAACGAGCGGGCAGTAGTTCGCCACGAAGTGACCGGCGAAGAAGTCTTTGGGCTTCGGATAGCGCCCCGAAAACATGCCCCACAAGCGACGCCCACTGACCTCCGACTGCGTGCAATCAAAGCCCACGATGGGCCGCTTCGGATGTTCATTGGCCGGGCGCTGCACCTTGGCCGTGATGCCCATCCAGTCGCGCACCGCGTTGATCTCGCCGAACGGCACACCCGTCTGCGCCATGCCCCACGGTCCTGGGTTCATGCCGAGGAAGACGACGCGCTTCTTGCCGTCGCCAAAGCGGCGGACGTATTGCTCATGCGAGGCGCGCGCGTATTCGAGCGGGTTATAGACGTGCGTGATCGGCTCGGCGAAGGTGAGCGGGCGCAAGGCATCGCAAAGGGTATCAACGGCGGCGAGGATCTGATCGGCAGCGGGCATGGGGTGCGGTAAAGTAGTCCAGTTGCGCCGCAACTGGATTCCGTCTGATCGCTACAACGTGCGCTTGCGAATCCACCGGGTCACGTCGTCGAGCACCTTCTCGCGTTGCACGTCGTGCAGGAGCAGATGGTAGCTGCGGGAATACCAGTGCATGAGCTTGTCCTCGGTGCCGAGTTCCTCGAACAACTGCTGCACCTGATCCGGGGTGCTGACGATGTCGTGCGGCGAGGCGACGATGAGCACGGGCACGTCGATGCGATGGGCGGCTCGCGCGTTCTCCTGCAGCAGGCCGTCGATCTCGCGCAGCGTGCGCAAGGTGAAGCTCCCAACGTGATGAGGGGTCTTCTGCATCTGATCGCCGTGCGTGCTGGTGCTGGTGACGCGCATCTTGCTTTCATCCACGCCCGCGAGGTCGCCGAGCTTCAGTCGCATGGTGGGCAGCGCGTGCGAGGCACCGAGCAGGAGCCAGCGTTCGATGTCGCTGAGTTTTTGGCGCAAGCCAGCCACCGGTGAGGCAAGGATGAGCGCGTCCGGCGTGTGCCGATAGTCCTTGGCCGCCGTGTGCAGCGCGATAAGTGAACCGAGGCTCTCGCCATACCAAACGATGGGCGTCTTCGGATGACGTGCCCGCACCAGACGATGGAAGGTGAGCAAGTCGCGGAGCCAAAGACTCGCGCTGTCGATGTCGCCGCGCCGCACGATGTCGGGATCATTGCCCTGACCGCGCAGCTCGTAGCCATACACGGCGATGCCTTGGGGAGGCAGTCGCTCGCCAAGCAACCAGAAGTCCGAGGCCGCCCCACTGAGACCATGGATGGCGATCACCACGGTCTTGGTCTCGACGCCGCTGGGCACCTTCCATTCCTTCCACGGCATCTGCTTGCCATCGAAGGTGGTCCACGCGGCGGGACCGAGTCCGGGCTTCGCGTGCTCGCGCTTCAATGATGAGCACGCGGCCAGCAGCAACGCGAGGGCGCTAAGAGCGAAGGTTCGCGAGATGTTCGATGGTGGCTTCAATGCAGGTGCGCTGGGCGTGGATGCGGTGGTCGAGCGCGAACTCGGACGGCGTTTCAAACGTGAAGGTGACGGGGCAACCGAGCTTGTGCAGCACGATGGCTTCGGGTCCGAGCAAGCCTTCGGGCAGCACCTTGCGACGAATGACGCCGCGCTTGGCCTTGCTGCCTTCGATGGTGCCGCGCAGGTCGGGCGGGATGATGGCGGCGACGGCTTCCATCACGGGCTCGCTGAGCGGGCGCTTCTGATGACTTAGCTCGTAGAGGTAGCAGCCCTGCGCATCGTAGTCCTCATGCAGGCAGAGGCCAAAGCGCAGCGTCTTCGGCTTGATCCAGTGCTGCCAGGCTTTGATCAGCGGATCGCGTGTAAGGTGGAAGCGACGATTGAGATTGATGCCGCGCTGATCCACTCGCGTGTTGCGAATGAGGCCCACGGGGTTCAGGCATGGCGCGATCAGGAAGGGTTCGGTGCGCAGGCGCTCGATGTTCTGCTCCGCCCAGGTGAGCAGGCCCCACGGTGGCGCGGCTTCATCGCCATGCACGCCAGTCGAGAGGTAGGCAGCGGACTCGCCTTGCGCTGCGGCTTTGGTTTCAAACGCGATGATCGGCAGGCCCTCGGCGTGGCCGAGGACGATCGAGTGCAGTCGTGCGGCACGCGCCACGCGATGCCACGCGGCCATCAGGGCTGCGAAATCGTGGGCGCGGTGAGAGGTGAGACAGGTCGTCATGGCAATAAAAACGGCGCGGGCTCCGCTGGAACTCCGCGCCGTGGAGAAAGGGTTGGCGTTAGTTGCGGCTGCGCAGCTTGGAGAGCAGGCGAAGGATTTCGAGGTAGAGCCAGACCAGCGTGACGAGCAAGCCGAAGGCTCCATACCACTCCATGAACTTCGGCGCGCCACCAGCGGCTCCGCGTTCGATGAAGTCGAAGTCGAGCACGAGGTTGAGCGCGGCGATGGCGACGACGAAGAGCGAGAAGCCGATGCCGATCATGCCATTGCCGAACAGGCCAGGGATCTGGATGCTGAACAGGCTGAGGACGAAGGACACGAGATAGAACAAGGCAATACCGAGAGTGGCGGCGAAGATGCCAGCGCGGAACTTCTCGGTGGCTCGCACGATGCCGGTGGAATACAGCGCGAGCAGGGCGCAGAGCACGCCCACGGTGAGCAGCACGGAAGTGAGGACGATGCCTTTGAACTGGGCATCATACATGGCCGAGATGATGCCGAGGATGACGCCTTTGGTGACGGCATACACAGGCGAGAGCCAGGGTGCAGTGCGGGGAACGAAACTGATCACAAGCGCCGTGATCATCGGCAGTATCCAGCCAAACTTGAGGGCCATGCCGAACCAAGCTGGCGTGGTCTCCGATGCGACCTGCCCCCAACTCCAAGAGCCTGCGCCGAGCACGAGCATCAGGAGGATGGCGGTCTTGAAGAGAGTGCCATTGATCGTCATCACCGAGTCGCCGATGGCTGGGCCAGCACGATCAAAAGCTGCGGGACTAAGGGTTGGATTGTTGGTTCGCATGATGGGGGGAGTGTAGGGACCTCGGGCAGCGGGGTCAATGGTGGTCTTTCTTCAGCAACAGCATCCGAAACGCCGCACCCATGTGGGTTGGATGCGTGAGCGTGTGGAATTGTCGAAGCGCCGTCGCCGTCGCCGTCGCGCTGGTCATGGGTTTGCCATCGAGTGACTTCAGCCACGGCGTCGCCGCGTGCGTGAGGAAGCGGCCTTGATCCATGAAGCGCTCAACGGTGAGTCCGGCGGCTTCGGCGGTGTCGATGAGGCGGGTGAAGTTGATGTGCGCGGTGAGGTCGCATTCGCCCAGACGGTCGAGCACGTTGCCATCGCTGCGATGATTGAAGTAACGACGAAGGGTGCCATCGGCGCGCTCGGGCGTGTAGTATTCGGCCGCTTCGTAGCCGTAGTCGGCGATGAGAATCGCGCCGCGAAACGGCAGCGCGGCCATCGCCTTCATCCACTCGACCGCCGCCGGATGCACCTCGGTCGTGTAGCCTGCGGGTAGGTCGTTCGGCAGTAGCGCCACCTCGGCTCGCGCGGCCTCGCTCAGCTCGCCCTCGGTCCATTCGAGCGCAGGTGTGACGTGGAGTTCCTTCCACTCTCGGCCCATCCAGCGCACACGATGCACGGGGAAGGCATCAAGGAGTTCGTTGCTGAGGAAGAAGGACGACGCGTGGACATCGAAAGATGAAACGCCTTCCACCCAGTCCACGCGATCTCCCATCAGCGGCTCAAGGCGAGCGCGCTGGGCCTCGCGATACGCGGGCTGCGGTTCGATGATCGTGTAGCGCGGCTTGTGTTCATTCGGCCAGCCATTCCAGATGTCCTCTGCGAGCTGGCCATCGTGAGCACCCTGCTCGACCAAGGTGAAATCCGCCGGGCGACCGTGGGACTCCCAGACGTCGCACGCGACGTGCGCGAGCAGTTGTCCGTAGAGCGGCCCCACGCTGACGGCGGTGAAAAAGTCGCCGCTGCGCCCGATGCGGCGCGGCCCGCGGCCGTAGTAGCCAAGCGCGGAATCGTAGAGCGCACGCTCCATGACGTGGGCGAATGTCATGGTGGCAGGGACAAGGGGTGTAGCGGGCATGATTGATCCTTGCCTCTTTTCACAGAGCTTTCATCATCGTTTCACTCGCGCCCCCTGGACGGATGGTTACAATGCGCGCCCTCCAACCCACCACATCAACACTGAACCATGCTAGATCTTGAACTGCTCGGCGAAAGCAGTTGGCGCGGCCCCGGCGGCAGGCGCAAGCCGCCCTTTTACAAGCGCACCTGGTTCCGTGCGCTGGTGGCGCTTGGAATTTTGGGCATTTGTGTGGCGTTCGGCGTGCTGGTGTTTGTGGTTCAGCCGCTGAAGGAAAAGGCACTCACTTACGACATGGAGGAGTGCAAGCGTCTGGAAGAGGCGAGCGTCATTTTCGACCGTCACGGCGGCGAACTGGGCAGGTTCTATGTGATGAACCGCACACGGGTGGAGCTGTCCGAGGTGCCTGCCCATCTGATCAAGGCGCTGACCGCCCAAGAAGATTCGCGCTTCTTCCAGCATAATGGCGTGGACTACATTGGCATTGCCCGCGCTGTCATGTTGGCGATCAAATTGGGCCGCGTGACGCAGGGGGCGAGCACGCTGACGCAGCAGCTCGCGCGCAACACCTTCGAACTGCGGGAGAAGAGCATCAAGCGCAAGCTGCTCGAAGCCTTCGTCGCTCAGGAACTGGAGAAGCACTACACGAAGAACGAGATCCTGGAGCTTTACCTCAATCGCATTTTCTTCGGCAGCGGCAATGGCCAGCAATTCTACGGCATTCAGGCGGCGTCGCGCGGCTACTTCGGGAAAGATGTGAAGGACATCACCATCGAGGAGGCGGCCACCATCGTGGGACTGATTAAGGCCCCCAATCTTTACTCCCCGCTGCGCCATGTGACAGCCTCGATCAAGGCTCGCAACATGGTCTTCCATCGCATGATGGAGGAGAAACACATCACCGTAGAGGAGGAGCAGGCGCTCTCGCTCAAGCCGATGATGACCGCGATGCAGACCGTCGATTCGCGCCTCACGTATGTGTATGACGAGGCGACCCGGCAGGTGAAGAAGCTCGTGGGCGAGGAACGTGCCACCACGGGGGGATTCAAAATTTATACGTCGATTGATCCCGACATCCAACGCGCAGCCGAGGAGTCCGTGCGCAAGCGCCTTGCCGAGGTGGAGAGCCAGAAGGCCTTCCAGGAGGCCGTGGATAGCAAGGGGCAGCCGCATCAAACCTATGCCCAGTATCGTGCGATCCTGTCCGACTGGCGGGCTCGCATCGCGAAGAAGGAGATCGATCCCAAGACGCCAAAGCCTGACGCCCAGTATTTGCAGGGAGCCGCTCTGGTGCTCGACAACAAGGATGGCGCGGTGCTCGGGCTGGTGGGTGGACGTGATTACATCGACAGCCAGTTGAACCGCGCTTTCACCTCGCCCTTCGCCAAGCCGCGTCCGGTGGGCACAGCCTTCATCCCGTTCAATTTCGCAGCCGCGTTCAGCACGCCTTTGTTCTTCCCTGGCACACCGCTGGAAGACCTGCCCTTCGATAACAGCCTGGCAATGATCGGAGCCTTCCAGGGACGCCTGGGCGAGTGGGGTGTGGAGGCTGAGAAGATGAGTTACACCATGGGTTACATCAGTGCCCGCGAGTCACTCGTGCAGGGTCGCAATGGCACCACGATGCGACTTTGCTATCAGGCCTTCCAGACAGACCAGGACCGGCTGGATTACGTGCCGCTGACGGAGCTGGTGAAGAAGTGCGGCATCGAGAGCGAGATACTCGAGCGTCCCGCCAGCTTCCTCGGAGTGAGTCCGGCCTACCTTGATGAGATGACGCTGGCCTACACCTGCTTTGCCAACAACGGCACACGTCCGGCCCAGGTGCATCTGATCAACAAGATCACGGATGCCAAGGATCAGGTGATTTTCGAACTCGACGAGGAAGCCAGCGCGCCGATCCAGGCCATGGATGAAATCGCTGCCGCGCAGGTGAATTCATGTCTCGTGGATGCGCTTGAGCGCGGCACTGGGCGTGCGGCTCGTGCGAGCTTTGGCCTGAAGAAATTCCCGGCTGGTGGCAAAACAGGCACGCACGATGGCTTCAAGGACTTGTGGTTCCTCGGCTACACCAGCCGTGTGACCTGCGGCGTGTGGGTGGGCTTCGACAAGCCCAAGACCATCTTTACCGGCGCTGTCTCCAGCCAGATCGCGCTGCCCATCTGGAGCGACATCATGAACGCGGCTGCCGATGGGCACCCACCGGAGGCCTTTGTTAAACCGCAGGCGCTGGGCACCATCGAGTTGTGCCGGAAGAGCGGCTGCCGTGCCACGGACTTCTGTTTTACCAAGGTCAAGGATGCCGATGGCCGGGACCGCAGTGTGAAGGACACCTTCTTCGAGATCGCGCGTCAGGGCACCGTCTTCAATGACTTCTGCACCGAGCATGTGGGCGAGGGGATCGCACTCGACCTGATCGCCTTCTCATCACCCATCGGCAAAAATGACCTCGTGGGCATTTCCGGCGGCGGCATTCCAGGCATTGATCCAGTGCGGATGCAGGATGACACCGTCAAAGGTGAAGACCCCTACAACAGCATCAAGCCCGCGATTCGCCCCGCTGATTTGCGCAAGGAAGGAACCGCAGTGAAGCGCGCCACGAAGGTGGAGGATGACGAGGGCACGGAGGCAGCGCTCCCCGTTCGCCTGCCGCCGCCCGCGCCCTTGAAGCTGCTGCTCGCGCAGTAGCACACCTTACTTCCGCCAGAGCCAGCGCAGTGTGTCTGGCAGCAGAGCACCGCCATGCTTGCCATTGTGCGTGCCTTCACCGAACACGAACTTGTAATCGTAGCCTGCGAACTTGAGCGAGGCCGCCATGTCCTGGTTGGCCAGCGGCCAGTTGCCGAACTGGTTGTCGAGGTCGTTGCGTCCATCTTGAAGAAACACGCGAATCGGCTTCTTCTCGGTTTTGCGGACCAAGGCCGGATACACATGGCCGCCGCGAATATTGGTGAATGAACCGATGTGGCTCACCACCTTGCGGAAGGCTTCGGGATGCTCCCAGGCAACGGTGAAGGCGCAGATGCCGCCGCTGCTGTTGCCACAGATCGCGCGCATTTCGGGATCGGTGGTGAGGTGGTAGCTCTTGCCCACTTCGGGCAGGATCTCTTCGAGGAGGAAACGCGAATACAGATCGCCGAGCGAGTCGTATTCGAAGCTGCGATTGCTGCGGCCCTTCTCGCCGGGCTTCGCCGAGGGGAACATGCCGGGATTGATGAAGATGCCAATGGTCACAGGCATCTCGCCAGCAGCGATCAGATTGTCGAACACGGTCGCAGCGCGGAACTGCCCCTTCTCGCCAACCATACCCATGCCATCCTGGAAGACCATCAGGGCGGCGGGCTTGGCCTTGTCATACTGCGCGGGCACATACACCGCGTAGTCGCGCACTGTGCCGGGGTAGATTTTACTCTCTGTCCATTGATGCGTGGTCACCTTGCCCTGGGGCACAACGGGCTTCACCTGGGAGTCAGGGCCGAGGACGTATTGATCGTCTTGTGGAGCAGCGAAGGCGGGCGTGAAGGCCAGGAGGAAGGCGGAGAGGACGGGCAGGATTTTCATGAAGGGCTGGGCTCAACGAGCACGCTGTGCCGCATCTTGCGCAGTCCGACGGACGATGCCGTTTCTCAGGGGGCCTTGGGCTGCGGTCCGCGTGTGAGGATCTCCAGCTCTTGGCGCTCGGAGGAGGTGAGAGAAAAATCATTGCCGTGATTGGTGATGAACCACTGGGCCGTTCGTCCGATCAGGCGCACATGGTCCGCACTACCCTGGACTGCTTTTTGCCAGATGGGAATGAAGACGGAGGGCGGCAGGGTGGTGACCTGACGGTAAAGCGCCTCCTGCTTGAGGATCTCGCTCGTGCCCGGATTCATGATGAGGAATTCCAGCAGCGAGTGCTCGATCATCGGGTTCGTCTCGGCCAGGGCGATGCCGTGGAGGAGCTTCTGAATTTCCATGCGTAGCGCAGTGATGGCTGGCGTCTCGATGCCCTGTTTCAGATTCTCCTCAGGCACAGGCGAGTTCTTCTCCATCGTGCAGAGAAGCTGATTCCACGGCGAGACCCCAGGCATCTTCACCAGTTCGTCCGCTCGTGCTTGGCAGGCTGCGCGACCAGCTTCAAAGTCAAATCGAGGTGCCACGGGAAGGGCTGAAGGAGCGGACTCGTTGGTGCTGATCGCAGCCCATCCAGGGGATGTGGACGACACGGGGCGTTTGCTTTTCGGGTCAGCAGGAAGGAGCCCTCGTGCGGCCCAGAAAACGAGCAGAGGAATGACCCAGATCAGGTTGAGCCAAATCCGTCCGCTCGACTTCGATGATGCGGCGGGCGGGCTCGCGGTCTCGGTGCTCTCGCGGGAGACGGTGGCTGGTCGCTTGCGGTCGAGCGCTGTCTCAAGCCGGTCATACCATGCTGCCGGAGTGATGCCGCGAATGGATGCATAGCCCGGCCATTGCCGCTCCCGCGACGAAGCGAGGTATTCGATGGCAGCGTCGGAGGCAGGGTCGTTCCAATTCCAGTCCGCATTCGAGCGGCGGAAGCGCTGGTGCCAGAACGCGAGTTGGTCTTCACGAAAGCCTGCGAAGGTGGCCCCGAGCTGGGACTGCTGCTCCACGCGCGGCAGCAATTGCTCTCGTGTTTCGCGATCAAGGTGAGGGAATGCGAAGTTCACCAGCCGCATCGACAGCGCCGGGGAGGCAAACCCCGTCTCCAGCGCGAGGCGCAGGGCCACGATCGCGGCCTCCGGGGCATTGAGCCGCTGCGGCTCCGTCAGCATCGAATCGGCAAGCTGGATCATCGAGCCCACATCATGCACCGCTTCCCATTGCGACATGCAGGCATGGGCGATGAGGGAACTACCGGCCTCCATCTCCGCAATCAATTGCGATGTGGTCACTCCCGCTGCCACCAGTTCACTGCGGCCCTGAGTCACCCGATGCAGGCTCTGCTGCCACAGGCGAATCCCCGCTGTGCCGGGATCAATAAGGCGGCAGGTGAAAAACAGGCTGCCAATCGCCTTGGTCATGGCGTGGAAATCCTTGGCCGCCTCGGCCTTGGCCACGAGCTGCTCCGCTTCGATGAGAGTCTGGAACTCAGGCTCTGCGGAGGCTTCGACGCGAGCTTCATTTTCCGAAATCGAAGTTCCTTCTGGAGAAGGAGGCGGCGCTGGCGGAGGGGTCTCTGCTGAGACGCCGCGAATTACTTCCAGCCCGATCTCATACGCCTCACGCACTCGGCGAAAGCCCTCAGGATCTGTGTCCGGGCGATGCTGCTTCACCAACCGGGCATACGCGATCTTCACATCCTTCTCGGAGGCGGAACGGGGATCGAGTTCCAGAATTTGCCAAGGAGTTTGCATGGGGACGAACCAAAGTGGCCAACAGTGAGGGCGAGCGATTCTTCACATTGCCAAGTCATCGTCAATGCAAAGCACGCGGTTGCTGAGCACTTTCGCCCTCGCAGTGGCTCTGATGCTCCCAAAAGAAAAGCGTGCCGGGTGAAACCACGGCACGCTTTCGAAGATCAAAAGATGGAGGGGAGCTTACTTCGCCGGCGCTGGGGCGGGAGTAGCCGCAGGCTTGGGAGCTTCGGCCTTTGGTGCCGCTGCTGGAGTTGCGGGCTTGGGGGCTTCTACTTTCGGAGCGTCAGCCTTCGGAGTAGTTGCTGGTGCAGGGGCCGCAGGTTTGGGCGCGTCGGCCTTCGCCTCAGCCTTGGGGGTTGCAGGTGCAGGTGTCGCAGTGGCCGCAGGAGCTGGGGTAGTGCCAGGTTGATTCGCAGCAGGTGCTGGAGCGGGAGCAGGAGTCGGAGCCGCAGGTGCGGCAGCGGCGGGCTTCGCGGTGAAGATAGGATCACCCTTCTTGTTGTTGTGCTTCTTCGCGATCAGCGAGGCGAGCACCAGAGTGATGACGAAAAGTGCGCCAGCGAGCCAGCCCGTGCCTTTCTGCAAAACGTTCGTGGTCTGGGCTCCCCACATCTGGTTGGTCACACCTTCGCCGAAGGATGCGCCGAGGCCTTCCTGACGCGGGCGCTGCATGAGGATGATAAGAATGAGGAGCAGGCAAACCAGCACCTCAACAATGGTGAGCAACGTGATAAGAAGGTCCATACGAGGGGTGCGGAATATGCGGGGACTCCCGCCCTTGGCAAGCTGGTTCTCCAAAGGCGGGATTTATCTGCGCAGCGGGCGCTGGGAAGGGCTTTAGACGGCCTCGGGCACGACAAAGGGCTCGCGATACTTGGGCTTCACCTGGGCATTCGCGGCCTCGTTGTCGATGAATTGCTCCGCAACGGGATCAAACTTGAGCACGGGGCCGAGGGTGAGTTTGTCCTTCGCGATGTCCACATCGTTCTTCGCCAGATGCTCCTTCATGCGCTCGAAGGACTCAGCGGCAAAGCGCTCGCCTTTGATCTTCTCGAGGATCTCATTGGGGTTTTGTTGTTGGCCAAGACGGTAGCTGATGTTGCCCGTGTGGCAGAGCGCGCTGGAAAGGTGACCCTCCAGGATGTCGGCGTGCAGGTCGTCGATCCGGCGGCTGCGGCAGGCGTTGACGAAGTTCTTGAAGTGATCATCAGCGCCCTTCCACTCCTTGATGACCTTGCCCGAGGGATCGTAGGCGATGGCTGATCCATAGCTGGGCACCACCACGTAACCCTTTTCGCATTCGACGATCACTCCCACACCTGCGCCCTTGAGCTTGTCCATGTCCTTGCTGTCCTTCGATGACGGCAGCCCGCGCACTTCAAAGATGAGCGGTGCCTTTTCGTAGCCGTGATACACGATCTGGGTATTGGCGGTCTCGCCATCGTCTTCATAGCCAAGACGTCCGCCCATGCTCCAGACGACGGGTGCAAGCTGCATCTCACCGAGGAACCAGCGCGCGATGTCCATCTGATGGATGCCCTGGTTGCCGAGGTCGCCGTTGCCGTAGTTCCACGTCCAGTGCCAGTCGTAGTGCAGCTTCTTCCGGGTGAGGCCGGTCTTTGGCGCGGGGCCGCACCAGAGATCGTAGTCGATGGTGTCTGGGATAGCTTGTTCGCCTTCGGCTTTGCCAATGCTGGCGCGGCGTTTGTAGCACAGACCACGCGAGAGCTTGATGGCTCCGAGGTTGCCCTCCTGCACCCATTTCACGGCAGCAAAAATGCCCTCGCGGCTGGAACGGGCCTGGGTGCCGGTTTGCACGATCTTGCCCAGCTTGCGTGCCCACTTCACCATCTGGCGTCCTTCCCAGACGTTGTGGGAGACGGGCTTCTCCACATACACATCCTTGCCTGCTTGCATGGCCCAGATCGAGGCGAGTGAGTGCCAGTGATTGGGGGTGGCAATGCTGACGGCGTCGATGTCTTTGTTCTCGAGCAGCTTGCGCAGATCGGTGTAGCCCTTGGCTTTGATCTTGTCCTTGTCGAGCCCGCTCAGGCCGCGATCAAGCACCTTCTGATCCACATCGCAGAGAGCGGCGACATTGACGCCCTCCTTCTTGAGGCCCTTGTAGCCACTGATGTGACTGCCACCCCGGCCGTTGAAGCCGATGACGGCGACATTGATCGAATCGCCTGGGCTCTTGGCCCACGAGGTTTTGGCAATGTAAAAGACTCCCGTGCTGGCGGCGACGGACTGCTGGATGAAACGGCGGCGTGAGGACATGCGCCTATCAACGTGGCAGCAGGGAGCTTGCTTGCGACGGCTCTATCAAGCGCCTCATTCCAACAAAAAGCGCCGCCGGGCGATGAACCGGGCGGCGCTGTCGAAAACGAAGGATGAAACCCTGTGCTAGTGCTGCGGGGTGGTCAGGTCTTTGGCCTCAGCGTAGATGCGGGAAGGCACGGGCTGGAGGTCCCAGACGATGTGGAACCAGGAGAGCACCTTGAGCACGTAGTAGCTCACGTCGATCTCCCACCAGAAAAAGCCCTGGCGGGCGCTGTATTGATAACGGTGGTGATTATTGTGCCAGCCTTCGCCCAGCGTGATGATGGCGAGGAGGAAGCTGTTGCGGCTGTCGTCGGTGGTCTTGAAGCGCTTGCGACCGAAGACGTGGGCCAGTGAGTTGATGAAGAAGGTGCCGTGCATCAGGGCGACCGTGCTGATGAAGAAGCACCAGACGAAGAGCTGGCCAGCCGTGCAGTTCAGCCCAGGGAAGTATTTTTCCAGCAACATGCCGATGCCGTAAATCGAGGCCCCCATGATGACGGGGATAAAGAAGTCGTGGCGATTGAGGAACACGAGTTCCGGGAAGCGGGCGAGGTCCTTGATGCGGCTATAGTCCGTGGGGAAGTTCCGCTGGCTGGTGATCCAGCCGATGTGGGACCAGAGGAAGCCCTTGTGGCGTGGCGAGTGGATGTCCTGCTCGTCATCGCTGTGCTTGTGGTGATGGCGATGGGTGGAGGCCCACCACAGCGCACCGCGCTGGCAGGCCATGTTCCCGATCAATGCGAACATGAACTGGCCCACGCGAGAGGTCTTGTAGGCGCGATGGGAGAAGTAGCGATGATAAAAGGCCGTGATCGCGAACATGCGGAAGGCGTAAAACGCGATCGCGGCGAAGAAGGCGAACCAACTGAAACCGACGACGAAGACAAACAGGCAGCACAGGTGCAGGATGATGAAGGGCATGGTGCGCTTCATGTCCACGGCCTCGGGCTTGTTCATCACCACCTCCACGCCTTCGGGATGATAATCGGAGTCCCACCATTGCTTGAGCATGATGAGGGTGGCGTTGCAGACACGACCCAAAAAGGACTTGGGCTGACCGACAGTGGCGGAAGCTGAATCAGAAGACACTGGACGTAAAGACTGGGGTTGGCTGGAAGGCGCGCTTATGTGCGGGACAAACCCCTGTTTCGCAACCGGTATTCCTGCCCCTGGCTGGTGCTTCTCCGCGCTGGAATTGGGTTCGTCGGATCATCCGAGCTTCCATCCGGCGCGTGGTTCGCGCCCAAGGAACCGGTCAGCATCCGTGGTGTTCGTGACCTTGCTGGCCTTGCCATCCCAGAGGATTTTCTTGCCCGTGCGGTAGGCCACATTGCCCAGGTGATTGGCAATGGTGAGCGGCCCTGCATACGTGGCGAAGGGGCTGCCCGTGGGCGTGCCGTGGACGATGGCATCCAGCCATTCCTGGTGCTGGCCTGGAGAATCGGGAATGAAAGGCTTGGGCGGCGTGAAGTCCTTGAAGTCCTTCTCCGGCAGGAGTTGATGCTTACCGTAGTCGGAGATGAGCATCCCTTTGTCACCGATGAACAGGACGGCGTTTTGCCACTTCTGGATGTCGGGGGTCTCGTGCCAGATCTGCGGCTTGTTGGCTCCCTGATGGAAGGAGAGTTTGCACGCGGGCATGTCGCCGCGCGGCCCGTATTCATAGACGGCGGTGAGCGAGGCAGGGGCGATCTCAGGATGGGCAGGACCGAAGGGCGATGTGGACTCGATCGAGAGCGGGGAGTCCAGCTTCAGTGCCCACCAGGGCAGGTCGTTCCAGTGACTGCCGAGGTCGGACATGGTGCCATTGCCAAAGTCCCACCAGCGATACCACTTGGGTCCGGGGAAGTATGCATTGCTGAACGGGCGATACGGAGCCGGGCCGATCCAGAGGTCCCAATCAAGCCCCTCGGGCACCTTGTCTTCCTTGGCGGGACGCTCGGCCACCCACATCTTGTCGCCATACTTGTCCGCGTCTTCCTTGCTCTGGAGTCCCCATGCGCGTGAGACCCAGACGTGGCATTCGCTCACTTTGCCAATGGCTCCGCTCTGGATCAGCTCGACCACGCGCCGGTAATTCGGCATGCCATGAATCTGAGTGCCCATCTGGGTGGCCACACCTGCCTTGGCAGCAGCCTCGATCACCAGCACGGCTTCGCGCACATTGTGAGTGAGCGGCTTCTCGCAATACACCGGCAGCTTGCGCTGCAAGGCGGGAATCGTGGCGAAGGCATGGGTGTGCTCCGTGGTGGCGACGACCACGGCGTCGATGTCCTTCTGATCGTCGTAGAGGCGGCGGAAGTCCTTATACTTCACCGCGCCCTGATGCTGCTCGGCGGCGCGGTAGAGGTTCTGCTCATTCACGTCGCAAAGCGCGACCACATTGGTGATGTCGGTCGCCTTGGCCACCTCCTTCAGGTCGGCACCACCACGACCGCCCACGCCGATGAAGGCGATGTTGAGCTTCTTGTTCGGCGATTTGCTGCTGACGATGGCAGGGAAGCCGAGCAACGATGCTGCGGCGGACGATTGAGCGATGAAACGGCGGCGGGAAAGCATGGCTGGGTGGGAATGAGTTCGCAGCCAATACGCGATGGCGCTCCCCGTTCGCTCAGCCAACCGCAGGATTACTGCTTCTCAGGCCGCACCACCAGGATCTCGCCCAGGAGATGCTCTTGCTCCACTTGCAGGTGGTTGAGCTTCATGAGTTCCAGCATCGCGAGGAAGGTGACGATCATCTCGCTGCGGCTGCTCACATCTGTGAAAAGGGTCTCAAATTTCACCCGAGCGCCGACGGGGATGATCTCCAGCAGGTGGTCGATCTTGCCGCTGACGGTGTAGCGGTCATCGACGATCTCGCGGATGTCATCAGTCTTCTCGAAGCGCTTGAGCATGCGCTGGAAGGCGCGGATGAGATCGAAGATGCCCACCTGACCGATCCCAGGGGGCAGGGCATCGAGATCGGGCGGCTCGGGATTGGCGGCGAAGAAGGCATCGCCGCGCACTTCCTGCACGCCGAGGAACTGGGCG
The DNA here is from genome assembly GCA_963204975.1 of Verrucomicrobiota bacterium. GTDB lineage: Bacteria > Verrucomicrobiota > Verrucomicrobiia > Verrucomicrobiales > Verrucomicrobiaceae > JAEUHN01. The sequence continues at coordinate 224 of CAUJJC010000070.1, read as the reverse complement.
GCTTCCTTGAACTTCTTGTATTCGACGAGCTGGCGGATGAGGTCCCAGCGCGGATCGCTGTCCTCGCCTTCCTCCTCCGGGGGCTGGAGCGTCTTGGGTAGCAGCTCGCGGCTTTTGAGATACATCAGGTTGGCCGCCATGACGATGAACTCGCTGGCCAGCTCAATGTTCAGCATCTGGAAGGTATCGATGTAGGCGATGTATTGCTTCGTGATGCGCTCAAT
>CAUJJC010000069.1 GCA_963204975.1 Verrucomicrobiota bacterium | reverse complement strand
GTGGGTGCCACCTTGATTGCCCTGCTGACGGGTCGCGATCCGGTAGAACATGCGGCCACGGAGCAGCTCGATGCCGCGTGGGCTTCGTTTGATTTGAAGTCCTTCCGTCATCGTCGAGCGGATCTCGATCCAGCGTTTCATGACTGGCTGGTGTGGCTGCTGCGTTACGATCCCACGATGCGTCCTGCCTCGGCACAGCAGGCTCTCGATCTGCTGCAAAGCACCGGCATCGGCTACACGGTGCCCGTTTATCCGGCGATGATGCCCGCCTATCCGACTCCCATGTGGCCTGCACCACAGTCCATGACACCGGTGCCAATGGCGCAACCGGCGACTCAGGCTCCAGGTCCCAAACCGGTCGTGCGCCCGCCTGTGACTCGAAAAGAAGCGCCTGCTGCTCCAGCACCTGCGAAACGCCCGCGTGGCATGTTCGCGTTTGTCTTCAATCTCACCGCCCTCGCGGCAGTGATCGGATTCTTCGTCTGGATGACCAGCCACTGGGGATCGAACTGGCCGCAAGAGCTGCGCAAACTCGTGGTGCAAAAACTGGGCGGCACCGTAGAGGCAGAGCCCCTGGCTTCCTCGTCCACCAGCACGGCAGCCGTTCTAGCACCCAGCGAGGGCGTGATGGGTCAGTTTGTGCGCGTGGAGATTCCAGGCACCGCGACTCTCAATCTGGCGGAGATCGAGGTCATCTCCGGCGGCACCAACATTGCCCCTCTCTACAAGGCCGAGGCCAAAGACTCGGCCTGGGGCACCAGCGCCGCGCGCATCAATGATGGCAACACCAGCGGCAACTGGAACGACAACGGCATTTATCACAGCAAGGACAACACGGACACGCCCTGGGTGCAGATCGACCTCGGCAGCGAGCGCCCGATTCAGAGCATCAAGGTGTGGAATCGCACCGACCGCAGCGATTATTCGAGGCGGCTGTCAAACTACTCGGTGCTCGTGTTCTCGCGCCATCAGAGCGTGGTCTGGCGGGTGGATGAGCAGCCCACGCCAGCGGATACTTCGGTCACCTTTGACCTCGCCCGGCGGTGATTCTTGCAGTCGGGCACTGTTCCTGCTTTGTGAGCCGAGTTCATGTCCGACCAAGCCCCCGAATCTCTCCTGACCTACGGCTTCCGCCTGCTGGAAGCCGACCTGAAATTCCTCATGGAAGCCTTCGCCACCACGCTCACGCGGCTGGGCGAGGGTGATCTGGCCAAACGCCTGCCCTGGGTGGGTTCCGGCACCATCAATGCCTCCGCCACCGACCGCCAGCTCGGCCAGGCCTACTCGATTGCTTTCCAGTTGCTCAACATCGTGGAAGAACGCACCGCCTCGCGTGTGCGACGCCTGCGCGAAACTCGCCATGGCTCAGCCTCCGAGAAAGGTCTGTGGGCAGACAATCTCGGTCGCATGATCGCCTCAGGCTTGAAGCAAGACGAGGTGCTCAAGGTGCTTCGCTCCGTGCTCGTGGAACCCGTGCTCACCGCGCACCCCACGGAGTCCAAGCGCGACACCGCTCGCGAGCGCCACAATGAGATCTATGCGCTGATGAACCGGCACGAGAACGCCGACTACACGCCACGCGAGCAGTTGCGGGTGAAGCGGATGCTGGAGGTGCAACTCGAAGGCCTGTGGCGCACGGGCGAGATTCACGTCACGCGGCCAACGATCGACGCCGAACTACAAAACGCACTCCACTACCTGCGCGAAGTTTTCCCCGAGACTCTCGCGCGTGCGCACATTCATCTGCGCGAGGCCTGGGAAGGCGCGGGCTTTGATGCGGCTGCACTCGATCATCTGCCGCCGCTGGTGAAGTTCGGCACCTGGATCGGCGGCGACCGCGACGGGCATCCCTTCGTCACCGCCGATGTGACCTGCAAGGCCTTGCGTGCGCTCCGCACCAATGCCCTCCGTGTGCAGCGCCGCGCTCTCGAAGCCCTCGCTCACCAACTGCCGCTGAGCGTGCTCTTCCAGCCAGTGCCTCCCACCTTGCAGTCGCTGATGGACCGCCTCGCGGCGGAACTCGACGGCCAGCCCGGCGTGGATGTGCGCTACATCCTGGAACGCAATCGCGAGGAGCCCTGGCGTGCCGCTGTGTATCTGATGCGAGCCAAGGTGCTGCTGGCTATCGAGCATCCTGAGTCCACTGGAGGCTACCGCGCACCAGCGGAGTTGCAGACGGACCTGGATGTCCTGGCCTCTTCGCTGGAGGGCAGTGATGCGAGCGCGCTGGTGCGCGAATTGATCGTGCCCTTCCGTCGCCAGATCGCGGCCTTCGGCTTCCACTCGGCCTCGCTCGATGTGCGACAAAACTCTGCCTTCCACGAGAAGGCTCTGGCACAACTCCTCGCCACCGCTGGCATCGAAGACGGTGAGTCTTTCGAATCCTGGACCGTTGAACGCAAGCGCGCCTTCCTCGAACAGGAACTCGCCTCCCCTCGCCCCTTCCTCGCCCCCGGCATGTCCGCCGGACCCGAGGCCGACACAGTGCTCGCCTGCCATCGCGTGCTCGCGGATCATCGCGCTCAGCATGGCAATGCAGGGCTCGGTGCGCTTATCGTCTCCATGACCCGCCGCGTAGAGGATCTCTTCATCGTCTATCTCCTGGCTCGCGAGGCCGGGCTCGCCGAGTGGACGCCCGAGGGTCTGCGTTGCCCGCTGCCCGTGACGCCTCTGTTTGAGACCATGGCCGACCTCGAAGCCGGTCCCGGCATCGTGGCGGAATTCCTCTCGCACCCGGTCACCAAACGCAGCGTGCAGGCCCAGGCCGAGCCTTCCCTCCAGATGATGGTGGGCTACTCGGACTCGAACAAGGACTGCGGCATCCTGGCCAGCCAATGGGCGCTGCATCGCGCACAGAACGAACTGGCGCACACAACACTCGCCCACGGTGCCAAGCCGATCTTCTTCCATGGTCGCGGCGGCACCGTCGGTCGCGGCGCAGGGCCTACCCATTTCTTCATGGAAGCTCTGCCCTCGGGCTCGCTCCAGGGCTGCCTGCGCATGACGGAGCAAGGCGAGACCATTGGGCAGAAGTATGCGCACTTCGCCTCGGCGGTTTACAATGTGGAAGTGCTCATGGCCTCGGCCTCCGCAGCCACTGCCGCGCATCGGGGTGCGGTGAAGGAAGCCGATCCGCTCGCGCCCTTGCTCGACCAGCTCGCCTTGTGGAGTCGCGATGCCTATCGTGCGCTCTTGCACGAGCCGGACTTCATGAAGTTCTACCGCACCGCGACGCCCATTGACGCGCTGGAAAACGCCCGAATCGGCTCGCGCCCCGCACGTCGCACAGGTCAGGCCACGCTGGACGATCTGCGCGCCATCCCGTGGGTCTTCTCATGGACACAATCGCGCTTCTACCTGCCGGGGTGGTTCGGAGCTGGATCAGCCCTGGAACGGCTCCAGCGCGACGATCCCGCCGCGTGGACCACGTTCAAAGCGTCCGCCCCGAAGCATCCCTTCCTCCGCTACGTGCTCGCCAACATCGAAAGCTCCATCGTCAGCGCGAACGAGAACTGGATGCGCCGCTACGCCGACCTCGTGCCAGATGCGGAAGTCCGCGAACGGTTCCTGGGCATCATCCTGGGTGAGTTCCATCGCACCCAGAAGGTGCTCGCCGATCTCTTCCAGGGCTCCTTCGAAGATCGTCGCCCACGCATGGCCTTCACTCTGGCCATCCGCGAGCAACCGCTGACGGTGCTGCACGAGCAACAGCTCGACCTCCTGAAGCTCTGGCGGCAAAAAGCAGCCTCGGGCGACAGCGATGCCGCCGAGTCCATCATCCCGGATTTACTCGTATCGGTGAACGCGGTGGCTTCCGGCTTGCGCACCACGGGCTAGCTCAGGCGCGATCAACTGCGCAGGTTGGTGCGGTTCCCCTGCCCTTGCTGGGTGGAGCCGTCGGCGCTGCGTTGCCAAGTTTGACCGCTTTTCTGAAACCCCATCGCCGTGCCCACCCGCTGGCGCTCAGCTTCCTGGAGAGCCTGATCGGCGGTGTCGATGTCCTGATCGTTATCGAGGTCCATCTCCTCCCGATCCGCGAGGTCGATGCTCCCATCCCCATCCAGGTCAAGGCGACGGTCATCGGCCAAGTCAATGTCGCCATCGTGATCGAGGTCGCGGGAGAGATCAGGTTTGTCGGGCATGGTCGCTGGAAAGGTGTTCGCCGCCGGAGACGCGTGGTTACGATGTGCGTGTCGGTTCGTTTGGTTCGATTTTCTATTATTTTACTCAATCTGAAAATTATTTTGCATGTCCAAAATAGTTGTGGTAATTATAGCCAGCCCTCTAACACCCTTTGGAGTTCGGACCATGTCAACCACCACACCTCTCCCCGTCACCCTCCCGGAAGCCCAATTCGAAGGCTTCGACGTGCTCAACTTTGGTGCGCTCAGCGTGCCTGCCAAGCCCTCCCGCTTTGGCTTCCAACTGGATGTCACCCCCACGCCCGAACTCACGCATGTGGTCTTCGGTTTGGTTCAGCCTTCCTCGACCCCGCGCGGCAAGGCCCGCGTCGGTTTCGCGGTTCGGATCGACCTGGAGCGCGGTGAAATCTGGGATCTCATCAACGACAGTGGCCTCATCGGCTGGGTGGAGACTCCGCTTGGTTGCGATGGCGAAGCGACGAGCTTCCTGCTCAGCCTGGAGATCGAGCGCATTGGCTCCGCACTTCTGCCCAAACTGCAAGTCGGTGGCGAAGAATGGCTTTACCCGGCGGTGCGCAGTCTCGAATCGCTCGACTTCATCGCGGTCTCTGGCTGTGGCGGCGCATCCCATCCTCATCCCGAGGCCTTCGCCCATCTGACCAAGCCCACGGTGTGGTGCGAAGGTGCCTAGACCTCCAGCGTCCCCCTTTTGAAACTCGTGCCCGGCGCGCGGATCGGAACCTCACCGACCACGCACCGGGCACTTCATTTTCCACCTTGGCACCCCGTGGCATCTCGCCACACTGCGCGCCTTCTTTCGTCATGCTCAAATCATCTGACTGTCGCATTTTAGTCACGGGCGGCGCTGGCTTCATCGGCAGCGCTCTCGTCTGGGAACTCAACCGCCGTGGCTTTGAAAACATCATCATCTCCGACCGCCTGGGCACAGATGAAAAATGGCGCAATCTGGTGCCGCTAAAGTTTGCCGAATACATCGACGCCGATGAGGTGCTGAAGCGCGTGCAGGAGAAGTCGGATTCCCTGGGCAATGTGGAACTCGTGCTGCACCTCGGGGCGTGCTCGGCCACGACTGAACGCGACTCCGACTTCCTGATGAGGAACAACGTCGATTACACTCGCACCCTCGCCCATTGGGCTGTGGCCCGCAGTGCCCGTTTTGTCTATGCTTCCTCAGCCGCCACCTATGGCGATGGCAGTCACGGCATGGATGATCGCATGACCGATCTGCACAAGCTGCGCCCGCTCAACATGTATGGCTACAGCAAGCACCTCTTCGATCTCCAGGCCCAGCGCAGTGGCCTGCTCCGTCGCATCGTGGGCCTGAAATACTTCAATGTTTTCGGCCCGAATGAAGATCACAAAGCGGACATGCGCAGCGTAGTCCACAAGGCCTACGGACAGATCCACGCCACCAACAAGGTGCAGCTCTTCCGCTCGCATAGACCCGACTACAAGGATGGCGAGCAGATGCGCGACTTCCTCTACGTGAAGGATGCGGTGCGCATGACCCTCCACCTCGCCTACGCGCCCATGGCCGCCGGGCTCTACAACCTCGGCAGTGGCGAGGCCAACTCCTGGGTGCAACTGACCACCGCGATCTTCGCTGCGCTCGGACGCGAGCCCAACATCGAGTTCGTGGACATGCCCGAGACGCTGCGCGCGAAGTATCAATACTACACCTGCGCCGACATCGCGCGTCTCCGCCAGTCTGGCTATCAGGACCCGCTCACGCCTTTGGCTGAATCCGTGCGCGATTACGTGCAAGGCTACCTCATGGGCGATAAGCGTCTCGGGGACGAATCTGCCTAACACGTCGAACACGCCCAACACGCACAGGCAAGCTGCTGCGGAGAGCTTCACTTTCCCACCGAGGCACGGACTTCCGCATCGAGCGTATCCAGCGTCAGCCCTGGAATCGTCTGGCCCAGGATGCGCGTGGCGATGCGCAAGCGTGAGGCCGCGATGAGTGTGTTGCCACCATCCCCACGATAGGTCCGCCATTCCTCCGGCACATTGGTAGCGTAGCCGGTGTAGAGATTGAGCAGACCGGACTCACCGTAATGCTTCGCCAGCCAGGCAGCCGTCTGGCCACTGAACTGATATTGCACATTCACCTCGTGTGGATTCTCAACGCCAGCGCCCAGGTGACTGAGCTTGCTCAGTTCACGAATGGTGGTGATCGGCAGCAAGTGCTCACGCAGGAAGGACCGCGTGCCTGAATCCACCTGATCCGCAAAATACATCGCCGTGCCCTCGGTCAACCATGAGGGCGTCCAGGGCCTTGTGTAATCAGCCAAGGCCAGATGCACCAGCTCATGCAGGATGGTCACCTGACGATCTTGTTTGCCCCAGGCACGCTGCAAAGTGAAGAAACGGAAGTCATTGAGGTAGAGCGCTTGATTGATCACGCTCACCCCGGCCTTCTGGTAGATGTAGGCAGACGATGCGCCGCCTGAGTATGTCATCGGATCACGCCCCGTGAGCTTCTCGAAGTCGTTCTTCTGTGCGATGGAGAATGCAGCGTAGCGCGATTTCAGCTTCAAGCCCGTGCGCAGCAGACGGACGTAACCCTTCTCCAGTTGCTTCACTGCCAGGTCTGCCTGCTTCGCATTCTCCTCATCAGGCCGGTGGAATATCAGGAAGTGCTCGCTGCTCAAAGTTTCCGTGTAACCCAGCATCCAAAAGGGCTGCAGCTCCGTGTAGCGAATGAAGTCCACATGCCACTCGCCTTTCTCATCACGTTGCATGTCACACACCGCGTGAGTGACGAAGAGATTCTCCGTCGGCAGTGAATCGATCATGTAGCACAGTTCCACCTTCACATTGCGCAGCCGCCCTTCCTCATCCGGCTTCACCGCCTGGAACTCTGAAAGCCGATACTCCACCGCCGTGATCGGAGCCCGCTCCCACAGCGGCACAAACGCCCGCTGATCCTCCAAGGCCGCCCCCCGGAAGCGTTTCAGGAAAACACTCCACTCCCGCTGCCGGAGCGCCCGCGTCTTCTCCTCCCAGAACGAGCGCAGTTGACCAAAGGTCCGCTCCTCATCGAGCATCGCCACCACAAGCGCAGGCGAACCGTCCGAGGGTTCCGCCACTGCAGGCCTCCACATCCGGCCCTCACGGTCATAGATCAACTCCGTCACCCCATAGCCGGGCAGTGCAAAACTCAGCCTCTCACTCGCGTGCGAGTGCGGCAGTGGAAATCGAATCCATCCCACATGATCCTCGCCCGCTGCCCACTCGCTGCTCGGTGGTGCAATCGTTCCCGCCAGAGAATCCGAAACCGCCGAGGGCATGAGTGTTTCGTGATGCGCGGTGATCAGGACCGCCATCCTTCCCCCCAGCTTTCCCGTCCACTTCACCGGCAGACGATGCGCATTGCGAAACGAGACCGCGAACTCCAGCTCCTCGTCACGCACAATCATCGAATGAATTCGCATCGGAAAGATCGCCAGTTGTTCCACCTTCGGGATCACCTCCACGTTCAGCACGGACCTCCGCTCCACTTGTTTCCAATCGACTGGATCGAATCGTCGCCCCGCGTCCAGCCGCAAATCCACGGTGGCGAAGCCCGCCACGCGCAACTCCATGGAACCCAACCTCTCCACTGGTGCCTCACGCTCACCCCACGGGAACGTGAACACTCCGGCGTGCATGGCCCCCGGCTTCAAGCCTACCGAGGGAAACATCTGGCTCAAGGTGATCGTCGTTGGCTCCACCGTCAGTCGCTTACCCTGCACATAAGCGGTCAGCGAAATATCCTCGCACGCCAGCACCTTCGTCGCCCGGTAAGTGTCCGTCGTGAGATTCCGCACGCCCACACGGAACCACAGGTCCTGCTTCGTTTGCGTCGCGCTCAGCACCACCAGTTCCATCCCAAAACACGGCGGAGCCACGCCCACAGCCCTCGCCTCCACTTGATAGCAATCCGCCCTCACTCCCGCTGCCACAAGGCAGCAGATCAGGCCCAGCCCGAGGGCGCGGAGAGAGTCGCGAGGAAACGGCATCGGAGAAAACGCGCGCATCCTAGGCCGTGATCGGAAGCTGGCAATCGCCACCATCGGCATAATGCACATCGGCTAGTGCAGGATGTCCGCAGCATCTCACAGCCGGACACAGATTTTCACGCTGGCCTTTTTTCACAAATCGCGAGAGCATGGGACCATGATGTCGCCACTGCACCTCCCGTCACCAAACACAATCAGCCGCCGTGAGATCCTCCGCAGCCTCGGTGCCACCTCAGCACTTGCAGCACTGCCTAGCTTGAGCGCTGAGACTGCGGCCAAGGACTCGCTGCCCATGCAGTTCTACAAGAGCCTCACCGAGGAGCAGCACGCCAAGATCGTCCTGCCTGTGGATCACGCGAAACGGAAGTTCATCAGCAACTGGTGGTATATCTGCCCCGATCAGCGCCTGCACACCTTTTACACCAAGGATCAGCAGGACCTCGTGAAGCAAATCTTCGATTCACTCCACGCACCCGAGTTTCGGGAGAAGATGAACTGGCAGGTGCAAAAGGACCTCATGGGCCAGATCAAGCACACGCCCTCCGTCGGCTTCTTCGGCACTCCGAAGGACAAGAACTTCGAGTTCATCTACACCGGCCACCACGTCACCCGCCGCTGCAATGCCCACACGGACCAAGGTCTCGGCTTTGGCGGTGCCCCGATTTTTTATGGCAACTTCGCCAAGGCCTTCCGCGAAACCAAAGACCACGAGGGCAACCCCTTCTGGTATCAAGGTCTGCTCTTCAACGAGTTCCACTCCACCCTCAATGGCAAGCAGCGGGAAAAAATTCTCGTCGGTGCCGAGCCACGCGATGAGAACCCCGCAACCGTGATTTCCAAACGCAAGACCGACCTCCCCGGACTCAGCGGTGCCGACCTCACCCAGGACCAGCAGGCCAAGCTCCTCGACACCATGCGCCGCATGTTAGCCTGCTTCCGACCTGACGACGTCACCGCCACCATCAAGCGCATCGAAGAGAAGAAAATGATCGAGCGCCTCTTCATCTCCTGCTACGGCGGCGCGTTTGATATTGGCAACGACAAGGTATGGGACACCTGGCAAATCGAAGGCCCCGAGATGGTCTGGTATTTCCGTGGCATGCCCCACATCCACGGTTACTTCCATCTCGCCGCGTGAAGCAACCGCTTCGAACCATTACCAGCCAAGAACCGAATGACTCATCGAGGTGAGCTAAAGGGATAGTCGGCCCATCGCGGCTCCGAGACCGCCGATGCGATTGCGGAATTCATACACGTCCGCACGGTAGAGCGTTTCTTCATGCCAGAGTGGTTGCTCGCCGCTGATGAAGCCGGTGGCGGCGATCTGGAAGCATGCAGTGCCACGGCGGACTTGCAGGTGTTTGGCCTGAGCAGCGGTGGCGTTCACGGCGCGGATCGTTTCCTCAGCTCCGGTGATTTGCAGACGGAATTTCGTGGTCCACGCGGCGTAGAGCGAGCCTTTGGCGTCGGCTTTGGTCAGGCTGGGGCAGTGAGCGGCGATGATGTATCGTCTCTCAAAGATGACCGGTCTGCCATCGGCCAGGCGGATGCGCTCCAGGTAGAACAGCACGGCCTCGGCGCTCACGCGAAGTTGTTTAGTGATCTGCGGATCGACCTCCGCCGCAGTGACTTTGCGAAACTCGATCAAGTCTGTCCCAGGCTTCTTGCCGGAGGCTTTGGCTTTGTCTGTGAAGCTCACGAGGCGCTCCAGATCGTAGTCGAGCACGCCCTCCCGCACAAAAGTGCCTGCGCCTGGCCGGATCTCGAGCAGACCGGCGGAAACGAGGCTGCTGAGGGCCTTGTTGGCCGTGGGGCGGCTCGTCTTGAAGCGCTCGGCGATCTCGCGTTCGGTCAGGAATTGCGCTCTGGGCACGAACCTTCGGCTGCGCAGGAGCTTGCGGAGCTTTTCGATGAGTTGCTGATGAAACGATGCCGTAGTGGCCATGACGAATGACTTTGTGACCCAATCGGTCTTTGACAAGTGGCTAAGCCAATTTAAATCGTGGCTAAGCCAATTCCAAATACCATGAAATACAGCTACTCCGACCTCGCCAAGATGATCGACCACAGTCTCCTGCATCCCACGATGACAGACGCTGACCTCAAAGCGGGCTGTGAGCTGGCAGCCAAGTATCAGGTGGCCTCCGTATGCATCAAGCCCTACGCCGTGAAGCAGGCCGTCGAGTGGCTGCGCGGCTCCGGTGTGCTCGTGGGCTGCGTGATCGGCTTTCCCCATGGCAACAGCACCACCGAATCCAAGCGCTACGAGACCGAACTGGCCTGCAAAGACGGGGCGAACGAGATCGACATGGTGATCAATCTCGGCAAGGCCCTGGGCGGTGATTTCGACTACGTCGAGGCAGATGTGAAGGCCGTCTGCGATGAAGCCCACCAGCACGGAGCGAAGGTGAAGGTGATCTTTGAAAACGATTACCTCACCGCTGGTGGCGCAGGCCTGAGCAGCGACGACTTCAAACGCAAACTCTGCGAACTCTGCGAGCGCGCGGGGGCCGATTGGGTGAAGACTAGCACCGGCTATGGCTTTGTGAAGCAAGCCGACGGCAGCTACAATTACAAAGGTGCCACGGAGCATGATCTGGCGCTGATGCGTGCCTCGTGCAGTCCCAAAGTGCAGGTGAAAGCTGCGGGTGGTGTGCGCGATCTGGACGGTCTGATCAAGGTGCGCGACCTCGGCGGCAGCCGCTGCGGCGCTACGGCAACAGCGGCCATGATGGACGACTATCGCAAGCGCGCAGCCGCTGGCGAGAGCGGTGAGTCCTCTGGCAAGATCGGCTCAGGCGGATACTGAGCAGGATGGATTCGATCATTGGCGATGAAGTCCCGGCGCGGCCTCACGCCAGCACGCCTTGGATGACTTCGCCATGGATGTCCGTGAGCCGATAGTCGCGCCCCTGGAAGCGATGCGTGAGTCGCTTGTGATCAATGCCCAGGAGGTGCAGGGCGGTCGCGTTCAAGTCATGAATGTGGACCGGGTCCTTCACAATGTTGTAGCTGAAATCATCCGTCTCTCCATGGACGTGGCCTTTCTTCAGCCCGGCACCCGCCATCCATAGACTGTAACAACGCGGATGATGATCACGCCCATGATTATCGCGAGTGAGGACGCCCTGCGAATACACGGTGCGACCAAACTCGCCGCCCCAGATGACGAGTGTGTCATCCATCATGCCGCGCTCCTTGAGTTCAGCGAGGAGCGCTGCAGTAGGCTGGTCCGTATCGTGGCACTGGCTCTTGATGCCGCTGGGTAGATTGTTGTGCTGATCCCAGCCCCGATGATAGAGCTGGATGAAACGCACACCGCGTTCGGCCAGTCGTCGGGCGAGGATGCAGTTCGCTGCGTAAGTGCCCGGCTTCGTGGACTCAGGCCCGTAGCGTTCGTAGATGTCTGCGGGTTCTTTGGAGAGGTCGGCGAGTTCGGGAACGGCGGACTGCATGCGGAAGGCCATCTCATACTGATCAATGCGCGCGAGCGTCTCGGGATCGCGATGCGAATCGAATTTCATGCGGTTCAAGGCGGCCACATCGTCCAGCATAGCACGGCGTCGATCCATCGTGATCCCTGGTGGATTCGAGAGGAACAACACCGGATCTTTGCCTGAGCTGAAGCGAACGCCCTGATACTTCGATGGCAGGAATCCGCTGCCCCACATGCGCTCGTGCAGCGGCTGGGCATTGGTTGGTCCGCTCGGGCGTGAGATCAAGGCGACGAAGGCTGGTAGATCAGAGTTATCAGTGCCGAGACCGTATGACACCCATGCGCCGAAGGCGGGTCTGCCGCCGATTTGATGCCCGGTCTGCAACAGCGTCATCGCCGGATCATGATTGATCGCCTCGGTGTGCAGCGTGCGGATCAAGCAGATCTCATCCGCGAACTTCGCCGTGTGAGGCAGCAGTTCGCTCAGCCACATGCCTGATTGCCCGTGCTGCGAGAACTTGAAGACCGAGGGTGCAATGGGGAACCGCTTTTGCCCGGCGGTCATCCCCGTGAGGCGCTGGCCGTTTCTCACCGATTCAGGCAAGTCCTTGTCGAACTGGGAGGCAAGCCCCGGCTTGTAATCGAACAGGTCCACCTGCGATGGCGCTCCTGCCTGGGTGAGCCAGATGATACGCTTCGCCTTGGGCGCGAAATGCGGTGAGCGCACGGAGGCGAGCAGCGAAGCGCCGGGTGCCAGGCCCACAAGCCCAGCGATACCCATGCGCCCCAGCAGCCCTCTTCGCGAGGTCATCGTTTCAGACAGTTCATTCCATGCCATCGCGCAACCTACGGCACTGCCGCGAGGAATCCTTCGTCGTCATCGCCCGAGGCAGTGAGATCCCCTCGCCTGTCAGTTGCCCTCCTGGCGTCTCATCCACTCCTCGAGCACAAACATCATCCACACGGGCTGGCTGAGATGCCAGGCAGCTTTGGACTCGGTGGCGTCAGCGAAGTATCGGTCCGTGAGCCTTCGGGCTGCCGTGGCATCGACACAGCTCGGGGCTTGCAGCGTATCGAGGATACGAGACTTCCAGCGCGGTGTGCGCATCCACTTCATCAATGGCAGCGTGAAGGTTTTCTTCTGCGTGTCGTGATTGATCCACTCAGGCAGCAGATCACGGAAGGCATCGCGGAGGACCTTCTTGCCCGTGCTCATCGTGAGCTTGTTATCAGGGGCGACGCGACCTGCCACAGCGAAAACGTCGCGATCCACCAGTGGCACGCGGAGTTCCAGCCCATGCGCCATGCTGGTGCAGTCGTTGTCGCGCAGCAGGGTGTTCGCCAGGTAGGTCTCGGTTTCGAGAAGGAGCATTTGATTCAACCAAGACTCCGGGGCGCGCTGATCGAGGTCCGCCGTGAGCTGACGGCGCAATGGGATGTCCTCGGTGCTTCGTTGCGCTTCCGCATCGTCGATGCCGAGGAGTTGCGCGACGGACGCCGGTGCCACGATGCTCCGACCAAGACGATGAACCTCTGCCGTCGTCTGGCCCGCACCGCCAGCGGCGTAGAGCAGGGCTTTCCAAGCCTTGTGCCCTTTCGCCCCTTGAGGCAGGAAGGATTCCACCCAGCGCACGCCAGCACCGGTCACGCGGCCCAGCGCCGTGCGGGCGAGCGGAGACAGATGGGCGAGCCTAGCGAGACGATGATAGTTGTAACCGGCAAACCATTCATCGGCACCGAGTCCGCTGAGCGTGACCTTCACATGCTGGGCGGCGAGCTGCGAGGCGAGGTAAGTATTGAGCGCATCCCCCGTGGGTTGATCGAGGCTGCCGAGATAGCCATCGAGCTTGCCAAACAAAGACTCCGCCGTCAGCCGTTCGCGGACAAAGCGACAGCCGAAATGCTGCGCCGTCCGCTCCGCCGTATCGCTCTCATCCGGCACGCCTGCATTCTCTTCATAGCCAATCGAAAACGCCTGCACCTCGCTCTGTCCGAGATGCTTCATGCAAGCCGCCATCAGCGATGAATCAAGACCACCGCTGAGGAACACGCCCACGGGCACATCGCTGACAAGATGGGACTGCACGCTATCGAGCACAGCCTGGCGCACCTCGTTGCGATCAGCGGTCCATTCATTGCGTCCAGGCCAGGCGGGCGTGAACCAGCGCTCGATGCGCGCCTCGCCCTTCGACCAGCACAGCAAGTGCCCGGGCGGCAGGCATTCCACGCCATCGATCATCGTGTCTGGTGCCTGCACGGCACCCCATCGAAAATACTGGCCCAGCGCACGCCGCGAGATGCCAGTGGGCACCTGAGCGAGTCTCGCCACCGAGCGAAGCTCAGAGCCCACGAAAAGCTCGCCGCCTCGCCGAGAGAAATACAAGGGCTTGATGCCAAAGTGATCGCGGGCAACCACCAGCGAGCGCTCCTGCGCATCCCACCAAGCCAATGCGAACATGCCACGCAACTGCGGAAGCACCTCGCTCACGGGTCGCTGCGCGAGCATCGCACCCAGCACGGCCGTATCGCCGCTCGACTGAAATGATTGCTCTGGCAGCGCTGCCTTGAGCTGCGCGAAGTTGTAGATCTCGCCATTGAACGTGAGTGTGTATCGTCCGCCTCCAAAGCTCATGGGCTGCCGCCCTGCGGGCGAGAGATCGAGGATGGCCAACCGGCGGAATCCCATCCACCAGCCCGGCCCCTGAGCCTCGGCTTCATCATCAGGCCCGCGATGAGACATGGCACCGAGCACACGCGAGGCGCGCTCACGTTCGGCATCCGTTCGTGAGCGAGCCTCTGATGAAAACCATCCCAGGAATCCGCACATGGAGGGACTCAACAACGACCTTGCCCGCGAGGCAATGCTTTCGCGTCAGGGTTCATCCAATCCATGCTTTTTCGCCAGCGCTCGATACTCGGCCAGTCGCTCACGCCAGCAAACCAGTTCGTCGGCCATGACATTCGAGCCGGTCTTTGCCTGCCAGCGCTCGCAGTGCTTAATGTTGTATTCCAACACCGAAGCTGCAAGCCCCCACAAGCCCTCCAGGCTGCCCAGCGTGTCTAGTTGCTGCCATGCGGTCACAGCCAGCGCACGCCCCTCGTCATAGCGCTCCAGCAGCTTGTAACACCGCGAAAGGGACATCACGGCTGACAGCCAGCTCTTGGACGATGCATTCTCCGGCACTCTCGCGAGAGCGAGGAAGCGCGCGTAGGCCTGAGCGGCTTCGGCGTAGCGCTTCTCGTCATCAAAGATGGTCGCACGCGCGGTGAGGCAGTGCAGCACTTGCTTGAGGTTG
>CAUJJC010000068.1 GCA_963204975.1 Verrucomicrobiota bacterium | reverse complement strand
AAGCCGATGGATTATGCAGCGTTCTGCGATGCGTGCGCGCTGAAGCCGGCGGACATGGCGTCGTTTGAGAAGTTCTCGCTTGTGGGCGGCATTCCGAAGTATTGGGAGTTCGTCGAGAAGGGCCAGGACGTGGTCGCACTCGCCGAGGCGCTCTACTTTGATTTCGCTCCCTACATGGAGCAGGAGCCGCAGCGCATCCTGCGCGATGAAGGTGTGATGGGCATGAATGCGGTGTCCGTGCTGGAAGCGATCGGGCGCGGAGCCGAGCGGCCCTCGGAGATCGCCACGCGGCTGGGCACGGCGCAGACGAATCTCTCGCGGCTGCTCCAGCAGTTGCTCGATGCCTCGGTGCTGGAACGCGAGATGCCGTATGGCGAGAGCGTGCGCACGACCAAGAAGATCCTGTATCGCATAGCCGATCCGACGATGCGCTTCTGGTTCCGCGTGTATTCGCCACACCAGAGCTTGTGGCGCACCTTTGATGCGGCGCACAAGCAGAAGCTCATCCACGATCACGCTTCGACCGTCTTCGAAGATGCCTGCCGGGCACGTTACGAAGGCGCGGCGAGATATTGGGAGAAGGACATCGAGATCGACATCGTGGCCAAAGATCCGCAGGACGCGAAAAGCCTCGTGGTCGTCGAAGTGAAGTGGCGCAAGCTGAGTGCAGCGGAGCGTCGCAACGTGATGAGCCAGCTCCAGCACAAGTGGTCGCGCACGACACTGAGCCACAAGTATCCAGCCGTTCGCTTTGATGTGATGGATGCGATGGACTTGCTGCGATAATTCGGATTCCGCAGAGTCAGTGCTTGTTATTCACCCTGAGTTTCCGGTAGGCTCAGAGGCATGGATACTCCGCCGCCCCTTCCGCCTTCGCTTCCGCCGATTCAGCCTCCCAAGGTCAAAAAGGGAGTGCCGGGCTGGGTCATCGCTTTGATCGTTGTGGCGGCCTTGCTGCTGATCGTTGGCGTGCTGGCTGCCATTGCGATTCCCGCGTTTCTGAAAGTGCAGGAGCGGGCACGACAGATCAAAGTGGCTCAGGTGGAAGCAGCGAAACCTCCACCGCCCTTGGATGACTCTCAGCAGCAACGAGCAATCAAGTTTGCCGAGCAACTGGCCAGCGATGTGAATGCTGGAAAGCTGGACGCCATGAGTGCCTATGTGGACTACGAGGCCATGACTGAGCGTGTTTTTGCCGACGCCTCATTCCCCTCGGATGCACGTCAGGGATTCATCTCGGGCATGAAGGAAAAGAAGGGTGGGCTGCTGGCGCAACTAGCAGGGTCGTCGATGAAGCTGCTGCGGTTTCATCAACGTGATGGCTTCCCGTCCCTGACCATGCGCGTTCTTCCAACAGGGGGCGGCGTGAACTACATTGATCTCCTGGTGAAACCCCAGGGCGACACCTTCAAGGTAGTGGACATGTTTGGCTACCTCTTCGGAAGCTACAGCTCCACCGATGCAAGACAGGCGATGGTGCTCATGCTGGAGCAGGATTCGAGCCTATTGTCGAAGGCTCTCGGGATCAAGGGTGGCGACCGGAAGTCCATGGACCTCCTGCTGAATATGTTCCGCCAGATGAGCAACAATGATCCGCGATCCGTGCAGAACACGTATGAGAAGCTCCCGGACGCAGTGAAGAAGTCACGCCCGGCATTCGTGGCCAATCTCCAGGCGCTGCAAACTTTGCAGAACGAACCTGTCTTTTCGGAAATCTACGCTCATGTGCTGGAGATCGCGCCCACGGTGCTGGGCAAGGACTCAGCCACTGACCTGCTCCTGGTGGATCTCTACTTCATGAGGAAAGACTATTCTGGGGTGCAGAATTGCATTCAGAACGTGCTCAAGGCTGTGGGCGAAGATGCCTACCTGCACAACCTGAGCGGCATGGCAGCGGTGCAGGCGGGCGACTTCAAGAAGGCTGCCGAGAGCCTAGCTGCCGCGAAAAAAATCGAGCCCGCCCTCATCGCCCTTGTAGATCTTGAGTTGCGAGTGATGGCCGGTGAAGGCGACTTCGTGGGCGTTGTTGCCGAGCTGCGGCGCTTCGCCAAGGCCACGGGTGCCAAACTAACCCCCGCCATGCTGGTGGAGCCGGTTTATGACGCGTTCAAGAAGTCCCCGGAGTTCTCGGAGTGGGCGAAGTCGGTGCAATAGCTGGCAATGCCACCAGAAGTAGAGAAGTGAGCGGTCAAGAGGGTGATGTTGAGAGAGTCTTCTCTGCTTTTCACCTCTGAACGTCTCTACGTCTCGACACCACCTTAAACCGTCATCACTTCTTTCTCTTTAGAGGCGATGTGCTGGTCGATTTCAGCCACTTTCTTGTCAGTGATCTTCTGCACTTCCTTCTCGCTGCGCTCCAGATCGTCTTCGGTGATGAGGCTTTCTTTTTGCCCCTTCTTCAGGGTTTCAAGGGCATCACGACGGGCGGAGCGAACGCGCACCTTAGCCTCTTCACCGAGGGACTTCACCAGCTTCACCATCTGCTGGCGACGCTCGGAGGAGAGTTCAGGAATGTAGATGCGCAGCAGCTTGCCTTCGGCAGCGGGATTGAGGCCCAGCTTGGACTCGTGGAAGGCGCGTTCGATGTCCTTGAGCGTGCTCGCATCGAAGGGCTCGATACGAATGATACGCGGCTCAGGAGTGCTGATCATGGCGAGCTGTTTGAGCTTCATGTGCATGCCGCCGTAGCTTTGCACAGCCACATCCAGGTTTTCCACCAGCATTGGCGAGGCCTTGCCTGTGCGCACGGCGGAGAACTCATGGATGGCGTATTCGACGGCCTTGGTCATGGCTTCGTCGCATTCAAGGAGGATCATTTCAGGGTCCATAAGCTGGGCGTAGTGAGTGAGGTTGACTAGCTAACGACGGTTCCGATGGGTTCGCCGATGAGAGCTTTGCGCACGTTGTCGGGTTCTTCCATGCTGAAGACCACGATCGGCATGTTGTTCTCCGAGCAAAGGCTGAACGCGGCGGCGTCCATGACCTTCAGCTGCTTTGTGAGAGCATCGAGGAAGCTGATGTGCTCGAAGCGCACCGCGTTCGGATTCTTCTTCGGATCGCTGTCGTAGATGCCATCGACCTTGGTCGCCTTGAGCACCGCATCGGCACCGATTTCGCTCGCACGCAGCGCAGCGGTCGTGTCGGTGGAGAAGAACGGATTGCCCGTGCCGGCGGCAAAGATCACCACGCGACCGAGTTCGAGATGGCGCATGGCCACGCGGCGGATGAACGGCTCGGCGACGTTGTCCATCTTGATGGCGCTCTGCACTCGCGTCGGGACGTCCATCGCCTCCAGCATCGACTGCACGGCCAGCGCGTTCATGACGGTGGCTAGCATGCCCATGTAGTCAGCGGTCGCGCGTTCCATGCCGCGATTGCTCGCGGTCACGCCACGCCAGAAGTTGCCGCCTCCCACGACGAGCGCGATTTCAAGGCCCGTTTGATGAGCCGCTTTGATTTGCGCAGCGATGTCCTCCACGATGGGAGGGGAGATATTGTCGGTGCTGCCCGGCTCGCGCAGGGCCTCACCGCTGAGTTTCAAAAGGACGCGTCGGAATTTTCGCTTACCGGATATTTCAACCATGTGATCGCAAGAGTTGATCAATGAAACATCAGTCGTGTTTGCTTGGCAAAGGCAAATCCAATTTGCGTCGAGCGATGAATGGCAAATCGAGCAGTGTGAAGATGACGAGTCCCACACCTCCGAGCGCGAGCACATACACGGGCCACGGACCCAGCACATCCATCAAGTTGGGGCTCGGCGGCTTCTCGCATACCCAGCCGTAGTTCGTGCGCAGCAGCGCGTTGATCGCCGCCACACTCGTCGCATACACCGCCATCCAGCCCAGCATCCGCACCGGAGCCTGCGGTCGCGGCGTGAAGCGCCAGCCTGCCATCAGGTAGATCGCGGTGATCACCGTGGTGCTGTGCAGGAGGAAGAACGCGAAGAAGCGCAGGTGCGGGAAGTCCTCGCGCAAGGCGGGCGTGATCAAGCCCTGCAAGGTGCCCGCGAGGCCGAAGAAGTAGCAGATCTCCGCCGCGAGCTGGTGCCGCAGCATCAGCGCCGCCACGCCTGCGAACGCCGCCACATCACAGAAGTGCAGCGGCAGTCCGCACTGAATCGATAGATCACCGAGCTGCCAGTGCGACGCGATGGAGGCGGGCCATTGCAGCAGCAACGCGATCACCAGCGCGCCATCCGCAGCATCAAATGCTCCCGGCTTGCGACGCCGATGCCAGACCAGCGCGATGCTGATCAGCACCGTGAGTGCCAGCACGATGAGGTGCGAGGTGCCGAACAGATGAAACACAGGCGGAGGCATCGCGCCTAGTGGGCTCCCGCGTGCTTGCGTGCAAGCGCGTTCTCTGGCATCGAACGCGCCGATGACCGAACCCACCTTCCCCAAGCCCGTGCTCTTCGGCGTGTTCGTGCTCAGCGGTATCTCGGCGCTGATCTACCAAATCGTGTGGCAGCGCTCGTTGCTCATGATTTTCGGCAGCAATGTGGAGTCAGTCGCGATGGTCGTGGCCGCCTTCCTCATGGGGCTGGGCATTGGCAGCATCGCAGGCGGCTGGGTCAGCAAGCAAACGCGCGCGCCGCTGGTGCTGTGCTTCGGCATCACCGAGCTGCTCATCGGTGCGTATGGGCTCGTGTCGCTGCGGTTGTTTCACTGGGTCGATCAGACCATCGCGACACCGGGCGGACTGCTCACCGGCGCGCTAGCCTTTGCTCTCGTCTTTGTGCCCACACTGCTGATGGGCAGCACGCTGCCCTTGCTCGTCGCGCAGCAAGTCCGCGCCAAGGCCTCCGTCGGCGAGGCCGTGAGCTGGTTGTATTTCGTCAACACACTCGGCGCTGCCATTGGTGCCTTCGTCGCTGCGCGCTGGGTGCTTGCATCGCTGGGACTCAGCGGCTCGGTGCAACTCGCGGCGGGCCTCAATGCCACCGCCGCCTTGATCATCCTGGGCACCGCCGCAGCGAGGAGGGCGCGCGCATGAAGCTGCCCTTCCGCACCGCCTTGCTCTGGTCCGCGTTGTCCGGCTTCCTCGCGCTGGCGTGGGAAATCGTGTGGGCGCGCGTGTTCAACTACGCCAGCGGCTCGCGCGCACCCGTCTTCGGCTACATGCTCGGCAGCTATCTGCTCGGCCTCGCGATTGGATCGCTGTGGAGCCGAAGGTGGCAGCGCGATCACAGCACGGTGGACTTCGGTTCGCAGCGGCTTGCACTCGCAGGTCTCATCTCGCGCGCCAACTACGCCGCCTTCATCGTCGCGCCACTGACCGCCGTCATCGCGTGTCACGCACCGTGGCAATGGGGCTACCAGCTCGTCGCGATCAGTGGTGCCTTGCTCGGCATCGTCTTCCCCTTGCTCTGCCATCGCTCCGTGCAAACCGGGGCCGACTCCGGCTCGCGATTGTCGTGGCTTTACCTCGCCAACATCATCGGCTCCGGCGCTGGCAGCTTGCTCACCGGCTTCATCTTGATGGAATGGCTCGGCCTTTACCCGCTCAGCCTGCTGCTGCTCGCCATCGGTGCCGCGTGGGCTTGTGCCGTGGCTGGGGCACTCAGTCGTGGATTGCTGGCAGCTCCGCTGTTCGTCGTGCTGATCACGGTGAGTCCTTTTCAGAGCCTCTACGAGCGGCTGCAATACAAGACCGAGTTCAATGGCACGATGCGCTTCGCCAGCATCGTCGAGAGCCGTCACGGCGTGATCACCGTGGACACGCACAAGTGCGTCTATGGCAATGGCGCGTATGACGGCGTGATCGAGACCCAGCTCGAGCCCGGCTCCTGGCTGGTGCGGCCCTACTTCCTCAGCGCCGTGCGCGACCAGATCGAGAACGTGCTCGTCATCGGCGTGGCCAGCGGCGGGTGGACACAGATCATCGCCAATCACCCGCAGGTGAAGCACGTCACTGCGATCGAACTCAGCCACGGCTACCTCGATCTCATCTCGAAGCAGCCCGAGGTGAAGAGCCTGCTCACCAACCCCAAGGTCGAAATCGTCATCGACGACGGCCGCCGCTGGCTGCGTCGCAACCCGGACAAGAAATTCGACGCCATCGTGATGAACACGACGCATCACTGGCGCGAGTTTGCCTCCGCCTTGCTGTCGAAGGAATTCCTCACCCAGGTGAAGTCGCATCTCACGCCCGAGGGCATCGCCTTCTGGAACTGCACCGACTCCCTGCGCGCCGCGAAAACCGGCACGGAAGTCTTCCCGCACTCCATCATGGTCATCAATCATGTGCTCGCCAGCAACGCGCCACTCACACCGGATCGCGAGCGCTGGGCACGGGTGCTCTCGCAGTATCGCATCGACGATCAGCCCGTCTTCACCGATCCCGCCAAGCTCAATGCCGTGCTCGACTTCGTGAACCACGAAGGCCTGCCGCGTGAAGGCGACAAGTGGAAGTGGACCCGCCACGAGCACGTCCTTGATCTCGTCCGCGATGCCGAATCCATCACCGATGACAACCTCGGCCACGAGTATTGATACCCGGTCACGCACTCCTGTTCCGCATCTCCACGATCCACGCAGGCGGCGTGCCCTGCCCCGGCACGGAAGTATCTGGCTTCCGGCAAATGCCAAACGCATGCTCCAGCAGCCACTCCAGGCCTGACCAGAAACGCAGCGCATCCAGCACCGGGTTCACCACATTGGTGATCGGGCAGTAGCGAACGTCCTTCGGGTTGGTGTGATGAATCGCGTGATGATGGGGCGTCTGGATGAGGTGTAGATCTTGCAGCCAGGAGATAAACCGTCCGTTCTCCCGACGCGTGCGATGCGACCACTTGTGAACCTCATTCGCATTCGCAGCCACGATGGCGAAGAGCCAGACATGCCATGTCAGGCAGCCTAACAATGCGACGATCCCAACGAGTGCCTTCATGGCGACCACGAGATCCCAGTTGCTCTGCCACCAAGTGTTCTGCGTCATCTTGCGTGGCAGGTGATGGTGAAGCGTGTTGGTGCGGCCAATCCAGCAACCGACGAGCGGCGTGTCCTCACGGATGTAAGCGTCTTCAACCCAATGGATGATGCCGGCCACGAAGTCGGCGGCGAGGATCACGCCGGTGGCCTGGAGGAGAATGAGAAGTGCGTCGTTCATGACAGCGCCACCCGTCGGCGGCACGTCTAGCGCTGGCGCATTGATTCTCTTCAAGGGCACATCGACTGCATCAATGCACGCGCGGCTTCAGCGATGGCGCACCCCATGACTGAGCATAGTGATGTGCCAGTCTCAGTTTCTGCGCCACGCGCACCGAGATGACGAAGGGATAAAGCGGTGCCTCGCCCAGGCTGCTGGCGATCTCATTGAGCACCGTGGACAGACACATCCAGCGCTGGAGCCACGCGAGGAATGCCCCATCAGCAGCGGCGGACTGAGGCAGCATCGACGGCAGCAAGCCCGCATCGCCCGGAAGCATCACCAGATCGAGAGCCAGGTGTTTCACATGAATTCCCAGGCTCTCGCACGTCTCCAGTCCATCGACGATCTGCAAGTAATGCGCCCAGGTCTCGGCCCAGTCTTCCCAAGGGTGCGATGAAGCGTAGGCCGTGATGTAACGCTGATCCCAATCGACTGGTGCGCCGTTTTGATAGTAAGCGTTGAGCGTCGCCGAGTAATCGAGCCACTCGTCCCCAAAGCGGGCGCGAAAGGCCAGTCGATCCGCACTGTCCCACGGAAGCTCTGAGAGATTTCGCATCCAGAAGTAGTGCGCACTCTCGTGCCGGAAGTGCCCCAGCAAAGTGCGACTGCTCTCGTTGAGATGCTGACGATTGATCTGCCGGTAAGTGTCGTCGGCTTCCTCAAGGTTGATGGTGATCACACCATTCAGATGTCCCGTGGTCACATTCGGATTCGAAAACGAACTGACCAGATCGAAGGCCAGCCCGTTCCTCAAGTCCTCCCGCTTCGAAGGCAGCGAAATACCCAAATCGAGCAGCGTGTGAATCATGCGGCGCTTCGCCATCTCCACCCGGCCCCAGAGCAAGCGATTTCGAGCAATGCTGAGGTCAGGAATTGTCTGATTCATCTGACAAGCAAGGCAGAGCACCGCGCTCGACTTCGCGGGCAGCAACCAGTTGCAAACCCCATGCAGCGTGCCGTTCTCGCATCGCTTCATCACACTCTCTGGCCGCACACGCACCATCAGCCCCACCGCAGGATCAAACCCCACCTTGCCCGCGCACTTCAAGCAGACCGAACTGCCGAAGAAGAGCACATTGCCGCAGTCACAGTGGAATCGCTTCATGGAGGAGAGCGCTCACACGAGAGACGCCCGGCTCTATCGTCGCGTTTCCAGCCCACGTCATGCGGTGATGCATCTGCGGGAAACAAAAGCTCAGAACAAGCATTCAACTTCCGCCCCTGAACTCAAACCCTCAGCGAACCACGAAACCCTCGTGCGCTGTAATACGACTCCGCACCGTTGTGATAGAAGAACACTCGGCCAAATCGCCTGTCCCCGAACAACGCGCCGCCCAGCTTGCGCATGGCGTCTGGCGTTTTTACCCAGCTTGAAGTCTTCGTGTCGAACTCACCCAGCTTTTGCAGCTCCGAGTATTGCTCCTCCGTCAACAGCTCAATGCCCATCGCTTCAGCCAACTCCATCGCACTGTCCTTCGGCTTGTGCTCCTTGCGCGATGCCAGCGCCTCACCGTCGTAGCACAAACTAGCGCGGGCCTTCGGGCTCTGCGGCGCACAGTCGAAGAAGACGACTTCGCCCGTCTTCTTGTCAAAGCTCACCACATCGGGCTCACCACCCGTTTCCTCCATCAGGTGCAACGACCCCAGCTTCTCCGGCTTCGCCTCCAACCGCGCCTGGACCTTGTCCCATGTGATGCCCGGATGCCTCTCCCTGTGATGCTCGAAGCGCGTTTGCAAGGTATTAAGCAGTTGCCCGCGTTGCTTGGGGGTGAGCTTGGATTTGGAAGTCTTCATGACAGGTCAGGCTGGTGAATCGGAGAATGCAATCAAGCGCCTGAAATGTCACTAAAGTTCGACTCGCTTACGACTTTCCTACCCATGAAAAAGCCAGCTCCAGAAACTCCGGAGCTGGCTCTGACAAACAATTCCCGTCGAAGCTCTACTTCGTCAGCGCCTTGATGCGGTTGCAGACTTCTTCGACGTTCGCGCGGCTGTTGAAGGCGCTGATGCGGAAGTAGCCTTCGCCGGCGCTGCCGAAACCGCTGCCGGGGGTGATGACGACGTTGGCTTCGTTGAGCATCTTGTCGAACATCTGCCAACTGGTGATGCCGCCCGGTGTCTGCACCCAGACATACGGTGCGTTTACGCCGCCATAGACGGCGAGACCGGCGTCTTTGCAGGCTTGGACGAGGAGCTTGGCGTTGCCCATGTAGTGCTCGATGAGGGCCTTGACCTGGGACTTGCCTTCGGCGCTGTAGAGGGCTTCGGCACCCTTTTGAATGATGTAGCTGGCACCGTTGAACTTGGTGCTATGGCGACGGCTCCAGAGCGGGTGGATGGCTTGCTTGGTGCCGTCGGCGGTCTTGCCCATGAGGCCTTTCGGGATCACGACAAACGCGCATCTCATGCCGGTGAAGCCACCGTTCTTGGAGAAGCTGCGGAACTCAATGGCGCAATCGCGCGCGCCTTCGATTTCGAAGATGCTGCGTGGGATGCTCTCGTCCTGGATGAAAGCCTCATAGGCGGCATCGTAGAGGATGATGGTGTCGTTCTTCAGCGCGTATTGCACCCAGGCTTCGAGCTGCGCGCGGGTAGCGGTGGCACCGGTCGGGTTGTTCGGGTAGCAGAGGTAAACGAGGTCCACGCGCTCATTCGGGATGGCGGGGACGAAGCCGTTGTCGGGACCGCACTTCAGATACGTGAGGCCGGCATACGCGCCGTTTTCATCGGCGTCGCCGGTGTTGCCGATCATGACGTTGGTGTCCACATAGACGGGATACACCGGGTCGGTGATGGCGATTTTGTTCCCCTTGCCGAAGATGTCGAGGATGTTGCCGGTGTCGCACTTGCTGCCGTCGGAGATGAAGATTTCATCGGCGTCCACGTTGATGCTGCGGGCTTTGAAGTCGTTGTCGGCGATAGCGTTGCGAAGGAAGTCGTAGCCCTGCTCAGGGCCGTAGCCCTTGAAGGTGCCGCGATTGCCCATCTCATCCACGGCCTCGTGCATAGCGTAGCGCACGGCTTCGGGCAGGGCCTCGGTCACGTCGCCAATGCCGCAGCGGATCAGACGCTTGGCGGCGTCGGGATTGGCTTCGGTGAAGGCTTTCACGCGACGCGCGATTTCAGGGAAGAGGTAGCCGGCCTTGAGCTTGAGGAAGTTTTCGTTGATGAGCGCCATGACTTTCGTGGGTGAATTGGGCGCGCAGAGTGGGCAAGGCGGGGCCGGTGCGCAAGAGAGAAGTCGCTGGCTTTCTGCTTGTCCATAGCCCGCATCCCGCAACACAATGCACGCATGTCAGACCTGACCAATGGCAACACCACCCCGCAAGATGTGCGCACAACGCCGCCGCGGGCACATGGTCTGCTGGGACTCGCCATGGCTGCCGAGCTGGATGCCGATGTCGAAGGCGATCTGGAGGAGATCGAACTGGAAGCCGGTGATGAAGTGGGGCGATACACCCTGGTGGAGCCGCTGGGCAAAGGCGGCTTCGGCATTGTCTGGAAAGCGCGACAGACAGATATCATCAAGCGCGAAGTGGCCCTCAAAATCGTGCGCGCAGGCATGAATACCAAATCGGTGATCACACGCTTCCGCAGAGAGCGCCAGGCCCTGGCTTTGATGTCCCACCGCTTCATCGCCAGTGTGCTGGATGCAGGCGCGACAAAGGATCACCGGCCCTACTTTGCCATGGAACTGGTCCATGGAGTGCCCATCACACAGTATGTCCGCGATCATCGTCTGGGACTGCATCAGTGCCTGGAGTTGATGCTCGATGTCTGCGATGCGGTTCAGTATGCGCATGTCAAAGGCGTGCTGCATCGCGACCTCAAGCCCTCCAATATCCTCGTCACCGAATCGCAAGGGCTGCCTGTGCCCACGGTGATCGACTTCGGCATCGCAAAGGTCCTTCAAGCTGAGGCGCAGAGCGCTGAAAGTCTCGCCTTCACTGCTCGCGGGATCATGCTCGGCACGCCTCGCTACATGGCTCCTGAGAATGCCACGATGGGCTCCGATCAGGTGGACTTCCGCGCTGATGTCTATTCCCTCGGTGCCATTCTCTATGAGATGCTCACCTGCTGTCCAGCCATCGACATCAAGGACGCCGATACTCTACCGGCCAATGAATTATTTCGCCGCATCTGCGAGGCCGATCCTCTCCGTCCCAGCACCCGCGTCTTGAAAGCGGGTAATCTGAACGAATCGACCTATCATCTAGCTCTCCAGCTCAGCGATGAAATCGACTGGCTGGTGCTCAAGGCACTCGAAAAATCACCTGATGCCCGCTACCCCACCGTGGCTGCCTTTGCCGATGATCTGCGGCGTTACCTGAACAAGGAGCCTCTCAGCGTCGGCCCTCCCAGCGCATGGTATCGGCTGCGAAAACTCGCTCAACAACACCAAACTGGATTCGCCCTGGGCACAGCAGTCATCACAGGCATCATCGCCATCGCAGGGGTGAGCCTTTTCCTTCTGGGCAGTGAGTCCAGAGCACGCGCCACCGCTGAAGAAGCCCTGAAACGAGCTGAGCAAAGTGAGGCAAGCGCCCTCTCCGAGAATCAAAAGTCCCGTCACCTCACGGCCTTCCTCAATCGCCTGCTATTTGAAGCTGGTAAGCATGTGGACGATGGCAAGAACCCCGAGGCCCTGCGTCTGGCGCTGGATGAAAGCGCCCGTGATTTGGATCGCTTCGACAACCAGCAGGACATTCAAGCCGCTCTCTACAGCAGCCTCGTGAATGTCTATCTCAGCATGGGCGACTCCGCTCGCGCCCTGCCCCTGCTGAAAAAACAGCAGTCCCTCTACGAACAGCTCCATGGCATCAATGATCTGCGAACTCTGAGCCTGGCCCTGCCCATCGCCAAGGCAGAAGTCGATGTGCTGGGAGATCGTGTCAGCGCCATCAAGCGCCTGCAAGAAGCCGCCGAACGAATGGAGGCCAATGGCTATGGCAATAGCGCTGACTGGTTCAACAACTGCCGCATCATGGCCTCCGAACTGTCCTACACTGGCAGGCACGAAGAGGCGCTGGCCGTTGTTGATCAACTCATGAAGCGGCGCAACGGACGCAACATTCCAGCCAGCGAAGACGGACGGTTCCTTCGCACCGTAGCAGAGGTTCAGCGTCGGGCTGGGCACCTTGATGACTCAGCGACCACTTTGCGTCAGGCGTTGGATCAGATTGACCCCGACGACACATCACGAAGCATCCGCGCTGCAAGGATCACACTCCTGGTCGCAAGCGCGCGCCTCGAACTCGAGCGTGGCGACTTAACATCCTCGATCACGTTTTTCGAACAATCCATAGCGCTCGACCGCGAGCAACGCGGCAAGGATAGCGCCCGCCTGATCGACCCCTTGATTGAGATGGCCCGCGTCTATGCCCGTCTGAACCGCATGAGCGAGAGTCAGGCATCCATCCATGAAGCCCTCCGCATCGCCAGGAAGACCGGCGATTCCGTGGAACAGATGCATGGCCTTCGAGCGATGAGCGAAGTGCTGGAGCAGGCGGGGCAGATCAAAGAAGCATTACCCTATCGCGAGGAATGCGAGCGGATCGGCCATCAGCATGCGCCGCATCTCGCCGTGTGGCTTGACGATCTCGGTGCCCTAGCAAGTGCGCAGAGCAAGCTCTCCATGCACGAACAAGCGGTTCACTCGGTTATGCAGTTGTGGGACGAACTCAAGGACCATCCCGAGGCCTATGCCACAGATCGCGGTGGAGAGAAACTCATCTACCAGCAGTTGATCTCCGTCGTGGAAAAGGCGGGAACCCCATCGGTCTCCAAGCATCAGGAGAAGCTCACACTTTGGAAGCAGAAGCTGCGCCAGCTAGAGCATCCAGTTCCTTGATCAGCGCAGCGCGCCCAGCGAACGCATCAGCAGATACTGCGCTGCATTGTGCGCCGTCACGGCGTTCAAGTAATCGAGCCGCGCCTTTGTCAATTCTTGCTCCGCCAACACCGTCTCCAGCACAATACCAACCGCGAACTCCTGGCGCTCGTGTGTGAGCTTGTTGTTCTCCTCTGCCGCCTTCACCGCTTCGCGTGCTGCCTCGACTTCCCTCGCCAAGGTTTTGACCTGCTCCTGCGCAGCGACGACTTCCGCGATGATCGCTTCCTTGATCTTCGCCTCTTCCAGCTCCGCCTGCTTCACCTTCGCCTCGGCAGCGCGAGTGCGGCCTTTGTCGAAGAGTCCACCGGCTCCGATCTTCCACGACAGGCCGACGAAGTAATCCTCGCTATCGCCCAGGCCGCGCGTGCTCGTGTTCACTCCGCCGTCCAAACCGCCGGCAAACACCTGCGCCGTAAACGTCGGCACCCACGGACCCTTCACCGCCGCATCGCGCTCGTGACGCACCGCCGCGAGTTGCGCCAACTGCTGCGCGATCTCGGGCCGCTGCGCCAGCGCCTTCTGCGTGAGCGACTTCGCATCGGCATTCGCGTTCGCCAGCTTCAGCACGGCAGGCTCGCCGTCAGCCGCCTTGAGTTCCACCGATGGATCAAGGCGAAGGATCGCCGCCAGTTGCACGCTTGCCTGCTTCACCGCACCGCGTGCGCGTTCGAGGTCGAGCTGGTTGCGCCGCGTCTGCACATCCACGCGCAAGGCATCGCCCTTGAAGGCCACACCTGCCTGCACTGCATTCGCCACCTGCTTGCCATAATCCTGCGAGATCCGCACCGCCTCATCCGCGACCGCCACCGAGGCCTGCGCGCGCACCAGCTCAAAGTAAGCCGCCGCCGCCTTCGCCTGCGTGCTTAACCGCTGCGCTTCCACGCTCTTCGACGCTGCCTCAGCCTGCTGCTTGACTGCGAGTCGCTTATACCAAGCATCGCCGAAATTGAGATCCATCGAAGCCGTGCCGCCGAGGTTGTAGCTCTGTTTCGAGACATCAATCACCGTGCCGCCTACCTCTTGCACTGCGCCCTGATGGTTCTTGTAGCCCACGCCCACGGTCAGTGTCGGGATGAACGCGAGCACACGCTGCTCTTCGTTGCCGCGCGCTTCTTCGAGCTTCTGCTGCGCCAGTTGCACGTCGATGGCGTTCGCGCCTGCGAGACGAAGAGCGGTGGGCAGGTCGATAGGCTCGCCGTGGAGAACCACGGAACACACGGACAACATCGAGAAAAAAATGACGGCTTTCATGAACGGAATAGTCGGCGAACGAGGAAGAAGGACAGACAAGCCAATGGGATGAAAAAGACGAAGCTGAAGAACCAAACGAAAGCGATCATTTCTAAACCACCACGCGTCCAGGCTTGAACCAACCAGTCAAAGCATTGAGTCAACGAGCCCCGGTCACCGTTGGTCAACATTAGCAGATAGTATGACGCCACCCACGCAACGGGATAGCTGAAGACGATGCCGATAATGTGGCAACAAATTCTCACGGATTGGCTTTCACGGTTACGGCTTGCTTATCCGTCAGCGCCACCTTGTCTGGCAAAAACACCGTGCTGTCTTTGTCGAGGCCGGTGAGCACTTCGACGTTGGTGCCGTCATTGAAGCCGATGGTGATGGCGGTCTTGATCGCTTTGCCGTCGGCGGGTTTGAAGACGAAGGCGGCGGCCTTCTCCATCACAAGGCCGGTCACGGGGATAAGCATCGCGTTCTCGTGCTTCTCCACGCCGATCTTCGCCATCGCATACATGCCGGGGCGGAGTTTGAGATCGGTGTTTTTTAGGTCGGCCTCGGCTAACATCGTGCGCGTGGCGGGATCGAGCGCGTAGCTGATGCGCGAGATGCTAGCTTCGATGGGTGTGACACCGACGGCGTCGATGGTCGCCCTCACGGGCTTGCCGACTTGCACGAGCGAGGTCTCGAGTTCGGTGACGGGAATCTGCAAACGGATCGTGCTCGCATCGACGAGGTCCACCACCTTGCTCGTGCCCGCGTTCACCAGCGCACCGGCATCGACACTGCGCGCGGTGATGATGCCGTCGAACGGCGCGACGATCTTGGCGTAGCCGATCATGACGCGCGCGCGTTTCGTATTCGCATCCACGACATCAAACGCCGCCTTGGCCTTGTCGAGTTCCGCCTTCGCCTTCTCCAGCATCTGCGGCAGGATCAGGTCCGGCGATGACTTCTGAGCTTTCACCAGCCGGTCGTATTCCTGCTGCGCAAACTCCAGCGCGGGTTTCAACGCCGACGACTCAGCCTCAAACTTCACCAACTCCGCTTCGAGTTCCGGCACCTCGATCTCCGCGATCACCTGGCCAGCTTTGACCGAGTCACCTTTATCGACGGCGATCTTCTTGATGTAACCCGTGACCTTCGCGTAGAGCGTCGCCTGCTGCCACGGTGCGAGTGTGGATGGCAACGCAACCCAGCGATGGATGGTGCCGGTGGTGGGTTTCGTTGCTGGCAGTTCAAGCGCTTGGGCCGAAACGATGAAGAGGGCTGCCAGCAGTAAATGACGAACCCAGAGCCGAGCGCAGCGAGACAGACTGCCGCAGGCAGCCCGAAGGGAAGCGCAGCGTATCAATGGCGAATGACGAATGAAGTCCGAATGATCGAGGGCCTTCGTCGTTCGTTGGTTTTGTGAGTTCGAGCACATGGTCGTGAGTTCGGATTTCGTCATTGATTCGTCATTCCTCATTCGGGTTTCGCGAGTGTAAGCCAACGCTGTTGTTCAGTGCGCAAACGTCGGCAGCCTTGAAGCCCAACGGGCTTCGGTCATACAGCCCAGGGTTGCGCGAGGGACGAGCGCTACCCTGGGAAAGGATCGAAAAGGAGTTCATCCCCAACGGGGATGCGTCAGGGGCCAAGCGATGATTGACGGAACCCGTTTCGGGTTCGTCCGCCGCACACGACGAACCCAGGGTAGCCTGCGCTACACTCCGGCAACCCTGGGCTGCATGACGCAAGCCCGTTGGGCTTGGTGCGGCGCGCGGAGGTTGGTGGTTGGGTTTCATTGGTGACAGTTCTTCACTAGAGTTTCGTCATTCTGTCTCCGGCTCCAGCGAAGCCTCCTTCGCCACCTTACTCGCTAGCAGCGCATACACCGCCGGTAGCACGAGCACCGTCGCGACGGTCGCCAGCGCGAGGCCGCCGATGGTGGCGATGGCGAGCGGCGAGGTTTGAGATTTCGCCAGCGCCATGGGGATCATGCCCGCGATCATGGCGAGGGTGGTCATCAGGATAGGACGCAAGCGCGTGGTGGCGCTTTCGAGGGCGGCGTCGCGTTTCGCCATGCCGGTGAGCTGCGCACGGTGGGCGAAGGTGACGAGCAGGATGGCATTCGCGACGGCGACACCGACGGACATGATCGCGCCCATGAAGCTCTGGATGTTGACCGTCGTGCCGGTGAGCTTGAGCGCGAGCACGACGCCGAGCAGCGCGGCGGGAATGGTGGTGAGCACGATGATGGCGAGGCGCACGCTTTGGAAGTTGGCGACGAGCAGGAGGAAGATGGTGACGATGGCGATGAGCAGACCGGTTTGCAGGCCGTCTTGCAATTCCTTCAACGGCGGCACCTGGCCGCGCAGTGCGACGTTCACGCCGGTGGGCGCGGGCGTGTCGGCGATGACTTTCTCGACTTGTTTGGCGATGCTGCCGAGCGGCTGGTCGTGCAGATTGGCGGTGATCGAAATCGTGCGCGCCATGTTGTAGCGATCATATTGGCCGATGATGCTGCCTTCGCTGATCTTCGCGATGTTGCGCAGCGGCACGGGCGGTTTGTTCTGCGCGGCGATGGGCAGGTTGCGCAAGTCTTCGAGGCCCTTCATCATGGTCTGCGGCACTTGCACTTGCAGGGAGAAACTGGTGCCGGACTTCGGATCGGCCCAGTAGTTCGGCACGGTGAAGCGGCTGCTGGCAGTGGCGGCGACGAGGCTGCGTGTCGCATCGCTCATCTTCACGCCAAGCAGTCCGGCGCGTTCACGATCAATGTGAACATCCACACTCGGATAGTCGAGCGTCTGGCTGAACTGCACGTCGCGCAGATCCTTCAGTGCGGTGAGCTTTGTCTTGAGCGCTTCGGCGTGCGCACGGCTCGCGGCAAAGTCTTTGCCGCTGACGGCGACTTCGATTGGCGTGGGCGAGCCGAGCGCCATCACGCGGCTGACGATGTCGGCGGGTTCAAAGGAGAACTGCACGTTGGGGAACTCCGCGCTGAGTCGTGAGCGGAGTTTCTCGCGCAACTCGCCGATGGGCTTCGAGCCGGGCTTGAGCTGGATTTGCAACGTGGCCTCTTCGGGTCCGCTGTTCCACTGGTTGATGAGGTTCACCGGGTAGTTCGGAGCATGGACGCCGATGAGTCCCATGCTGGTGGCGATGGACGACTCCTCACCGATGATGGCAAGCGTGCGCGTGGCGATTTGCTCGGTGGTTTCGAGTCGCGTGGCGGTCGGCGCGCGCAGGCGAAGCTGGAGCTGTCCGGCATCAATCTGCGGGAAGATCTCGGTGCCAAGGAAGGGCAACACGAGCGTAATGGCGAAGACAGTGCCGCCGAGATACGCGGGCACGAGGATGTGGCGCGTGGTGAGGCTAGGGAGGAAAAGCCAGCGCAGGGGGCTTGATTGACCTGAGTGACTCGATTGGGCGGTCAGAGGGGTCACACGCGACCCTTTGTGCCACCAGATGCTGAGAACCGGAACCAGCGTGCTCGAAAGCAAGTAGCTGCTGATCATGCTGAAGCCCACCGCGAGCGAGAGCGGCAGGAAGAGCGCCTTTGCCGCGCCGGTCATGAAGAAGCTGGGCACGAACACGGCCAGGATGCACAGCATCGAGAGCGAACGCGGGCCGATGGTTTCCTCGGAGGCATCGAGGACGATGCGGGCCAGCGAGTGGCCGCTGCTTTGCTTCATCCGACGATGGATATTCTCGATCTCCACCGTCGCTTCATCCACGAGGATGCCGACCGCGAGCGCGAGGCCGCCGAGCGTCATGAGGTTGATCGAGTAGCCACCGATCCACAACGCGAGCACCGCCGACGCAATGGCGATGGGGATGTTCAGCACGACGATGAAGGCGCTACGTAAGTCTCTGAGAAACACCAACACCATGAGGCCCGTGAGACACGCGCCGAGCAGGCCTTCCTTCACGAGGTCTTTGATCGCTCGGATGATCCACGGGCTTTGGTCGAACTCGAAGGTGACGTTGATGTCCTCGGGGCACGCGGCTTTGAACTTGCCGAGGTTCGCCTTCACCAACTCGACCACGCTGAGCGTGGAAGCATCGCTGCGCTTCGTGACGGGCATGTAAACGGTGCGCTTGCCGTTGACGATAGCGATGCTCGTCAAGAGATCACTGCCATCGCTCACCTCGCCGACATCACGCACAAACACCGCGCCTTTGTCAGTGACCTTCAGCGGCACAGCGGCGAGGTCTTGGATGTTCTTCACCACCGCGTTCGTAGGCACGATGGGGAAGCTATTCGGCAGCGCGAGATTGCCGCTCGGGCTCATCGTGTTCGCCTCGGTCATCGCCTTCACCACATCGTCGGGCGATAAGCCGTAAGCGCGCAGGCGGTCCGGCTTCACGTTAATGAGAATCGTGCGCGCGCTGCCTCCGAACGGTGGCGGTGCCGACACGCCGGGCAACGTGGCGAACAAAGGACGCACCATGTTCAGCGCCGCATCCTGCATTTGGCCGACGGTGCGGTTCGGGTTCTCGGTGGCAAAGACGAGATTACCCACCGGCACACTGCCCGCGTCGAAGCGCGTTACGAAGGCCCCTGGCGTGCCCGGCGGCATGAAGGAGCGCGAGCGATTCACATAGGCGATCGTCTCCGAGAGCGCCGCCGACATATCCGTGCCCGGATGGAATTGCAGCTTCATGATCGAAGCGCCCTGGATATTCTTCGACTCCACATGCTCGATGCCCGCGATGTAGAGGAAATGATACTCGTAGTAGTAAGTCAGGTAGCCCTCCATCTGCGCCGCATCCATGCCGCCATACGGCTGGGCGACGTAAATCGTGGGAATGCCCAGCGGCGGGAACACATCACGCGCCATCTTCTTGGTCGCCATCCACGCCCCGAGCAGGATCGCAACAACGATGACGATGATGGTCCAGGGATGGCGAAGGGCGAGGCGAGGAAGAGACATGCGGAATGACGGAAGCAGAATGCCGAATGAGAGGGCGAGCGGCGATTACGGGGGCCGTAAAGACGGGAGCGAGTCGCCCGTCTTTCACAAATGATTTTTGCTTTACGAAACTTCCACGCCCAGTTCCCGCAGTTGCTTCCGCACGATCTTCAGCACCGCGCGGCCTTCCTTCGTGATCGAGTAGGCGCGCGGAGCCTTCGGACCCTTCTTCGGGTCCGATTGGGAGGTCAGCCAGCCGTTGATTTCCATGCGCTTGAGCAGCGGGTAGAGGGTGCCAGGGCTCACCTCGTAGCCGTGGTGGCGCAGTTCCTCGAGCATCCAGTGGCCAATCACCTCACCTTCCGCAGCATGGTGCAGCACATGCACCTTCCAGAAGGAGAGCAGGATTTCACGGTTGACGAGCTTGAGGTCCACAGGTGTGAGTTTTTAACACTCCTGCATTCGATGGTCTAGCCTGGACCGCGTTATGGACAAAGGCTGTCCATCGGGCGCAGAGCGAGACCAGCAGCCATCCGAACCGCAGAACTCGCACACGGAATCAGGTTGCGCCCCGGCGGCATCGCTTCACACTCGCCGCTCTTCTTTATCCTCCATCACTCATGAAAGCCCCCATCACAGTCGCCGTCACCGGAGCCGCCGGACAAATTGGTTACTCCCTTCTTTTCCGCATCGCTTCGGGTGCGTTGTTCGGACCGGATCAGCCCGTGGCGCTGCGCTTGATCGAAATCGAGCCCGCACTGCCTGCGCTCGGCGGCGTGTGCATGGAACTCGATGACTGCGCCTTTCCGCTGCTGCACAGCGTGACGCCGACCGCCAGCCTGGACGAGGGCTTCAAGGGCGTGAACTGGGCGATCCTGGTCGGCTCGGTGCCGCGCAAGGCAGGCATGGAGCGCTCCGACCTGCTCAAGATCAATGGCAACATCTTCATCGGCCAGGGCAAGGCGATCCAGAACAACGCCGCCAGCGACGTGCGCGTGCTGGTCGTGGGCAATCCGTGCAACACGAACTGCCTGATCGCGATGAACAACGCGAAGGACGTGCCTGCGGATCGCTGGTTCGCCATGACGCGCCTGGACGAGAACCGCGCCAAGACCCAGCTCGCGCAGAAGGCGGGCGCGCAAGTCTCCGAGGTGACCAACTTGGCCATCTGGGGCAACCATAGCTCCACGATGTATCCCGACTTCTACAACACGAAGATCAGTGGCAAGGCAGCGACCGATGTGATCACCGACAGCGCCTGGCTCCAGGGTGACTTCATCAGCACCGTGCAGCAGCGCGGCGCGGCGATCATCAAAGCACGCGGCCTCAGCTCCGCCGCCTCAGCAGCGAATGCCGCCTGCGACACCGTGCGCAGCCTCGCGCTCGGCACGCCGGCTGGCGACTTCACCAGCGTGGCGGTCTGCTCCGATGGCAGCTACGGCATCGACAAGGGCCTCATGTTCTCCTACCCGATCAAGGCCGCTGACGGCAAGTGGGAGATCGTCCAGGGCGTGCCGGTCAATGAGTTCTCGCAGTCCAAGATCAACGCGACGGAGAACGAGCTGAAGGAAGAGCGCGCCGCCGTGCAGGCGCTGGGCTTGATCTAGGTTTCGGGATTTCAAATCGAAGCCCACATCGCTCTCGTAGCGGTGTGGGCTTTTTGTTATCCTCAGAATATGAAGTCGTGGATTCGCCGTCATCAAGGCCTCGTGATCTTTTTGATCATGGCGGTTCTCGTGGTGGGCTGGATCGGTTGGTCGCTCATTCTGCGCCCTCGTGTCCAGACGGCTCAATTCATCAGCGAGTGGCAGATAAAGCTGTCTGCCATTGAGAAGCCGGATGCGCTGCCAGATGACATGAAACCAGAGGTCTATGTTCGGAAGTTGAAAGACGGAAGCTGGGTAATGGCGGCGATGCACCACGGCTCTTGCTGCCAACCAAGCGCCGAGTTCGATGCGTCAGTCTGGAAGGATTCCGAAGGCAAAGTCACGGTGCTCAGTGATTGGTCTCCATGCGCTGGCAGCACGCAAGGCATGGGAGAGTTTTGGGAAGAGCAGATGCCCGCGAATTCGCTAGCAGAGCTTTACCGATGCCCAGTTCCAGGCGCACCATCTTCGTGAACTCAAGGAGCAATTTGAAAGGAACACTTTCCGCCAGCCCTGATGTCTAGCATTGATGCGGCTGTAGTGATTGAGGGTGATTCTGCCATCATCATGATAGGCGTGCAGATACACCTCGTGGGCTCGGCTTTGATCCGGCCCTTGTTTGACGTGCTCAATGGCGTGAGCAAAGCCATCCAGTTCTGATTGGGTCGCTACTTCCGCGAATACTTCCAGATGTTGGGATCCACGGTGTTTTTTTGAGGTGCGCCGGGAGTGCTGCGGCCATCGGCGACATACTTTTCGAGCAGCTTGCTGAGGCGCTCGACGATCTCAGGGTGCTCGGCCTGCACGTTGGTCTTCTCGCCGATGTCCTGGCTCAAATCATAGAGCTGAAGGGGAGCGAGAGCGGGCGCTGGTGTGGCGGGTCCTTTCTTGCCCTTGCCTTTCCCTTTGCCGCCACCGGCGGGACGTGGATCGCTCCAGCCGCCGGAGTCGGGGCAGAGTTCGAGCTTCCAGTTGGCCTGCCGAATCGAGAACGAACCATTGATCGAGTGATGCACGATCGCTTCGCGGACGGGTTCATTCTTGCCCTTGAGTGCGGGGAGGAAACTCACGCTGTCTTCGGCGGCGTTTTCGGGAATCTTCGTGCCGGTGATGTCGGCGGCGGTGGCCATGAAATCGAGCAGGCACACGGGATGATCGTAAGTCGTGCCGCCTTTCACCTGCGCGGGCCACTGGACGAGGAAGGGCACGCGATGGCCACCATCAAAGATGTCCGCCTTGTTGCCACGAAAGTGGTAGCTCGGATTGTGCCCGTGCTCGGCCAGTTGCTTGAAATCAGCGCTGGGTGAGCATCCATTGTCGCTGGTGACCACGACCACGGTGTTGTCCGCGACGCCGCCCGCTTCGAGCGCTTTCACGATCTGGCCGATGGCGTCATCGGTCTGCATCACGAAGTCCGCATACAGGCTGATGCCGCTTTTGCCCTGCCATTCCTTGCTGGGAAGGATCGGCGTGTGTGGTGAGTTCAGCGGCAGGTAGAGGAAGAAGTTTTCCTTCGCGCTGGCGTGCTTGCCGATCACTTCGACGGCCTTTTTGGTGAGCGTGGGAAGCACGTCTTCGCCCAGGAAGCCAGGAGCACCGGGTCCCTCACGAGTGTAGCTCTGCTTGCCCACGGCCGACGCATTCATGGCGAGCTTCATGGTCTCGGTCGGGTTCGCGGTGACACGGTCGTTCTCGATGAAGCAATACGGCACCATGTCCAGGCTGGCACTGATGCCGAAGTAGTAGTCAAAGCCGACCGCCGTGGGCGTGTTCGTGATGGTCTTGGTGAAATCGACATTGTTCACCTGCGCGGCGGACTCAATGCTCAGTTCGGCCACGTCTTTGCCCGGCAGCTTTACCCAATCCATGCCGAGGTGCCACTTGCCGACCGCAGCCGTCTTATAGCCCTGCGCCTTGAGCATCGCGGCGACGGTCATGCGCCCCTCCTCGATGAGGCGAGGGCTGAGGCCGCCGAGCACGCTGCTCTGGAGCTTGGTGCGCCAGTTGTAGCGCCCCGTCATCACGCCGTAGCGCGTGGGGCTGCACACAGCGGACGACGAATGCGCATCCGTGAACCTCATGCCCCGAGCGGCGACGGCATCCATGTGCGGCGTGGCGATCTTGCCCTCGGGGTTATTGCACTTCACGTCGCCATAACCCAGGTCATCGCAGAGGATGAAGACGAAGTTCGGCCGGTCGGCGGCAGTAACGGTGGAAACGATGGCGAGACAAAGGAGAGCGAGGCGAACGAGCATGGCGCATCAACACCAGCGACACGCTGGTTCTTACAGCCTTCCCGTTTTCGCCGTGAGCGTGCGCAACCGAAGCTGCTTCTCGGGCGTGAACTGCTCCCAGGAAAACCTCCAGGTGGCAGCGGGCGTGCTGTTCTCAAACATCGCCTGCGCCGGGCAGAGCACGATGGAGGCTTCGGATTGCCAGGTGGTTTCAATGCCAGTCCAGCCAGCCGATGCATCCGTGGTGATCATTTGATCGCGACCCTCCACCACATCGCCGATCCGATGCGTGGCATCATCAGCATCCACGAGCACGCGAATGCCCAGATCGTGGGCGCTGGCACGCAGGCGATGCCATTGCCGGAAGAACAAAAACTGAAGCGCCTTCTGCTCGTCGATCTCATGGCTGAACTCGTCGCGCAGGCGAGTGATCGTGTCGGCATCCATCGTGGTGAGATCGCACGAGCCTTGCCATTCTTCGAGGTCGGCCGCCGTCTTGAGCGCAGCGCTCAGAGCATGGTCATCAAGCCACTGCACGGCCGCTTCGCAGAAGCGCTCGAACGCATGATGCAGCAGCGGGCTGGCATTGGCCTGGCCGAGGAACCGACGGGCCGCCAGTCGCAGAAAGGCCGTGCGAACTTCGATGACCGGAGCCGCATCGATTCGCTCTTCGTTGAACGCCGGCAGCATGGCGAGATCGGAGGGCTGCAGGACTCCATCATTGCGCAACGCATCGAAGCTGAGCAGCAGAGGATTCCCGGCGCTGCCGATCTGAACGGGAAAGGCGGAGTCCGCGACATTGAGATGCCAGATGGACTGTCCCATGCGGGAAAGGCACTCCAGCCAGCGATGGGCTTCAGGACCGAATTCACCCAAGCCAAATCGCCCCGGCAGAGAGGCGGGATGCAGCACGATGCCGCTGGTGCGGGAGAGGTCGGTCATGGGGAGTGCGCATGGTTTCGAGAAATGCGCAAGGGTCAAAGGGGAATGCTGAAGGATGAAAGCCCCAAGACTTGCCCCCGTGTCATCGCCGCCCCCGATGATGCTCGCCATCTCCGCCGCTGCCATGGCTGCTGTCCGAACGCGCACGACTCAGCTCACTCTCGAGACAGCTGATTCGGCTGTGCAGGGAACTGATGGTGCCGTTGAGGCCGTTAATCTCGCTGCACAGCTGGGAGTTTCGGCTCTCCAGCGAACTGATGCTGCTACGCGCGCTGCTCAAATCACTGCGTAGAGAAGCGTTGTCGTTGTGCAAGGAACTGTTCTCACTGCTCAGATCGCGCGCCTTCCGATCAAGGGCATCGGCCTCGCGTTCCACGGCTGCCTTCTGTTCAGCGATCGCGTTCTTTTCCGCATCCATCTGCGCGATGCTCTGGGCTGCCGTCTGGCGTTCCTGTTCGAGAACCGTGCTGGTCTGCTGGAGCTGGTTCTGCGTGCTGCCCAGAGATTGCTGAAGCTGCTCGCTGTAGCTGGACCACTGCGTCAGCGCCTGGGAGGATTCGTTTTGCAACTGCTGATGAGTCCGCTGCCAGACATTGAGATCAGCCTCCAGGGCGATGCCATTGCGCTGGGTTTGATCGAGCGTTTTGAGCAAGGCCTTGCGCTCGGCATCGAGTCGGCTGGCATCTTCTCGCAGCCCGTTCAGATCGCGCAGCACCTCATCCGCGAAGGCCCAGGAAATCTCCGCCCGACGATGCTCCGCCTCGGCAGCTACGCTAGCCTGATGCCATTTCCACACCGCAAACACGACTACCAAAACAAGCGCCACCGTGGCTGCAGACAATCCGGTGGCCATCGAAGATGAGGAAGGTCGCGGAGCCGATGCGCTCACCTGAAGCTGATGTGGCACCCTGGGCGCTGATCGCGTCAGGCTTTTCCCAGGGGTGCTGCTGATCACATAGACCGGAGCAGAGTCGAGCCGAACAGGTGAATAGGAGGGCAAAGGCATGGCGCATCGACGGATTCCGCCCGCTGCGTATTCACGCGACGAGCAATGATTTGAGCCCACAGACCCTGCATCGCCGTCCGGCGTTCAGGAATCACCTCCAACCATCGACAGCCGCCTCTGCAACCGAGCGCACCCGTAGTTTGACACCGCGCCCGATGCGGCTATTGATCTCGCCCGCATCCGCCAACTGCCCTTTGGTGTAATGGTAACACAGGAGATTCTGAATCTCTCGTTCAAGGTTCGAGTCCTTGGAGGGCAACCAAAATCTATTACAAGAGGACGCAACAGTCGCAACTTCCTCTGAACAAGCCCGCCGTATGATGCAGAGCTAGGATGATGTTATTCGGATCATTGTTGTGAGTATCGAACGCAATAGGACATCCAAAAATGCGGGCACGGTTCGGTGATCTCCGACATTCGAGATGTTTTTGCCATGACTCTTAACGGGTGGTGTGGGTTTCGATTGGCAATCATCGCTGGTCACGCATTTCAAAATTGTGCCAATAATTGATTGAACACCACATTTGCTCCAGATAGCGTCGGATTCCCCATTCTCATACTGGGACATTTTACTAAAGCCACGGAGTTCAATGTATAAACAAGGTCTTTTATTTGTGTTGGATTGCGTGAAATGGATTTGGCACTTTGTTGTCTCATTGGTCACAGTGCATATCCCGTCTTGGGCTAGTAATAGGTGGTTCTCTTTCTTAGTGCCTGGTATTTGTGGCGTGTTTTACGCTGTCATCTCATGTGATTTTGTGAAGGAATCCAATTGGTATAAGATCCCGGCGAATCACGACAAAGTGCAGACCTACTTTGTGTGGTGTGTCGGACTGAATTTGTTTTGCTACGCCATCGCAGCATTCGGAAGAAACCACTCTTCGTCTGGCACTTCAGGGATTGATTCTTTGAACATCTTCTCTCGTATCATCGGAGCTATAGTTCAGGCGAAGGTTGATCGCTTTCGTCGCAAGTTAGAGAGCGCAGGCAATGCAAAGGACCGATTTAAGCTCATCACTCACCCCGAAGAGCAGATTAAGGTCATTAGTCGAGCAACCGCTGAGTTCATGAAGGATTGCTACTCGATTTCGGAAAGCCAGTTCGATTTGGTGATCTTTCAAAAAGGTGCCGTTGAAACAGAGTGGTCTTTCCTATTTAAGTTTCAAAGTTGGGAACATCGTAATGCGAATGAC
Organism: Verrucomicrobiota bacterium; assembly: GCA_963204975.1. Taxonomy (GTDB): domain Bacteria; phylum Verrucomicrobiota; class Verrucomicrobiia; order Verrucomicrobiales; family Verrucomicrobiaceae; genus JAEUHN01. Next base: position 10,035 of record CAUJJC010000068.1, on the reverse strand, counting down.
ATCATGGCCGGCAAGAGCCTCTCAGGTCACGCAAGTAGGATCGGAGAGAGCCTGTTCTTCGCAAACAAGTTTGCGTCTCCCGAATATTGGGCCAGTGATCGAGATAAACGAAAAAAGAAAGGAAGTGTCTATTGCCACCCTATCCGAATCCAAACGCCGCGTGGAATCGACAATTACACGGTGACTATCTCGACATACAAGCGACAGCTCTGCAACGAGTTCGATAAGCCAAGCATTGAGGCTACTGAAGCTTTCATGAAGGAGATTTGCAGACGAATCGAGCTTGAACTTTGCTTACTCAGCCTCCTAAATATAAATTCATGAGCAGACCAATCGCAATTGTGAACGCTGGTTCTTCTTACCCATCAGTGGCAGTCAACAACTCAGTTACTCGCGCAAGTGGTCAGCTTGCCGGTTTCGTTAGCGCGGTGAAGTCAATTGAACAAACCGCTCGGATCATCTCCCCCCCACCTCCGAAGACGGGAAAGTGAAGATTTCGAAAGTGCTGTAACCTTGGAGGTCCGGGTAGGATTTGAACAGTTGGATTCATAGCTCCCGGCATACATCACCTATGTGCAGGTGTTTTTCGTTAAGCTGCGGGCTCGTCCGTATCTGACAGGGACCACAGTCTCGGCCTTTACGGAATCAGAACCAAGGCGTCACCGAATTGCCGCCGCCACGAGCGCCTCACGCAGAGCGGGATCTTGGTCGATGATCGGGCCACAGGCGGGACGCTCGACGCACTGGAGGGCGTGAACGCTATGGCCATTGCTGCCGAAGGCTTGCCGGAGGGCCTCTACGAAGACCTGCACGGCGTTCTGCTCGTCTTCCACATCGTAGCGGAGGCCGTTGAGCATGGCGTCGTGCTGGTAGCGGGGCACCCATTGATTGGCCAGCTCGACGTAGCGCTGCCGGACCTGATCGAGCACGTCTGGGGAATCGTCTTTGTCCCGGAGAAGGTGATTGGCGAGGGTGCGGCTGACTTCGATAGCGGAGTCGATGAGGCCTTCTGCGGCAGCGGCGGTGGCGGGTGTGTTGGAGACGGTGCGATGGCGGTGCTCGAAGTTGGAACCGAGATCCACCTGGCACATGCGCTCGGGTTTGAGCGTGCGGAACATTTCGCTGAGCAAGCACACTTCCAAGCCCCAGCCGGAGGGCATGGACACATCGCTGAGGGCATCGATATCGGCGCAAAACTCACCGCTGAGCGGGTAGCGGAAGCCTTCCAGATGATCGAGCAGCGGGCTGTTGCCCATCACGGAGATGAAGGCCTGGATGAGAGGGAAAATCATGAGCCGCGTCATGCGTCCGTAGAGGCGCTCGCCCACGCGACCGTAGTAGCCTTTGGCGAACTGATAGGGCATGTCGGGATGCGCGACGGGATAGCAAAGACGCCACAACATGCCGCGCTCGTAGCTGAGAATGTCGGTGTCGTGACTGGCGACGGTGAGCGGTGTGCCGCGCGCTTTCAGATGCGCCACGCCCATCCAGATATTGGAGCCCTTGCCGTGACGGAAGTCGGGCAGACCACGGGCTTCCAACTCGCGATGCACGGCCTGAAGCGCGGGGCCGTCATTCCAGAGCAGGGTGAAAGGCTTGTCGCCGAGCAAGTTCGCGAGTTGCGCGCGTGCCTTGTCGATTTGCCCGGCGCTGGCTTGGTTCACGGTGAGCACCACTTCGCTCACGTAAGGCACGCCCGAGATCTCACGCATCATGCGGGGGAGCGCGGTGGCGTTGAACTCGGAATACAAAGCCGGGAGCAGGAGCACGATGGGCTTGTTTTTGCTCCACTCCGCCAGCTCTGCCTCGCGCGCCATCACATCGCTGTCGGCGAGGTGATGCAACGTCGGCAGGCGCGCGTGCTGGTAGAAGTCAGGCATGAAGATGTGCGCTGGCTTCTAGCGAGCACGCATGAGACACGCAAGCCTTGAGCACGAACTACGCACTAAATCTTCGTGGCGGGATCAGAGTCGCCGTTGTCATCGAATTCCTCCGGTGCTTCTTCCTCGATCTCCTGCTGCCATTTGCGCGAGATCCAGGGACGCACGAGGCCGTAGAGCAGGTAGCTGACAAAGATCACTGCTGGCATCCACTGCCAGAACATGACGGTGAGCACGATCAGCGTGATCGCCGCGAGCACCCAGTTGATCGAGCGGCGTGTGCGCCAGTTCACGCTCTTGAAGCTCGGGTATTCGAGATTGCTCACCATGATCAGAGACAGTGCCACCATCAGGGCGGCGAGGGCATACTTCCAGTTGCCGATCTCGCGTTCGTTGCTGTCCAGCCAGATCACCAGCAGGGTCAAAGATGAGATCACACCCGCAGCGGCAGGGATGGGGCAGCCGCAGAAATTTTTGCTGCTGCTCTTGGTGTCCATCGCAGCGATGCAATTGAAGCGCGCGAGCCGGATCGCGCCGCACACCAGGTAGAGACACGAGATGGCCCAGCCGAGCCCCTTGGGCGTGTTGAGGTCCTTGAGCACGATGTCATGCACGAGCAAGGCGGGCGCGACGCCGAAGGACACGATGTCTGCCAGGGAATCGAGTTCTCGACCAAAGGCGGACTCGCTGCCTGAGAACCTTGCCACACGGCCATCGAGAGCATCAAACACGCACGCGGCAAGGATCAGCAGGATCGCATTGTGGTAGTGACTGATGTCCGCGAGATGCCGTCCATCAAAGATCTGCAACGTGGCCACATAACCACACAAGATATTGCCCGCCGTCATCAGCGTGGGCAGCAAAGGGATTCGAGGTTCGCTCATGGAAATGAAGGGAAGAGTGGCCGGAAGCGCGCCAATCTAGCGGGAAAGTTCAAACCCGAAACTTGTAACTGCTCCCCTCCCCCCTACCATGCGCGCCATGACCCCTCTCTCAGGCGACACTACCATGGGCGAACTGCTGCAGGCCTACCCCGGCGCACAGCGTGCCCTGTTTGCCCGCTACCACATCGGCGGCTGCAAGAGCTGCGGCTTCAGCCCGAACGAGACGCTGGCTGGCGTTTGCACACGCAATGAGAACATCCCCGTCGAGGAAGCCATCGCTCACATCCAATCGAGCCACGACTCCGATGCGAAGATTCAGCTCAGCCCGACGGAGTTCGCCGAGTGGAAGGACAAGCCCGGCACCCGCGTGCTGGACGTGCGCACCGCCGAAGAGCACGACGCAGTGAAGATTCCCGGCTCCGCACGGCTCACGCAGGAACTCATCCAGGAAGCCTTCAGCACCTGGGACAAGACGCAGCCCGTGCTCTTCTACGATCACATGGGCGCGCAGTCGCTGGACATCGCCGCCTACTTCATCGGGCACGGTTTCAGCGAAACAAAGTGTCTCGCTGGTGGCATCAATGCGTATAGCGAACAGGTAGATCCTTCGCTGCCACGCTACTTTATCGAACTGGAGTAATAGTTCTCGGTTCTCAGTTCAGGGTTCTCGGCTAAACCTGCAGAATCAAAAACGGAGAACAGAGAACTCTGAACCGAGAACGCCCCCACATGAATTTAGAAGACGCCATCGCCAATCCCCAGAACCTCGGTGAAATGACCGACGCCGACGCCGTGGGCACCGTGGGCAGCCCGGACTGCGGCGACATGGTTCGCCTGTGGATCAAATACAAAGAGAAGGACGGCCGCAAGGTCATCGACAAGGCGAGCTTCCAGTCCTTCGGCTGCCAGACCGCCATCGCCGTCGCCAGCATGGCGACCGAACTCATTCGCGGCAAGACGCGCGAGGAAGCGCTGCAGATGTCCGCTGCCGAACTCTCCCAACCCCTCGGCCCTTTGCCACCGATGAAGATTCACTGCGGCCAGATGGTGGAGGGAGCGCTCCGTGCCGCGCTCGAAGGCGAGTCCTCACCTGCGCCCGTATCCTCCGCACCCGCCACGCCCGTGGGCCCCACGTTGGCAGATGCCCTCTCCGCCGCAGGCAAGACGGCGGGCAAGGTGAAGATTGTGCTCAAGTCGTGAACCCGTCGCCATGCCCGAGATCAGCCGCTTCTTTGGGATTCGTATCGAGATGTTTTACGATGATCATCAGCCGCCGCATTTTCACGCCCGGTATGCGGGAGGCAGAGCATCTTTCACTTTGGACGGCAGTCTCCTTGCCTCGAGCGGAGACTTCTCCGACAAAGCTCACCGATTGATTCGTGAGTGGGCTTCGTTGCATTTGGCTGAGCTTGAACAAAACTGGGGGCTCGCGCTTCAGCATGAGAAGCTCAATCCGATCGAACCTCTGCCATGAGCACTCTTATCAGTCCGTCCACAGCCTCTCTTGCCGACTGTGAGGTCTCGGCCTTCCACCACACCGGCCCTCATCGCTTGTCGTTGCGGTTCCGTGATGGGTTCGTCGCCGAGCTGGACTTCTCAGATTATGGGAATACCGGAGGCCCCCTAAAGCAGGCGCTGCGCGATGAAGACTTGTTCGCCGAGGCTTTCCTAGCGTATGGCATTCTTTCCTGGCCTCACGGATACGATATTGCGCCCGAGACTCTGCGCCGCTATGCGGAGCAAGGCTTTGTCGGCTGAATCCCTTTTTCTCTCTCACTTCCCCTCCACATGCACAGCTCTCTCGAACTCAAACGCGAAGTCGATGCCATCCAGATTCCCAGCGGCGACATGGTCAAGCTGCCTCAGGGTCTGAAGGTCATCATCACCCAGTCGCTCGGCGGCACCTACACCGTGGCGACCGACTTCGGTCTGGCCCGTATCAACGCTCTGGACGCCGATGCGCTCGGCATTGATCCCAAGGCCGACAAGGCAACGGACGCGAGCACGTCTTCCAACATCCCGATGGAAGCCTCGGACCTCGAGATGGAAGTCTGGAACCAGCTCAAGAACGTCTATGACCCAGAAATCCCGGTCAACATCGTCGATCTCGGCCTCGTCTATGATTGCCGCGTAGAGAACACCGACGGCAAGAACAAGGCGCTCATCAAGATGACGCTCACCGCCCCCGGCTGCGGCATGGGCCCCACCATTGCCGCCGACGCGCAAAGCCGCATCATGACCATCGAGGACATGGACGACGCAGCTGTCGAGCTCGTCTGGGATCCGCCGTGGAACCAGGGCATGATCAGCGTGGAAGGGAAGATGAAGCTCGGGATGATTTGAGTTCACGCTCAAAGCAGATGGCACTCCATCTGCTTCGAAGAGCAGGAAAACCTGCTCTTCATGAATCGTCCTCCTGCCGTCACGCGGATTCCATCGTTGGGTCCGTGCACCATTCCATCGCCGTTGCAACGCATCGGCTCCATCGAGGCTCCGTTCAAGACGGATGCCAACCGCGTGCTCTTCCACACGCATGTGCCGCTCGATGGCCAGAGCGTGTCTGATGTCAGCTTTGAAGAGGCCGGGGCTCGCGAGATGATCTACTTCGATCCGTCGCGCACCACGGTGGGCATTGTCACCTGTGGCGGCCTGTGCCCAGGACTGAACGACATCATTCGCGGCATCGTCAATCAGTGCCACCGCCAGTATGGCATCACGCGCATCTACGGCTTTCGATATGGTTACGAGGGTCTGGTGCAGCGCTTCGGCCACACGCCGCTGGTTTTGAAACCTTCATCCGTAGAGCAGGCGCATCACTTCGGCGGCACTTTGCTCGGCAGCTCGCGTGGCAAGCAAGACATCGGCGAAATGGTGGACACGCTGGAGGAGATGAAGGTGGACATCCTTTTCGTGATCGGTGGTGATGGCACGCTCCGAGGTGCTGCTGAGATCGTCGCCGAAATCGACCGCCGAGGCTTGAAGAAAGCCGTCGTGGGCATCCCCAAGACCATCGACAACGACATCATGTATCTGGACAAGAGCTTCGGCTTTGAGACGGCTTTCGCCGCTGCTGTCCAGGCGGTGACGTGTGCGTATGTCGAGGCCAATGGGGCCGTGAATGGTATCGGCCTGGTGAAACTCATGGGTCGCGATTCGGGCTTCATCTCGTGCTTCGCTGCTCTGGCGGGGAGCAATGTGGACTTCGTTTTGATCCCCGAGGTCCCGTTCGAACTCGATGGCCCGCGCGGCCTGCTCGAAGCCCTGCGCTACCGGTTGATGAAACGCGGCAGCGCTGTGGTAGTCGTGGCCGAAGGCGCAGGCCAGCACCTCATGCAGTCCAGTGGCGAAACCGATGCCAGCGGCAATCAGCGCTATGGCGACATCGGCCTCTACTTGAAGGATCGGATCAATGCCTTCTTCAAAGAACGGCGCACCGAGGTGAACCTCAAATACATCGATCCGAGCTACATCGTGCGCAGCGTGCCCGCGAACGCGCAGGACAACGTGTATTGCTCCCGCCTCGCCCAGGCCGCCGTTCACGCCGCCGTGGCTGGCAAGACGGGGATGCTCGTCGGTCGCTGGCACGGCTCCTTCGTTCATCTGCCGCTGGAGCTGGTGATCCATGGCCGCCGCAAAGTGGACCCCACGCAGGAGCTTTGGCACTCGGTTCTGGAGTCCACTGGACAGCCAGCCGTGATGCGCTGACAAGGCATCCATCACTCCCCATGCGCTTCGTCATCTTCTGTCTCGCTTTGCTCCCTGCCCTCGCTGCGCAGGCGGATGAATGGTGGGCCTGGACGCTGCTGGATGTTTATCACGAGGCCCCATGGAGCGCCGGAGTGCTGATGGTAAATCGTTTGGACTTCGAGGACGGCCCCTTCGTGCAAATGATCAGCCCGCGCGTGAAGTATGAACTCACGCCCTGGCTCGATGCCGCACTCGCTCTCTCGGCTCTGAGCATCGAAAACACGAGCGGTGTGCGATACTCGCAGTTCCGCCCCGAACTCGAACTGAACCCCAAGTGTTCCCTCTCCGACCATCTCCGTCTGGAGTGGCGAAATCGAATGGAGTGGCGGTGGAACGAAGGCGAGTCATTCACAGTGCATCGCTCGCGTCATCGCTTGCAACTCACCTGGACGCTGCCCAATGCCATCGGCCCGCTGAAGCGTGTGTTTGTGAGCAACGAGTGCTTGATCGACCTCCACCGTGGCGAGTGGAGTGAGAACCGGGTCGTCCCCGCAGGCCTCAGCTTTGCGACTTCAGCACACACCGATCTCGATCTGTTTTACATGCTGCTCTCGCATCATCAGCATGACGACTGGCAGACCGAATCCGTGATTGGCACCTACCTCCGCGTTCGGTTTTGATGATTGGTTTGATCCCGTGCATGACCGCTGGCGCAACGCGGAACACTGGCCAAGATCGCGGCCCTCACACTCGATCAATTCATGGACACACTCTCCCAACTCCGGGCAGGCAAACTGGCAGGCACACGTCGCCTCGATCTGTCGTGTGGGCTGGAAGAGGTGCCCCCAGAAGTCTTTGATCTCGCCGACACTCTGGAGGTGCTCAATCTCACCGGCAATCGCCTCCAATCGCTCCCCGATGACTTTGCCCGGCTACAGAAGCTGCGCATCCTGTTCTGCTCCGAGAACCGCTTCACGCACCTGCCCGAAGTCATCGGTGTCTGCCCGCAGTTAAGCATGGTCGGCTTCAAGGCGAATGCCATTGAGACCGTCGCAGACGAAGCTCTGCCCTCGACGCTGCGATGGCTCATCCTCACGGACAATCGAATCGAGGTCCTGCCCTCGTCCTTGGGTCGGTGCACGAGACTGCAAAAGCTCATGCTCTCCGGCAATCGTCTGCGGACACTTCCGGCTTCGATGGCGCACTGCGAGAACCTCGAGATGATCCGCCTCGCGGCGAACGAGTTCGAGGTCCTGCCCTCGTGGTTGCTCAGCCTGCCGCGTCTCGCCTGGCTTGCCTTGGCAGGCAATCCATGCGCTCCAGCGCCAGCACTCGATTCGCTGCCGTCAGCCATCGATTGGAACGAACTGCATCTGATCGACCTCCTGGGCGAAGGCGCTTCCGGCTTCATTCATCGCGCGCATTGGCGAGCAACTGAATGCACCCAACCTCGCGAAGTGGCCGTGAAGATTTTCAAAGGAACCATGACCAGCGATGGCCTTCCATCCTGCGAAGTCGCCGCCAGCCTAACAACAGGCGCACACCCCAACCTCATCGAGATCCTCGGACGCGTGGTTCACCATCCCAGCGGCGCCCCAGGGCTCGTGATGGCATTGATCGCCCCCGAGTTTACATCGCTCGCAGGTCCGCCGTCTTTCGATTCCTGCACTCGCGATGTGTATGCTGACGACCGCACCTTCACCGCTGACGAAGCGCTGCGCATCGCCCAGGGTCTTGCTGCCGCCGCTGCGCATCTGCATCAGCACCACATCATGCACGGTGACTTCTACGCGCACAATGTGCTCACTCGCACCACGGGCGATTGTCTCCTCGGCGACTTCGGTGCCGCGTCCTTCTACTCGTCCGCGAGCGGCTATGCGCTGCAACAGATCGAGGTGCGTGCCTTGGGTTACCTTTTGGAAGAACTGACGAGCCGTCTTGCGACCACCAGCACGAGCAGTGCCTGCATCCATGCGATGAAGGCTCTGCAATCCGAGTGCCTGTCGCTCGATGTCGCGTCACGTCCCTTGTTCCCCGAGATTCAGCAGCGGCTGGCGCAGATGACGACTCATTCCTGATGCGGGTCAGCTTCGCCAGGACTCCCAGACCTTCTCCACGAGGCCTTTGGCAAGGAACAGCACAGCGAACACAAACGGGATGAGGAAGATCGTCAGCCACCACTTGCGCTCGTGGTCGGCGATCCACATCTCCCCGCACACTGACACAAAGACTCCCACGATGGAGCCTGCGAAGACGAAGGCAAACAGCCGTCCTCCAATGTCGGTCATGCGATCTGCCGGGATATGAAACTGGCTTCCCGGCTGGTTCTCCCGAGCCTCCGCGATCAATCGCTGCATTCGCGATGAGAAGGGAATGATGAAGGCGAAGATGCCCACCGCGAGGAAGGGCAAAGGAAATAAGGCGATCCCCAGGCCAGGTCGCCAGCCCCAGCTCAGCTCTGCCCGCCAGGGAACTTCAGGATTCACCCGACAAGCCGACGGCTTCGGCCCGCAGCTCCACTCATCGAAGGCATTCGCCATCTTCACCGCGAGGTAGTCTTTGCCATGGTAAGTGTAGCGGAACGAAAACTGGGTGTCGTATGACCTGGGGGCTGCGACGCTCCGCCGCTCAACGGAGTGGCACGGGACCAAATCCCAGCCAGCAGCCCTCATGTGAGTCACCGCCGCAGGCCACATCAGCGAAGCCGCCAAAATTCCCGCGAGCAAAAATATCGAGCAGAAGAGAAGGGGCTTCGTGTCATCCGATACTCGGAACCTCGGCCAGCGCACGAGCTGCCAGAGGCCGGACATCAGGAACACCGAGCCGATGGAAATCGCCCAGACCGGAGGACTCGACCAAAACTGATCCCACACCACCTCTTTGCCCAATGGTGACACAAGGCAGCTCACGGACTTCCCTGAAGGATTCGCCAGCATGAACTTCCACGCGGCGACCGTGTCCTTGAAGAAGCCAGCCGCCACGCTCTCCGCACGTCCCTGGTGCGCCAGTTGGAGCCGAGTGTCCACCCTCACAGCCTCCTGTTCGCGCTCGATCCAACGTGTCTGATCGATCACCATCTCATGCCCCACAACCACCGCCTCAGCCGGCGAGTAATGCCTGGTGACATCGCGCTTCCACTCTTGATAGCCCGCCAGCACAAAAACGCCGCCAAACAAGCTGAGGAAAACAAAGAGGGCAATTCTGGCGATCATGAGCACGGAGTGTGAAGGCTGCACTGTGCGGCGTCCACTTATTGAATCAGGCTCATTTTCTACCCGTGCCACAAGCTGACGCGACCGGGATAATGCTGGCCTGAGGAGCAACTCTCCGCTACAACCACGCAACTCTCATAGCTCATGGAAAAAGGAAGATTGGAAGCCTTCAGCGATGGCGTCATCGCCATCATCATCACGATCATGGTCCTCGAATTGAAGGTCCCGCACGGCGACACCTTCGCCACGCTGCGTGATCACGATCACGACCTGTGGCCCAAGTTTCTCAGTTACATCCTCAGCTTCGTTTATGTGGGCATCTACTGGAACAACCATCATCACCTCATCAAGGCCGCAGACCGGATCAATGGA
>CAUJJC010000067.1 GCA_963204975.1 Verrucomicrobiota bacterium | reverse complement strand
CTCTGTTATTTGCTGCCCCCATTTTTCTGTCAGCTATTTCATGATCCCACTCATCGGATGAGCGCTCACGGTGTCCCAGGCGATTTGTTGGAGGAGGATGTTGAGCTTGGTTTTGTCGTCGTCGCTCATGTCTTTGAGTGTGCGAAAGGCGAGCGGCAATGGCAGGCCGACGGGGCACTTGCGGTAGATGACGGCAAAGTGGCAGTAGCTGGAGAGAAGCTGGAGCGGGACTAGCGCATGGCCCCAGTTGTCGCGGAAGAGTTCGCTCTGCTGCTTCAGGCCGGGGGCCTCGCCTTTGATGATTTTTTCGCGCAGTGTCACCGCCGCCATGCCAACGGGCACGATGAGCACCGCATCCTTGCCGAGACGTTGATTGATGCCTTTGACGTGGTCTTCGATGTCTTTGGCGTAGCGTTGGGTGGCATCGCGGAGCTTGGCGAGATCGGTGGCGTTGTGATCGACCTTCTTCTTCGTCTGGAGCGGATAGACGGGTTCATACTCGTCATTCGGCATCCAGTATTCCTGCACGGTGATGCGTAGCGCCGGGTTGTGCTCGATGCCGAGTTTCACGAACTGCTCGATGGCCTCGTCCGGCAGCCAGATCGGCGAAAGGGTGAGCACATCGGCCTTTCCGGCTTTCAGCACCTGCTTCACCGCACTTTTCTTTTCGGGCACCACCCAGTGCTTGATCACCGTGGAGCCACCGATGCTCGAAAGCCCCGCCAACTCATGCTTCAAGCCCGCCGAGGTCGCGATCTCAGCGACTTGGCGATACGTGAACACATGGAAACTATGCCCGCAGGTAGCAACGCGTTGCCCGACGGTGATGGGCGGCTGCAAATCGGCTGCACGGGCGATGAGTGTGGTGAGCCAGAGGGCGGCGAGGAGAAAGGTAGCTCTCATAGCCTCAAGAACGTCGAGGAAGACTCGAATCGCTCATTGGGATGCTCTGGTATCATTTCCGCGACAGGCATGATGGCGCCTGAGGACTCGCATCATGCAAGGTTGAATGATGTAACGCGTGGCTGGGTGGAAAGAGACGAAGGGTTAGCCGTGGTGCTCGGCAGCATGGTGCGAGAGGCTGAATACGACCTCATGGGTGAAGACGAACGATCAGTTCAAGACGGACGGACTTCGTCCTCGCACCACAGCCTAACCGTAGCCGCTGGCCCAGTGGAAGAAGTGCCACAGGTCCCACCGAGCACACCCCTCCAGGCTCACATAGCCCGGCTTCATCGGACCCAAGCACCGCTTTGTCCGGCGCGTGGGATGATCTCGGTGCCGGTGGACTTCGTGAGGCTGAAGCGCTGTGGCATGAGGAAGCGATCAACTGATTCGAGGATGGATGGCAAACACTGTGGACAATTCACAACAGCCATCCTTTGATCAGTAGTATCCCTTCAATCCCCATAAATTCATCAAGCGGACGATTCCTTCCCAGCCTGTTCATAGCACTGATGGTTACTGCATCCTTGTTGGCCGATACTCCTGCACAGATCTCTGCGGACTACCGATCCAAAGCAACGCAAGCATTGGTTGGTGTGAATCAGACTCTGGAGCGAGTGGTAGCAACAATCACGGCCAATTTGGTAAAGTCAGGCGACACCGGTTCAGCAGAAGCTATCACCGAGCAGATGAAGTTGAAAGCCGCCGGGGAGGCTGTCGCCAATCCGCATCCCAGTGTCCAGGCACTCTTTGCTCAATATGATGGAGCCAGAGTTAAGGCCCTGGAACCAGTCCAGAAGAGCTGCATCGCTCGTATCTCAGGCCTGCTGTCCACAAGCGAAGGAAAGAAAGTCGATGTGGTCGCCAAACTCGGCGAAATTCGGGCTGAGATTGAGGCCGGGAAATTGCCAGCGCTGCCACCCAAAGTTCCATTGAAGTGGACTTACCACAGCACGCTCGAAAACACCCGTCCGATGGCTCAGGTGCAGTTTCATCCTGATGGCAGCTTTGAGATGACTGACACGCAACCAGGAAAGTGGAAGGCCAATAGCAAAGGTGATCAGATCACCATCACTCTAAAGGACAAGACACAGTGGAAGGTCAAAATCGAAGGGGATGTGGCGACGGTGGAGCGCCCTGATATGGGGAAACGTTATCTTCGTGTTGTGAAGCCCTAGCAGCGCTCTAGCATCGGAGCCCGGCGTTGTAGAAGTCGTCAGCCATCGAGACGTTGCGCGCAGCGCCTTGGAGTGCGGAGCGAGGAACGAAGCTTCGCTTTGTTCGGAGCAGTGGGCTATCGAAAAGTCGGTGGACTTCGTGAGGCTGAAGCGCTGTGGCCTCAGGGAGTCGGGGGATGTTCGAAGGCCGGCTAGCTCCTATGAAAGCGGAACTTCCTTCGTCGTTCCGCATACCAGAAAGCTTCGCGTAACAATGCAGGGTCATGAACGGTCTTGGGCTTGCCCTCATTAGTTCAGCACAGCAGACCCAAATCGCGTCGCTATTCCTTAACCCAGTCATCAGCCCCATGGCGGTGCCACCACGATCCATTCCGCCATCGCCACCTAGCACCAGAGCCAAGAGTAAGTTCATACCCAAGTGATCCCCGGTCCGTGATGGTGGCACTGTCCGTATAGTAATCGTCGTCAGAATACTCGCGCGTTCTGGACACTTCCATCCCCCATTTGCACTCCGACGCTCGGTAGTAGCGCGACAGGAACGAATCACGCTCAGTTACGGTTAACGTATGTCCCAGCCCGACCCATGTTGTGCAAAGCGTCCTTGAACTCAACCCGAACAAATTGAGCCCGTCTTTGAGCAGAAAGACGAAGATACCACTGAGAATCACAGTGAAGATGCGAGCGGTCCACAATTGCTTGCGCGTAAGACAGTTCGATCTTGAGCGGTCCAGTTGCACGGTGTTGTTATTGGGTGGTGGTTCCGGAAGCATCACTGGCGGATTCCAACCATGGTCGCCGTCTAAACCCTCACCACATCCGCCGCCACGACCTTATATTCGGGGCACAGCGTATCCGAATCACACCCCTGACCCGTGACATTGTTCACCATGGCATCGGGGAAGTGGAAGGTGGTGTAGAGGATGCCGGGCTTCACTTCGTCGGTGACGTTGGCTTCGAGTTCGACTTCGCCTCTCGCGCTGAAGAGCTTCACGGTGTCGCCGGTGTTGATGGACTTGGCTTTGGCATCGACGGGGTTGATCGCGAGCAAGTCCTTGCTGACGATCTGTTCGTTGCCGGTGCGGCGGGTCATGGTGCCGCAGTTGTAGTGCTCGAGGATGCGGCCGGTGGTGAGGATGAAGGGGAACTCCTTGCCGTTGGTGACGAGTTCGTTCGACTCCTTCCAGTCGAAGTAATGGAAGTGGCCTTTGCCGCGTGCGAACTGCTCCAGGTGCATGATCTGGGTGTCCACGCCGCCTTCTTTGATCGGCCATTGCAGGCCTTGCTCGCCGAGGTTTTCCCAGGTCGCGCCTTTGAAGAAGGGGACGATTTTGGCGATCTCCGCGAGCACGCCATCGGGCGTGTAGTCGGGCTGCGGGTAGCCGAAGCGCTGGAGGATTTCGCACATGATCTGGCCGTCGGGCTTGGTGCCGGAGAGCGGTGTCACCGTGGCGTTCACGCGCTGCACGCGGCGCTCGGCATTGGTGAAGGTGCCGCTCTTTTCCAGGAAGGATGAGGCGGGCAAGATGACGTCCGCATACTTCGCGGTCTCGGTCATGAAGATCTCCTGCACAACGAGGAACTCGAGGCTGTCCATGGCGTGACGCACGTGATGCGCGTCGGGGTCGGTCTGCACGACGTCCTCGCCCATGAGCCAGAGCGCCTTCAGCTTGCCAGCGATGGCGTTGTCAAACATCTGCGGGATCTTCCAGCCGGGCTCGCTCGGGGTCTGCGTGCCGTAGAACTCGCTGTAGCGCTTCTGCACGTCGAGGTCATTCATCTCAAAGTAACCCGCGCCCTGGTGCGGTTGGCAGCCCATGTCGGCGGCGCCCTGCACGTTGTTCTGGCCGCGCAGCGGATTCACGCCGACGCCGGGGCGACCGATGTTGCCGGTCATCATGGCGAGATTGCTGATGAGCATGACGGTCTTCGCGCCCTGCTCGTGCTCGGTGACGCCGAGGCCGTGGAAGCTCATCGCGGCCTCTGAGGAGGCGTATTCGATGGCGGCGGCGCGCACGAGTTCCTTGTCCACGCCGGTGATCTTCGCCAACTCATCGAGGTCGAGCTTGCGCAGTCCGGCCTCGAACTCGGCCCAGTTCTCGCAGCGCTTCTCGACGAAGTCCTTCTTCACCAAACCGGCGTCGAGGATGCAACGCGCGAACATGTTGAGCAGCGCGACGTTGGTGCCGGGACGGAGCTGGAGGTGATACTTCGCATACGGCACGATCTCGATGCGACGCGGATCGATCACGATAAGCGGTGTGCCCTTCATGACCTGCTGCTTCAAGCGAGCGCCAGTGACCGGATGGCCTTCGGTGGGGTTCGCGCCGATGACCATGATGCAACGCGTGTGCTCGATGTCCTCGAATGAGTTCGTCGCCGCACCGGTGCCGAACGACTTCTGCATGCCCCACGCCGTGGGCGAATGGCAGACGCGTGCGCAGCAGTCGATGTTGTTCGTGCCGATGACGTGGCGGATGAACTTCTGCATGAGGTAGTTCTCCTCATTCGTGCAGCGTGCCGACGAGATGCCCGCGACGGCCTGCGGTCCGTTGTCCGCGATGATGCGCTTCAAGTTGGTGACGATGTGATCATACGCCTCGTCCCAGGTTGATTCTTTGAAGCCGCCGTCCGCCTGACGAATGAGCGGTTTGCGCAGACGATCGCGATGGTTGTAGAACTTGAATGCGAAGCGTCCCTTCAAGCAGGTGTGCGCGTGATTCACCTCGGCATCGACAGGTGCCTGAATGCTCAGCACTTCGTCGCCCTTCGTCGCTACAGTGAGATTGCAACCCACGCCGCAGTAGGTGCAGACCGTGCGCGTCTTCTTGGTCGCCTCGATGGACTTGGAGAAGAACTTGTCGCTGATCGCCGAGGTCGGGCAGGCTTGTGCGCAGGCTCCGCAGGACACGCAGGACGAGTCGGCAAAGGATTCGTCGAGTCCCTTGATGATCTTCGCATTGAAGCCACGACCATGCATCGAGAGCACGAACTGGCCTTGGATTTCATCGCAAGCACGAACGCAGCGCGAGCAGTTGATGCACTTCGACAACTCGCTGGTCATGTAAGGATGCGAGTGATCCTTCGGACGATCGAGATGGTTCGCCCCCGCCGGATAACGCACGCCACGAATGCCCACCTTCGCTGCGACGGTCTGGAGTTCGCAGTTGCCACTGACTTCGCAGGTCAGGCAGTCGAGCGGATGATCCGTGAGCACGAGTTCGACGATGTTCTTCCGCAGACGGCGCACCTTCGGCGACTCCGTGAAGATGTGCATCCCCGCGCTGATCGGCGTGTGGCATGAAGCGACGACCCGACGCGGCCCATCGGCTTGCAACGCGACCTCCACCGAGCACACACGGCACGCACCATACGGCTTGAGCTGCGGCGCATCGCAAAGCGTGGGCACATGGCCACGACCGCGATGACGATCCACGACGCTCAGCACGGTCTCGCCGTTCTGGAAGAGGTAAGGTTCGCCATCAATGAAGGCTGTGAGTTGGGAAATGTCTTCGGACATGGTGGTGGAGGTGAGAAAAATGAGTTACGCCTGCTGCAGCCCGCTTCGAGCCGCAAAAAGCCTGGATGGTTCAATTGAGCGAACTAATCACCCGAAGTCCAGGCACGAACTTGTAGTCAGAATCAAAGGTGAGCACGGATGACTGTGCTTCCAGCGCGGAAGCTGCGATGACGAGGTCAGGAGTTTTCATCTGAATGTCTTTGCGGGCAAGCTGGAATGCTATGTCGGCGACCCGGTCCCATATTTTGTCCGTGGTAGGCACCCAGCACATGACGGCGAATTTGGCGCGCACAGCTTTCCGCAGCTTCGCAGTGGCCATGCCGCCGCATACTTCGGCCATCACCACGCCACAGGAAAAGAAATCGTAGTGAGGGTCAGCCAAAGCAATCTCGGCAAACGGGTCCTGCCGTTCGCGGAAGCGGCAGATGAAGAATGACGAGTCAATCATCACGTTTTCGTCCATGACATCAGGGGTTTAGGATTTTCGTGACTTCACCGGCGTTTCCCCCAGAACAAACGACGCGACCACAGGGTCGTATGCGTTCGCAAGTTCTTCAGGTGTGAGACCGAGACCCTTTTTCCAAGCTTCGCGAAATTTGTGCTTTCTGGCGATTTTCCGCAACGCCAAATCAACGGCGGCTGTCTTGCTTTCAGCACCAGTAATTTTCATCACCTCAGAGAGGAGACTGTCATCAATGTGCATGGTCATTTTCATAACTCACCGAGTATGGAATCCATGCCATACTCACGCAAACCATATTCTACAGGCAAGGGCCGCCATCGGGCAGGATATCGGCCTGCCGATGATCTGCTTTTGCAGGCTGCGTTCGTCCTTGGCCGAGGGCAGGTGGCTTAGGGTGCTTTTAAGCGAGCGATTGAGCCGTTCGTCTGGATTGAGTTCGGGGCTGTAGCTGTGCAGGTGATAGATGGCGATTTCCTCCTCATGGTCTTCCAGCCAGGCTTTCACCGGCTTGCCTTGATGCACCCTCAGGGCGTCGAGGATCAGATACAGTTTGCGCCCTTTTCATCGAGCGCACCGCCCGCTCAAGGAATCGGATGAGCAGCGCCGAGTCCAACGTTCCCTTGTAAACCATCCACCGGGCGCTCACCCCGGTTGCTCGCCGCACTCATCACTGAACTGCCCGATGGTCAGTGATGATCGCGAGGGAAAGTGGACGCACTAGTTGACTCCAACCAACTGACAAAAGCGCAGTGAGACATCGAAGCAATCAACCCTCATCCGTAGGGTTGGGCTCATACAACCGGAACAACCCCGAGTGATCGAGGTCACCGAAGCCCTTCTCATGCACGAAGGTCTCCCATTGGGCGAGGGAGTTGCGCAGGGTGGGGGAGTCGAGGCCGACGGATTCGGCGAGTTCGCACATGAGACGCACGTCTTTGAGTTGCAAGGTGGAGCGGCCACCGGGTGCGAAGTCGCGGCGCACCATGCGGCTGCCGTGCAGATCGAGGATGCGGCTTTCGGCGAAACCACCGAGCAAGGCTTTGCGCACCAACGCGGAGTCCACGCCGGACAGCTCAGCCAGTCGCAGCGCCTGCGCCACGGCGTCGATGGTCTGCGCGACGATGAGCTGGTTGGCGAGCTTGGCCACCTGGCCGCTGCCGCTGGTGCCCATGTGGGTGATGTTTTTGCCGACGACCTGAAACAAAGGAAGAGCGCGCTGGAAGTTCACCTCCGTGCCGCCTGCCATGATCGTCAGCGAGGCGGTTTCGGCACCGACCTGTCCACCGGACACGGGCGCATCCACCCAGTTCACGCGCTGGGCGAACTCCTTCGTCTGTGGCACTCCCGTGGTGCCGAAGTCGATGATCAAGGCGTTCGGGTGCAGACCCTCGATCAAGCCGCCTGCGCCGAAGACCACCTGCTCGACCACGTCTGTCATCGTGAGATTGATGCAGATCACACCATCGCCGATCTCGCGGGCGAGTTCAGGCAGCGAAGCCGCGCGCTTCATGCCCAAGGCGACCGCTGCCTCCGCCGGTGCGTCGCTGCGATTCCATACGATCACCTCTGCACCTGCTTCATGCAGATGCCGCGCGTTCGCACGCCCCATGTTGCCGAGTCCGACGAATCCGATCTTTTGTCCCGAGAGAGCCTTTTTCATGTGAGCCCGCATTGCACAACAAGGCGATGAGCTTGGCAAATGCAGAGGGTGTTTTCCTTTGCGCGTTCACTCTGTCACATCGTGCAGGCAGAACGCGGACAAGCATTTGCGGACTTTTTCAGAGACGATCCAAGGGGCTTCCAAGAAAACTTGCCAGCAATGGTGGAAGCCTGTTGCATCGCGTGATCGGCAGGGCCGTCGTCATCGCGAGGCATGACGAGATCATGTTTGAGTGAGAATTCGTGAAGAGCAACCAACGTATGTGAGCCTTGATGACCTCGATTCATGTTTTTGCTCTCGCTCTGACTCTCACGACGGCTCTCCACGCCGCGAAGCCATTTGTGCCAAACCTCGGCCCGGATCTGCCGACGATCACCGTGACCTGTGGCGAGGTGTCGCTGCTGCTGCGGCAGGCTTCGCAATGGACGCCAGGGCGCATCGACTTTCGAGGCCAAGCGATGACCACCGAGCGCAGCGCCTACGGCACGGTGTTTTCATTTCCCGATTGTGGCTTCATTGGCACCGCGCATCTCGAAAACGAGCCGGAGCCGCTGCAATCGCTCGCCTTCATCCTTGATGGCAAAACGCTCGAAAAGCCTGAAGCCGTGTTGAAGGGCCAGACCTTCCGTTTTGAGCGCAAATCACGCATCCGCGACTTCGACCTGACCTGCATCGTCGAGCTGAAAAACAACCGACTGCACGAAACGACTGCCGTGCGCACCGCGAAGGCCGTGCCGCTGAAGCTGGTGTATCATTTCATGCACGCGTGGGCACCGAGCGTGTCCGCCTTCTGCGCCGGAACGGACGCCGAGCCTGCCAAAACGCTCTCCGGTCCGCTGAATGACAGCGATGACACCGCACGGAAGTTTTTCATCAACCAGCGCATCGACTGGATGGCCGTGTTTGAGCCGAGAAGCAGCCAGTTCGGCGTCTCGCGCCTGCTTTCCGCGCCGGAGCTCGGCGGGCACATCGCCATGGTCTGGAACGTGCCGGGCTCCTACCGCAAGTTTTACCTCAAATGCTTCGACAACGCCACGGTGCCCGCCGGCTTCGAAGGCACCTGGCGCATGGTGACCGCCTTTGGAGCCAGCGATGCCGCGAGTTGGGAAAAGGCTGCAACAACTGTGGCGTCCGAGCTGCGCAATCCGTAAACTGCGGCATGAAAACATCCGCCCTTGCTCTTTTCGCCGCCGTCATCACCACGCAGGCGGCCGATTTCCAGCTTCACTCGTTCGAGCGCATCCAGCTCACGGATCGTTATTACTCGGAGGGCATCAACGCGGCGGATGTGGATGGCGATGGAGCCGAGCTGCTCTTGTGCATGTTCTGCCACAACTTCATGAGCCTGCTATAATTTTCGCCGACGGCGGCTACGCGGGTAAGCTCGAAGAATTCGTGCAGCGCATGGGCAGGCTCTTTGGTCGCGGCACCAGCTTTGGGATGGGCATCATCAAGAAACTCGCAGGCCAGAAGGGCTTCATCGTGCAGCCCCGACGCTGGGTCATTGAGCGCAGCTTCGGCTGGCTGGTGAAGTAACGACGCCTGACATGTGACCATGAGAAGCCCCCCCCGTCACCACGAAGCCTTTGTTTACATCGCCTTCATCGGCATCATGACCCAGCGCCTCACCGCTTTACAACCTCTACAGCCTTTCGCCGGATAGGCTCTAAGGCACAAAATACGGCAGATCCTCCACGTCCTCCACGCATACTCAAGATTTGAAATACCCATCCAACTCCGCGCCGAAATGCGCGATGGCGTTCTTGATAGGCAACGGCACACCGCCACCGAGAGCGCAAAGGGAAGTCTGCTCCATAGTGTCGAGCAGGTCGGTCATTAGCTCGGGGTCGATCTTGAAGCTGCTGTCGCCGCGCGCTTTGGCGACGAGTTCCTTACCGCGCGTGCTGCCGAGGCGGCAGGGGAAGCACTTGCCACAGCTTTCGTCGGCGGTGAACTGGAACAGGTGCTGGATGTATTCGATCATCGGCATCGTCTCCGGGATGCTCACGACGCCGGCGTGACCGAGAAGAAAGCCTTCCTTCTTGAAGCTTTCGAAGTCCACCGTGAGGCGGTCCACATGCGACATCGGCACAATGCCACCGAGCGGACCACCGATCTGGATGGCTTTGATGTTCGTCTTGAAGCCGCCAGCCATGCTGATCACATCGAGCAACGGCGTGCCCATCGCGACCTCGTAGATGCCGGGCTTGGAAAACCACGAGTCGAGCGAGACAAGCTTCGGTCCCGTGCTCTGCGGCGTGCCGATGGCGGCGTAGCCTTTGCCACCGAGCGTGAGGATGGCGCGCAGGTTGGCGAAGGTTTCCACATTGTTCACGATGGTCGGGCGGCGGAACAAACCTTCCACTGTGGGGAACGGCGGACGTGTGCGCACTTCCGGGCGCTGGCCTTCGATGCTGGAGAGTAAGGCCGTCTCCTCGCCGCAGATGTAGGCACCCGCGCCTTTGATCGTCTTGAAGCGGAAGTTGAAGCCGCTGCCGCAAATGTTGTCGCCGAGCAGTCCGGCCTTTTGCAGATCCGCGATGGCTTCGTCCACGATGCGCACCGAGTCGGGATACTCGGCACGGATGTAGAGAACGCCCGTCTCCGCGCCTGCATACCAGCCCGCGACCATCATGCCGAGCAGCACGGAGTGCGGCTGCTTTTCCATGAGATACTTGTCGATGTAGGCACCGGGATCGCCTTCGTCCGCATTGCAGACGATGTATTTCACTGGGCCGGGTGAAGCCTTTGCGCCTGCCCACTTGAAGTGCATCGGGAAGCCCGCACCGCCACGGCCACGCAGGCCGCTGTCCTTCAGTTCCACACCGAGCGCGTCGCGGTCGCCTTTCGCGATCAGCGTCTTGAAGGGAGCGTAGTAGTCGTCGATGCCGGTGAACTCCGCCGTGAGGATGGGCGTCTCGAGCGTGGAGAAGACCGCGTAGTTGTCCGAGTCATCGCCTTTGCCTTCGGTGAAAAGCGTGGTCAGAGCCGCGTCCGACTGGCCGCTGTAGTTCTTGCCTTGATACTGAAATGCTCCGCCCTCGTGGCAGCGTCCGAGGCAGCAGATGTGGCCGATCTCGTCCGCCTTGAAGCTCTGCTCCATCGCGTGGTGCAGCTTGTCTTGCGTGCCTGCACAGAGGCAGGCCGAGCCGTTGCAGACGAAGACCTTCTTGTTCGCGTTCTCCTTCTTGGTGAAATCGTAGAACGAAACCGCGCCCAGCGTCACTGCATCGCCGAAGAGCGACTCCTCGCCCAGCCCACGCACAAAGCTGGGCGTTTCAGCCGTGCCTGCCTTGTCGGCGGCATCGACCATGCGTTCGAAGACGTTCTTTTCGACGCCCTGGCGGAAGGAGAGGTGACTGAGGTTCGTGGACATGCAAAGGGATGGGAAAAAGATATAAACGCGCCGTGTGAAAGACCAGCGAGGACTCCGCACAGGGGCGTGATACTATGATACGGTGATCACGCTGGCAATCGTCGCACAGAGTTTCACGCAATAATCTCAAGTCGATGAGCGGAATCGTCCCGGTCAAGATGATCGCCGAGTGCCCTGAAGAACGGCAAGTTCTCCTTCGGATCACCGAAACAATCGCCCGAGCACACTCGTATTTCCCATACCCCAAACCACCCCTCAGAACGATGTTTCGCCCCCTATTCCCAGTTTTTGCAGCGCTTATTACCCTCTCGGTCACTGCCCAGGCGCAGCAGAAAATCACGTATGCGGACCACGCCCGCGCGGTGATGGAGAACAAATGCTTCTCATGCCACAACCCCGACAAGAAGAAGGGTGACCTCGACCTCACTAGCTACGCCGGTGTAATGACGGGCGGAGGTGGCGGTGCCATCGTGGAGCCAGGCAATGCGGATGGGTCCAAGCTCATTGGCACCGTGACCAAGCAGACGGAGCCCTTCATGCCGCCAGAAGGCGCACCTTTGAGCCCGGATGACATTGAGGTGCTCAAGAAATGGATCGAGGGCGGCGTGCTCGATACCGCCTCGTCCGTGGCGAAAAAGTCCAACAAGCCCAAGCTGGACCTCAATGTCGCGTCTGGCACAGGCAAGCCCACCGGTCCCATTGCCAAACCCGAGCATGTGCTGCTGGAGCCCGTCGTGGTTACACCACGAACCACCGCCGTGACCGCCATGGCCGCCAGCCCCTGGACCTCCCTGGTCGCCTTCGCTGCTCCAAAGCAGATCCTTCTCTACGACACCGACAGCAAGCAGCTCGCCGGAGTGCTTCCCTACACCGAAGGCTATGCGCATTCGCTGAAGTTCAGCCAGTCGGGAGCCCTGCTCGTGATGGGTGGTGGACGCGGTGGAAAGATCGGACACGCCCTCGTTTGGGATGTGAAGTCGGGCAAACGCATCGCTGAAATCGGCAAGGAAAGCGATACCGTCATGTCTGCCGACATCAGCCCCGACCACACCAAGGTGGTGATCGGCAGTCCGTCGAAGAAGGTGAAATGCTACGATCTCGCTTCGGGCGAAGAGCTTTACACCATCGCCAAGCACACCGAGTGGGTCCTCGGCACCCAGTTCAGCCCAGACGGCATCTTGCTCGCCACCTCTGATCGCAACGGCAATGTCTTCGTCTGGGAGGCCGCGAATGGTGGCGAGTTCTTCCTCCTCGGTCAACACAAGGCAGGTGCTTGCACCGACCTCGCCTGGCGCGCCGATTCCAATGTGCTCGCCTCGTGCTCGCGCGACGGCACCGTCATTCTCTGGGAGATGAATGAGGGTAAGCAACTCAAGACCTGGAGCGCTCACGGCGGCGGCGTTGAGAGCGTCAGCTTTACTCCCGATGGCAAGGTGGTGACCTGCGGCCAGGATGGACTCACCCGTCTCTGGGACATCAACGGCAACAAGCTCGCCGACTTGCCCAACCAGAACGACGTGGCCACGAAGGTCGTCGCCCTTGCCGATGCCAAAACCTGCGCCGTGGCCAACTGGCGCGGTGAAGTGAAAATCTACGACTTTGCCTCGAAGGCCGAAATCGGCAGTCTCACCTCGAACCCCGCGAAGATCGACCAGCGCATCGCGGACACCGAGCGCCGGATCCCTGAGTTGAACGGCAAAGTGAAGCCATCCCAGGATGCGATCGCCAAAGCTGATGCCGAGGCCAAGGCCCTGGATGCGGCCCTCGCCAAAGCCAAAGCCGATGCAGCCGCCAACGAAGCCCGCAAAAACGCCCTGCCCGGCGAGATCAAGGCGACCGAACAGGCCATCGCAGCCGCCAAGGCCGAACGTGAGAAAATTGCCAAGGACAAAGCCGCACGCGAAGCACAACTGAAGCAGTTCGCCGAAAAGCAAAAGGCTCTCGCCGCTCTCGAAGCCCAACTCCCGGCTGTCACCGCCGAGGCCGTCAAGCTGGCCGCTGCGGACAAGGCGCTCGCCGATCTCAAGGCGGGACTCGAAGGGGCCAGGAAGGAACTCGCAGCCAAGGCTAGTGACGCAGCGCTCCAGGCCAAGGTGAAGGACCTCGAAGGCAAGGTCGCCGCTGCCACAGCAGAGCAACAAAAGCTCGCACCCGCCAAGGCAAAGGCCGATCAGTTGAATGCTCAAGTCGCTCAGGCCAAGCAGCAACTCGGTGCCGCTCCCGCCCCGGTCGCCGACCTGGACAAGGCAGCCGTCGCTGCTGACGCCAAGATCAAGTCAGGCAACGAAGCCCTCGCAGCCAAGAAGGCGGAACTGCCTAACACCGAGAAAACCGCCAAAAACTATCCCAATGTGATCAAGGATGCCGAGGCCAAGGCAGCCAAGGGACGCGAAGCCCTCGCCGCCGCCCAGGCCGCTGCTAAGGCGATCACCGACGAACTCGCGATCATGCAACGCATGGTGCCAGCCTTGAAGGCTGCGAAGTTCAATGTGGGTCTGCTCGCCGAGAAGGACGCCCTTGCGAAGCTCGAGTCCGATGTTCAGGCCTATACCGATGGCCAGAAGGAAAACGAGGAGGCTCGTGTGGCCGCTCTGAAGCGCATTGAGGACAGTAAGAAAGCTATCGCCGAAAGCACTGCATCCCAGCCCAAGCTCGACGCTGAAGCTGCGAAGCAACTCGCCGAAGTGCAGCCGATTGAGAAGGCTTTCACAGCCACCAAAGCCGTGAGTGACACCGCCGCGACGAAGGTGAATGAGCAGAAGCAAATCATCGCTGCGAAGGAGGCAGAGATCGCCGCCCTGGCGAAAGCTCGCGACGATGCCACCGCCGCTTCAAAGGCAGCCGTTGAGGCGATCAACAAGGAGATCGCCGCTCATCAAAAGGCCGTGAACGATGCCGCTACTAAACTCACCGGACCGGCCAAGGTGGTTGAGGATCGCAAGACAGCACTGGCCAAGGCGGAAACCGAAGCCAAGGCCTCGAAGGATGCGTCCGTGGCCACGAAAACCACCGCCGACCAAGCAGACGCTGCCGCCAAAGCCACCGACGCAGCTCTTGCCAAGGTTCGTGCCGAACGTGACACTGCAACCAAAGACCATTCAGCAAAGTCCCAGGCCTTCAGCAAAGCTAACGGTGCCGTGCAGCCCGCCAAGAATGCTGCCACAGCCAAGGAGAAGACCCTGGCTGCCGCCAAGCAAGCGAACAAGCCCGAGGCTGCCGCGCTGGAAAAAGAACACGCGGACTTGAACGGCAAGCTCAAAGCCGCCGAAGACGCCGCTAATCAGGCCAAGACAGCTCTCGATGCCAGCGCCAAGGCGCTCGAAGGCAAGAAGGCTGAAGTAGCCGCTGCCGAGAAGTCTGCATCCGATGCCAAGGCAGCGGCTGGCAAAGCAAAGACCGCGCTTGCGCAGGCTCTCGCTCAGAGCACAGCCAAAGATCGCGCCGTGGCCGATGCCAAGCGTAACCTGGAGTCCGCTACCAAAACCGCCGCCCCGCTGATCGCCGTTCACAAGACAGCCACCGACAAGCTCGCGGGCGCTCAGAAAGCTCTTGCCGAAAAGCAGGCCGCCCCTGCCGCGCTTCAGAAGGACTTCGAAGCCAAGTCCGCTCCCCTTAACGCCGCCATAGCTGCCGCCAAAGCTGCATTGCCTGCATTGGAAAAGACCTTTGCCGATACCTCTGCCAAGACCTCTGCCGATCTCAAAGTGCTCGACGCCAAACGCGCTGAAGTCGGCAAAGCCCAGGCCGCCGCAGCTGATTCCAAGAAGCGCAAGGAAGCCGCAGAGAAAACCATTGCGGATGCCACCAAGGAAGTGCCTGATCGCGAGAAGAACATCGCCGAGGCCAAGGCTCAACTTGCCCAGCTGACTCCGCAAGTGGAGCCCCTCCGTGCGAAGGTGAAGCAACTGACCGATCAGTATGTGTCCATGCTGCCGAAATGATCCGCGCCATGAAGGCACCGCTGTTCTTCCTCCTTCTCACCATCGTTTGCTTGCCCCTGACATCCTGCGAGTCACCCTCGTCAGGTGATCAGGGAACAGGTCCCGGCTACACGTATATCGAAACCGGCTGGCACCACGGCTGGGGCGGGCCCCGCGTCCTTCGCGGTGCCCATGGGCTGCGTTGATGCCAAGGCAGGTGCCCCACATGCGATTGGGGAAAGAAGCCATGCGCTTCGGCTGGCAAGTTCCGTGAAAACCTTTGCCTGCACCATTCGGACACAAGCAGATGCACCTGCCACACCACAGCCAGTAAATCCGCCACTAGGAGCCCGTCAATCTGGTGGACGGGTTGTTTTTGAGGCCAGGAAATACCTGTTACCTCACCTGCACGTATTCAAGGATTGACTCGGGCGGATTGTCCGAGATCACCCGCCGTTTCTGCACAAAGGTCTTATCTCCATCGTGAATCGTCTGGCGATGAGTGACTCGATAGTCCTTGCGCGACGTATCGCCCAAAGAGGTGGATTGGCATTGAGACAGGGCCACGAGACTCAGCGTGGCCGCAACAAAGTGCTGGCAGATCGTTTTCATGAGTTGGAGCCCGGATAGACACTTCGCTAATTTTAAGCGTTCAACGAACAGCAAGATTCAGTCAGCGAAGGATCGCTGGAGTGTTGGCTTTACCATCATTCCTTCCTGTCGGGATATACCCGGTCGGAGTGGGGACGTATGACCAGTGAACGCGAAACCATCACCACGGTCGGGCTTGCGGAAGAGGACGGCAGCCGCCCTTTGCATCCGGGCTTGATTGCACATGGATTTCAGGCGTAAGGCAGCGGCTTCCCATGCCTGACGCTTCCGCTGACGAACAGATCGCGCGCCTTGATGCGCAGCCCGCCTTGCCAGGGCGCAACCGTCTCTCCATCGCTCTGGTGCTGGTGGTTCAGATGCTGAACTCCTTCAACGATAACTTCGTGAAGATGATGCTCATCTCGCTGGCCTTCACAGTGGCGAAGGGCACGAAGCTGGGGGACAACATGGAGATCTATCTTGTGGCGATCTTCTCGCTTCCGTATGTGCTCTTTGCTCCCATCGCGGGTTGGTGGTCGGACCGGGCATCGAAGAAGCGTGTGATCGCCTGGATGCAGATGGCACAGTTGATTTGCTTTGGATTGCTCACGGTGATTTTGTGGCAGCGCGATTCCTATTGGAGTCTGCTGCTGAGCTTGGGGGGATTTTTCTTGCTTGCCACGCAGGCGGCATTCTTGAGTCCGGCGAAGATAGGCGTCATGAAGGAACTCGCAGGTTCGCGGCGGCTTGGTTCGGTATCGGGCTTGTTGCAGATGACGATGATGGCGGGTGTGCTCTCGGGCATCTGGGCGGGCGGTCATTGGTATGGGCACCAGCTTGATGCCACGGGGGATGCATGGCAGTCAGCCTTGTGGCCACTGACGATCATCGGTCTGCTGGCGGTGGGTGAACTCATCGCAGCGCTGTGTGTGCAATCGACGCCGGAGCATCCTGAAATTCACTTCACGCGGTCGCGTCTGTGGGAGCACTTCGATCAGGTGAAGCTGGTCTTCCGTGATCGTCCGGTGCGGCTGGCGTCGTTGGGCATCATGTATTTCTGGTTCGTATCGAACGCCATCGGGCTCATCGTGGTGACGCTGGCGAAGGAACTCAATCCTGATCCCGCGCATGGCTCCGGTCCTCAAGAACTCGGCGATCTCGCAGCCGTGCTCGGCGTGGGTGTGGTGGTTGGTAGTTTGGTGGCTGGTGCGATTTGCAGGCGACGGATTGAGATGGGAATGATCCCGATGGCCGGGCTGGGCATGATGAGCGGGCTGCTCTGGGCCGGACTTTCTGCGCCAGGGAGCACGAGCATGTATGCGGGCCTCATCTTCACCGGGGCCGCAGGTGGTTGTTTCATGGTGCCATTGTATGCCTATGTGCAGGACAAGGCGAAGGCTGAGGAGCGCGCCCGCATCATCGCTGGGATCAACTTGCTCGACTGCCTCGCGGTGTTCGCGTGTGCGGCGGTGGTGTTTGGGATGAAGGCGCTCGGGTTCACGGCGTCGCAGCAATTCGTGGCGCTCGCGGTGCCGACGTTCTTCGCTTCGATCTACGTGACTCGATTACTGCCCAAGGATCTCGTTCGCTTCGTATGCACGGGCATTGTGCGTGCGATCTACAAAGTGCGGGCCGTGAATTCGCATCGGGTGCCGAAGCAAGGTGGTGTGCTGCTGCTGCCGAATCATGTGAGCTACGTCGATGCCCTGGTGATCTCGGTGGCGTGCGAGCGCCCTGTGCGCTTCGTCATGTGGGACACGCTTTACAAGGTGTGGTGGATGAACGGCTTTCTGCGTCTCTTCGGCACCGTGCCGATCTCGGCGACACGCGCGAAGGATGCGATCCGCACCGTCGCGGATGCGCTCAAGGCAGGCGAGTGTGTGTGCTTGTTCCCCGAGGGACAGCTCACCAAGCTCGGGATGATGAACGAGATCCGCAAGGGCTTCGAGTTGATGGTGCGCAGCGCCGAGGTGCCCGTGGTGCCCGTGTATCAAGATGGCCTCTGGGGCAGCATCTTCTCGCACGAGGGCAAAGGTGTGTTCAAGAAATGGCCGAAAGCCCTGCGCTATCCGGTGACGATCAACTTCGGCGAGCCGATCCCAGCGAAGGAGGCCAAAGCGGATCGTGTGCGCGAGGCGATCCTCGCTCTCGGCAGTGAGACCTACCTGCTGCGTGAACCCAATGCCAATCAAGCACGCATGAATCTGATGCGTCTCGATGATGTGCCCGTGGATGATCCATCGAAACGATTCCTCGACGCTGCGACAGGAGCAATCATCGCCGTGCAGGTGCCCAATCCACCGATGTCCGAAGGCGGCACCGATGAGCAACTCGGCACACGCGAGGGGGCACTGGGTCGCTTGCTGCCAGGGCTCGCGGCGAAGCAATTGGACACCGCGTTGCTGATCAGTGGGCTGGCACCGGGCTCCACCACGACCGTGACGATTCCTGACGCAATCCTTGATCCCATGGGCTTCATCGTTCCTATCAAGGCCTGAAGCGTCTCCTCGGAGTCCTGCGGACGGCGGGACTGACCACACCATAACTCAGCATCTTCGAGAGCAGTCGCGAGATGCGCTTCCTGAGGTGTCCTCAAAGGGATCGCCAGTTCTTGTCCGTTTTGAATGCTGATTGACGCCCCTCGCTCGCGTTCTACTGGGAAGGCTGCCCAATGTCCGACTCCTTCGTCCATCTCCATCTTCACACCGAATACTCGTTGCTCGACGGTGCCGTGCGCATCGACAAGCTGATGAAGCGGGTGAAGGACTTCGGCATGCCCGCTGTGGCGATGACGGACCATGGCAACCTCTATGCCGCAATCGACTTCTACAAGTCGGCCAAGAAGGTGGGCGTGAACGGCATCATCGGCTGCGAGGCGTATCTCGCTCCTGGACCGATGAGCGAGCGCCGCGAAGTGCCCGGACGCAAGCGTGCAAGTCATCTCACGCTGCTGGCAGCGACGAACGAGGGTTATCAGAACCTCTCCAAGCTGATCACACAGGCTCATCTTTTCGGTCAATACTACAAGCCGCGCATCGACAAGGAAGCGCTGGCGAAGCACGCGAAGGGACTCATCTGCCTGAGTGGTTGCATCAGCGGTGAGATCAATGAGTTCATCCTCTCGGATCGGCCCGATGAAGCGCGCAAGAGCATCGGCGAGTTCGTGGACATCTTTGGCAAAGAGGACTTCTACCTCGAGCTTCACGATCACGGCATGGAGCAGCAGAAGCGCTGCAAGGAACAGCTCATCGCGTTCAGCAAGGAGTTCGATCTCAAGGTGGTGGCGGCCAATGACGTCCACTTCCTGAACAAGGCAGACCATGAGTCGCACGACATCATGATCTGCATCGGCACGGGCTCCACGGTTCACGACATGAACCGCATGACCTACTCGCCAGAGGTTTACTTCAAGTCGGCGGCGGAGATGCGTGCGCTGTTCGCAGATGTGCCGGGTGCTTGTGACAACACACTGGAGATCGCAGAGAAGTGCCACATCAGCATCCATCTCGATTCCACGTCGATTGATCGCTACCCGCTCTACGATCCACCGAATGGCGGTGATCGCGATGGCTATCTGCTGCACCTTTGTGAAGAAGGTCTGGCCCGTCGCTATGGTCGTGATGCGGCGCAAAACAGTGAAGTGCTGCGAGCGCGAATGACGCGCGAGCTGAAGCTGCTCAATGAGAAGAACTTCACCAGTTACTTCCTCATCGTGTGGGACTTCATCAACTGGGCGCGCGAGCATGGCATCCCTGTGGGACCGGGTCGTGGTTCGGCAGCAGGCTCATTGGTCGCTTACGTCCTCGGCATCACGGACATTGATCCGCTGCGTTTCGAACTGGTGTTTGAGCGCTTCCTGAATCCTGAGCGCGTCAGCCCACCCGATATTGATATCGACTTCTGTCAGACACGTCGCGGCGAGGTCATCGAATACGTGCGGCAGAAGTATGGCGAGATGGTGGTGAGCCACATCATCACGTTCGGCACTATGGGCGCGAAGAGCGTCATCCGCGATGTGGGTCGCGCCTTGGGCTGGAGCTATGGCGACAGTGATCGTCTGTCGAAGATGATCCCCACCGAGCTGAACATCACGCTCGAAGGCTATGAGAAGAAGAACGCGAAAGGCGTGGCCGAGTTCGTGCCTGGCGCGGTGGACAAGAACCCGGAACTCAAGCAGGCCATCGACACCGATCCTGCGACTCAAGAGCTGTGGCGGCACGCCGTTTTCCTGGAAGGCATCACGCGCAACACTGGCATCCACGCGGCCGGTGTGGTGATCGGCAAGCAGTCGCTCGACGAGTTCGTCCCGCTCACGCGTGGCAATGAAGAGGAAGTGGTCACGCAGTTCGAAATGAAGCCGCTGACCGACCTCGGGATGCTGAAGATGGACTTCCTCGGGCTGAAGACGTTGACCGTCATTCATGAGGCCGAGCTGTGGATCAAGAAGCGAGTGCCGGGCTTCGATGTGGCTCACGCGCCACTCGATGACGTGAAGACCTTTGAGATGATCAAACGCGGCGAAACGGTCGCGGTGTTCCAGATGGAATCTGGTGGCATGGTCAATACCTGTCGGCAGCTCGGCCCCGACAAGATCGAAGAAATCATCGCTATTCTGGCCCTGTATCGACCAGGGCCGATGCAGTTCATTCCCGACTACATCAAGCGCAAGAAGGGCGAGGAGGAAGTGGTCTATCCACACCCGCTGCTGGAGAAAATCGCCAAGGAAACCTACGGCATCTTGGTTTACCAAGAACAGGTGCAGCAGGCTGCGAACTTGCTCGCTGGCTACTCGCTGGGTCAGGCGGACATCCTTCGCCGAGCGATGGGTAAGAAGGACATGAAGGAGATGGCCGCCCAGCGACTCGTCTTCGTTAAAGGCTGCGCCGATACGAATCAGATCCCCGAACCGCAAGCGCACGAGATCTTCAATTTGCTGGAGCGGTTCGCTGAATACGGCTTCAACAAGTCGCACTCCGCCGCCTACGGGATCGTCACCTATCGCACCGCGTTTCTGAAGGCGAACTACCCGGTCGAGTTCATGACCGGCGTGCTCTCGCTGGAGATCAGCAACACGGACAAAATCACCAACTTCGTCAGCGAGTGCCAGCGCATGGGCATCGAGATCCTGCCGACTGACATCAACAA
>CAUJJC010000066.1 GCA_963204975.1 Verrucomicrobiota bacterium | reverse complement strand
CTTCGAGGGCGGTCACTTCGCGCCAGTCGCCATTGCATGTGAAGTCAGCTTCCACACGAAAATTCACTGGCTCTGCGCTCGTGTGGCTGTGCACCACGCGCTTTTTGTCGTAACCCGTCGCGAGGTAGGCATCGCTGGGCACACCAGCCTTCACCTGGCTCTCAAACCAAGGACCGCCCACGCCGCGTGCTTTGCCGAACTGCCACAGATCGTCCACCACTCCAGCCCACACGGCCACCTTGCCATCATCACTGCGGATGATGTGCTCACCTTTGGCCTGGGCTTCGATGCCGGTCATGATCAGCAAGCCACGGTAGCTGGTGTAGTCGTGAATGAAGCGATTGTGCGTGCAGACAGGGCGCACCTTGGCGAAGCCGCCTGCATTGTTCGCAGGCATCTCGTAGAAGGTGCCGTAGAGGTTGAGCAGGTTGCGCTCGGTGCAGACTTCACGACCCATGCGATGATCGGCTGCCGTGGCAAATGCGGGATCGCCTTTCGGCAAGCGCCAGCGCTGTCCTTTGCTGTCCACGTAGAGCACGGATGCGTCGTCGATGGTGACTACGCGCTTCGCCAGAGGCACAGCCTTCGCGGTCCAGGCGGCACCTTGGGGATCGTTGGCTTTGATGAGCTTGAGATCGCCATCGAGATCGTAGCAATCGAGCCCGGCAGTCACGAACCGCAGGGTCTTCATGCCCGCTCCCCGCGCCATGATCAGGCCCTGGCTCACGTCTTTGCTCCCTGGCTTCGCGATGCCATCGAAGATAGGTGCGGCCTCGTTGCTGCGGGCGTCGGAGTTGCGAAGGTGGAAGAAGGCGGTGCCGGGCGTTAGTGGCACATTGGATGTGAGCCGCACCCAGGTGCCGTGCAGATCACTCAAGTCATACCACGCGCCCTTCTTGGAGACGCTCAGCTCTTTGACCGAAGTCCACTTGCCGTCACCTGCCACATCCACCTCCACCTTTACTAGCGCGGGTTGGTCGAAAGCTAGAGGTTCGCCTTGCAACCAAAGCGAGCGAAGACTGAAGCCGCTGATCAGGAAGGAATCGCTTGCCTCACCTGCCTTCACCTCGTCATTCATCCACAGGGCACCGCGGCCGATGGCAGAACCGAACTGATCGAGCTGCTCTGGCTTGATGAACCAAAGGTTTGACTGCGACTGGCCCGGGCCTGCGAGGGTGCCTTTGATGAGATCCTTGTTGAGGAACTCACTCTTCGCCGTGTCGTCGCAACCCAGGACCAGACGATCCTGCCAGCGGCAGAAGTCGCCCACGATCTTGAGATAGTTGGAACGCGGGGCGATGCCTGCCGTGTTGCTTGCGCTGAAGGTTTTCGGAAACTTCCAGAACGATCCGTGCATTGTCATCAACAGTGAGTCTTCGCCGATGTCGCGAATGCGTGGCCACTCCGTGTTCCAGCCGTGCGCACCATCATAGCTGTGCGAAGCCTTTGGCAGGCGAAAGGCATGCCACTTGCCGCGATCAAGGCACATCAAGATGAGCGAGCGATGATCCCAGCCAATGCTCCACAGGGGATCGTCTTCATTGGTATTGCCTTCGATGCCGCCTGGGCCGGTGACATCGGTGAACTGATTGCGACGCACGATGGTCCATTGGTCGGCCTTGCCGTCCCATGATGCGAGCACGCCCGAGGGCACCGAGGGATTCGAGAGCGCCTCCTTCGCATGGTCGCCGTTGTTGGCATACACGTAGCGGCCTTGGGCCGAATAGAAGCCCTTGCCGTGGTAGCCGGGCAGATCCGCTTTGCGGTCGCCTTTCTTTTGCTCGTCGGTCCACAACTCCTTCACGGCGAGCGTGCGGACGTCCACCTCATAGATACCTTCCTCCATGGTCGCGTAGCAGATCTTGTTCGCGGGATCGGTGAGATGTCGCGCCATGCCGGTGTGACGGCCAAACATTTGCTGAGGTGTGATGACGCTGACGTTGGCTTTCGCGTCGATGACATACGGTCCAATGAAAAGCTGCTGCGATTCGCGGTGAATCATACGATTCGCGGGAGTGCCGCCAACGCTCTCTGGGCGGATGATTTGCTTCAAGTCGGGTGTGATCTCATAGAGCTTGTCCGAAGAGCCTTTCGGCATGTGGGGAGCATAGCTGATCACCCACAAGCGATTCGCCCATGGCACCACGGCTCCGGTTCCGCATTCGCCTTCGTTGTTGAACGTGGCGAGCGAAGGGTAGATGCCAGAGATGGAAGGTGGTTCTGCAAGTGCGACCGATGCGCTGGCCAGGGCGAGAATGAGGAGCTTCTGCATCGTGCCATCTCACCTGAATAGCTCTGGATTGGCAAGCCATGGTCGTTATACCTGGACGAAATCATTTTGCCCACTTTCGATGACTCCAGATGCGCCCAACTCATGGTCCCAGCTTCGACTCGAATGGCTGTGGGTGTATGACGGGATGGTGCCCGTCACAGGCGTGTGGTCCGATGAGATCGTGGTGCCAGCGAGTGTCTTTTTCGTGATCGAGGGCGAGGGGCGTATTCAAGCTGATGGCCGAAAGTCCGTGGTCCGAGTGGGTGATGCCTTCCTCGCAGCGGCTGGGGTGCGTCGGCAATGGTTTGCTCACGGCACAAGGCTGCTGTCCGTGGGCTTCCGGGCGAGTTGGCCTAGCGGCATGAATCTCAACGCCAAAGGACTGAACTGTGTGGTGCATGGTGCTGAGATGAAGAGGCTTACCATGGCTACGCGCAGGCTTTTCCGAACAATCCATGGTCGCAAGACGATGGTGGGGTTTCGTGATGCGGTGAAGGCGGCACCTGTTTCCTTCGCTGACTGGGCACGGCAGGATGCGGCGTTTCGCGCCTGGTTCGCGGAGTATGTGGCAGCGCTGAGTAGTCGAGGCGTGTTTGCATCTGAAGTCGCGCGCAGCACCGATGAACGGGTGCTGGAACTGATGCGAAGGCTGGATCGCTGGCCGCTGGATGAAGTCCTGGATGGTCCTCAGTGGGTGGAGGGCTTGCCCTTCGGTGTGCGTCGGGCCGAACAACTGATTGGCGCGCAACTCGGCATCACACCCCATCAACACCTCACGCGTCGGCGGCTGGAACATGCGCGTTCGATGCTGACCAACACTGCCACGTCCATCAAGGTCATCGCTCATCGCATCGGCTTGCGCCATGCATCGCATTTCACCAAGTGGTTTCGTCGCTATGCAGGGGTATCGCCGTCAGTGTATCGTCGGCTGCCGTCGAACGAGGAAGTCTGACGAGGCTACTTCGCAGGCAGGTCTAGCAGCGATGGCAATCCGTTGAGCCCAGTGCCGCCCACACCTTTGAGCACGTCGATAGCTTTGGCTCCAGGCTTCAGCGGATCGGCGGTCTTTAGGTAGTGGAGCAAGTCATTATCAGTAGTGAGCACGAGGGTCATGTCGGGCGTGATCGTTTTCTTGAGCGTGTCCATGGCCTTGGTGAACTCAAACAACTGAATGGACTCAGGGGTTTGGTTGTAGGCTTTCGCATAAATCTCGGTCGCCTTGGCATCTGCACCACCTTCGATCTCCTGAATCTTCTTGTAGGCCTCGGATTCGATCTCTTTCAACTCGCGGTCGCGATTGCCCAGAATCTTGGCGGCTTCACCATCGCCTTCGGAGCGGAAACGCTCGGCGATCTGCTCGCGCTCGGAACTCATGCGCTGGTAAATAGTCTGGCTGACGTTGGGGTTGTAGTTGAGCCTCTTGAACCGAACATCCAACAGCTCAATGCCAAGACGGGAAACAGATTCCTTGGCACTGGCAAGGATGAGGCGCTCAAGTTGCTCACGGCCCACCTGAATGGAAGGCAGCGTGCCGATGCGAGAATCAGCCGCAGCAAGCGCGGCGTCACGCTCGGGTTTGCGAGTTTTGTCACTGCGGATGGATTCGATGAAGTCGTGGGAAGCGACCACATCCCGCAC
>CAUJJC010000065.1 GCA_963204975.1 Verrucomicrobiota bacterium | reverse complement strand
AACATGAAAGTCATCGTCCCTGGTGCTGCCGAGAAGGAGGCGAAGCCCGAGCTTTACGACGTGCTCGCTGATCCGTTCGAAGAGAAGAATCTGGCGGCGGACAAGGCGGATGTGGTCCGCACGATGACCGCCGCGCTCGATGCGTGGTGGAAGCCGTGACATTCATCCATGAGGCTACTCGCTCCGCGTCGCCTCGATCACAGCGGGCGGTGGTTTTGCTTCGCGGCAGGACTTCACCAGCGCACCGATCATGAGCAGCAAGATCACACCGATGATCATGCGGATCTCCGAGGCTGTGAAGATCGAGCGCATGGCGTCGAGTCACTTCAGCGGACGTGCGACCATGATGCCTGCATTTGTCTTGTAGCGCGCCACGTATTCGCTGAGCCGTGAATCGATCACCACCTTGCCGTAGTTTCTCGGTGCGCTGGCGTGCATGAAGTGAGGCACACCGTTCTGAATCAGAATCAGCCCCACATGCGACGTGCCGAAGGCACTGCCGTCGCGGCTGACGATGCTGATGATGTCGCCGTTGCGAAGCTGCGACTCGATCGAGGCGATGTTGCGCAGCGGAATCATTGGCAGCGGCCGACCACGCAATCCGGTTTCCAGCTTGGCGATGCCAGCACGGTTCTCGGCACTGCTCTTCATGTAGCGATAGCTGCTCGCGTTGTTCGTCATCTCGGTGGCCGCATTGCTGACATTCATGGCACCAAGGCGACGCGTCAGGTCCTTCACGTAGCCACGTCGTTCATTGTCCCGCGCCCAGTCTTCCAGGTAGTGCAACCGGGACAGATACGAGCCCGTGCACTTGCCGTTCCAGTAACGATCCACTTCGATGAAGCGCAACAACACCTGCGGCGACCACTGCGAAGGCTCCAGGTCCATCATGCGCGCGAAGGCGAGCGACACCTCGAAGAACGTCCAGCAATCGAGCCCGTCGAGGTTCACCGACGGTGCCTCAATGCTGTCGTCGATTTCCAGCGTGAAGCCTTTGTAAGGCGTGCCCACGAGTGCCTGCCCGAACCACACGACCCGCTCGCCGATGGGTAAGGCCTTCAGCTCGCGTGCCTTCGGAGCGGCCATGGCGGTCAGCTTGTTGAATCGTGTTTCGCCTTTGAAGACGGTGCTGAACGGGAGCTGCTGCGCCTGCGAAGCGAAGACCGGAATAATGAGAGCAATGAGGAACCAGCGCATGGTGGAGATGTTAACGCCGTCCATGCCGAGTGCTCAAGGCCGAAGACAACGAGCAACGATTCGGTGATTGAATCCTTCGAGCCGCGCAGACTATAGTCGCCCATGCTATGCTTCCGTGTGCCTTCGTTGCTCTGCCTCATCGCCCTGCTGGCGACGGCCTCGTTGACGATGGCCGACACCTTCACAGGCAAGGTGGTGGCTATCGGAGACGGCGACTCCCTCACGGTGCTGACATCCAGCCAGAAGCAAGTGCGCATCCGCCTGGAAGGGATCGACGCACCCGAGTCGAAGCAAGCATTTGGCTCCGCCTCGAAGAAGTCACTCTCCGAGCTGGCGTTCGGGCGCGAGGTGAAGGTCGTTGTCAGCACCACCGACGATTACGGGCGCAAAGTGGCACAGGTTTATCTGGGCACCTTCTGGGTCAATCTCGCCCAGGTCGAGCGAGGCATGGCGTGGCACTACACGCAATACAGTCGCGATCCACGACTGCACGCCGCTGAAGTCTATGCTCGGACTTCGAAGATTGGTCTCTGGTCCGGCAAGAATCCCACGCCACCCTGGAGCTATCGTCACCGCCGCTGAATCCATCGCAACCCATCATCCTATGAAAACCGCACTCGCCATCGCAGCCTTTATCGCCCTCACTCCATCGCTTCGCGCGGACTGGGTCATCGTCCAGAACTCCAAAGCCCTCGGCCAGGACAGCCAGATGACCATCAAGGTCAAAGGCGACCACATTCGCAATCAGATCGGCACGAGCATGACCGTGCTCATGGATGTGGCGAAGGGCACCTCGAAGATGTTCATGCACGACAGCAAATCGGTGATGACCATGAACACCAGCACCATGAAAATGGCGGCTGGTCTCGCGAGCCAGTTCCTCGGCGGCGGCAGCGATGGAGCACCTGCCAAGCCGAAGGCCACAGGCGAGAAGGTGAAGGTCGGCGAGTGGAACACTGAAGTTTATACCTGGGAGAGCAAGATGGGCTCCGGCAAGTTCTACGTCGCGAAGGACTTCCCGAAGTTCGACGAACTGAACAAGGCGATGGACCGCATCACCAAGTCGATGAGCAATCCCATGTCCGCCATGTTCCCGAACTTCGCCGACTTCCCCGGAATGGTGGTGAAGTCCGAGATGACCATGATGGGCCAGCTCAGCACCACCGAGCTGGTCTCCGCCAAAGAAGAGCCGGTGAGCGATGCCGAGTTCACGGAACCTGAAGGCTACAAGGAACTCAAGATGCCGACGCTGCCCGGTGGACTGGGCAAGTGAGCCTGCTCACTTCGCAAACCGACGCGAGAACACATCCGCATCCTTCAGCACGAACCGCACTCGAACCGGCTTGCCCGCGAGTGCGCTGACATCGCTGCCGCCCTTCCAGTAAATCGTGCGCGTAAGCGAGTCTCCGAAGGTTTCCTCGCAGTCGTCGAGGGCGAATCCGCTCACGGCTTTGCCCGCTGCATCCTGAAGCTCCACGCGCACACTGCCCGCAGCTGAGGTGGAGAAGTTCAGCACTAGGTGCTTGCCGCTGAAGGTCATCGGCTTCGTCACGAACTCGCCGCCGCTCATCGGCGCGTGAACGGAGACAAAACCATCGCGACGAATCGTGTAGCGACGCAGCTCGCTGCTGGTGCCGGTCCAGTAGTTCTCGCCCGCATACAGCGAAAACTCATCGGGCTCACCCTCCAGCGCCGCCTTGGTCGGCACGATGTGCCACGCGATGTATTGCTGCCCGTAGTGCCAGGTGCCCTGACGCTCCAGGCCGGGCCTCATGAAGGCATCGTTCCACCGGTGGAAGGTGCTGCCATCGCGACTGGTCATCAGCAGTCCCTCGGTGATGGCGAGACCGTAGCGAGGCGTCACACTCGCACGCATCTCGCGGTGCTCGCGCTCAGGCAGCGCGCGCATCGACTCGCTCCAGGCGGTGCGTTCCACATAGCGCGTGGGGAAGCCGATGAGGATGTGCGGCGCACCGGGATACGGCTTCACCACGTTCGTGTAGAGCTGCTCGGAAGGTGAGTCCGTGTAGGCTAGGTCGCGCTGGTTTTCCCAGTGAATGAAGTCCTTCGACGTGGCCGTGCGGATGGCGCGATCACCGGAGGGCTTCCACTCCTTGTCGTTCGTCACTCCACCCGTGAAGTAACGCCAGTAAGCGCGATACTCGCCGCGTGCACCGTCCCAGAAGGCGAGGTTTTGCGAGTCGAACGCGCCATCCGTGATCACTGGCTTGTCACTCATCGGCGACCAGTGAATGCCATCGGGCGACTTGAAGGCGAGCAGGCCCTTGATCGCGCCGCTCAGCACGAAGCCCTTGTATTTCGCATCCGCTGCCGCGTTCGGGTTCTCATCCTTGGCCAGCGCGATGTGCCCCGCGTCAATTTTGACTCCTTGCCACATGCCGGAGGCGAGCACGATGTTGTTCTCCTTCGAGCCCTGGAATTCCACGAGCCCCAGCTTCGGCTTCACCCAATGAATGCCGTCCGTGCTCTCCGCGTAGCAGGTGTAAAGCGGATGCGCGCCCGTGTTCAGCGTCGCCTTGCCCTTCGCGCCCGGCTTCACATCGAGATGCCACGCCTTGTAATACATCCGGTAGCGATCACCATCCTTGAATACACTGTGATACCCCGTGCCCGTGCCTTCCCACGGCGCGTCATGCACCACCGCCGTCTCCCGCGCCACCGGATGGTGGAGAAGGAGTTCCGCCTTGCCGCTGAAGGACTCGATCAGGGTCTTATCGACCAATGGCTCCAGCCGCGAGCCGATGGCGATGGGATCAACGGCGAAAATGGGACTTAGACCAACAACGAGCAAAAGCAGGGCAGTGCGCATGGATCGACTCAACGAACGAATCCGCCCTGGTCTTCACGCACACTCCCTGCATTGCTCCCGAACCAACAGGAAATCACTGGGCCACCATGTCCACCCGTCCGGCAAGTATGGGCGAGGTAGCAAGAGTTTCGCCACTTTGAGGCAGCTTGGGCAAGGCGAACCAACCGTAGGCCTTGTTGCCCAGATGAGGAATCATGAGGGCGTAGTAGGTCGCGGTGCGAATGTAGGGCGGCGTAGCGGGATCGGTCAGGCGGAAGGAGCCCGTGCATAGGCCAGTAGTGAGGTTTGCGCTGCATGTGATGGAGCCAAGGTTGAGCAGCTTGTCGAATGTGCCGGCACCCGTCGTCGCGAGGGTAAAGTTCTGCACCAGTGACGCGCTTTGTGCTGCGGTTTCCGTGCTGCCTCGAGCGACGGTGATTTTCCCATTGTTCGCCTTGATCGTCCACCCGGCAGGCAATTGCCCGCGAGTGGTAGCGGTCCAGCGCGAGCCTTCCCAGGCGGCATCGGGAATATCAAAGCCCGCCGCATAGTTGCGTTCGGTGGGCAGCAGAGATTGCATCTTATACCACGAGAATGTGGACGATATGCGATCATCCGTCGTCGCCGCCGTGGCTCCCAATGACACCTGTGCGATGCCCGACATGCTGCCACGTCCGCCATACATCTGAACGTAAAGAGGAAACCGAGCATCAACCCACAAGGCCGATGAAACGCTGTATGCAGTCCCATCCCCTGCCCGTCCCACACCCGTCACTGCCCCGAGGACTGATACATTGAGT
The DNA here is from genome assembly GCA_963204975.1 of Verrucomicrobiota bacterium. Lineage (GTDB taxonomy): Bacteria > Verrucomicrobiota > Verrucomicrobiia > Verrucomicrobiales > Verrucomicrobiaceae > JAEUHN01. The sequence goes on along the minus strand of CAUJJC010000065.1, from coordinate 10,462 downwards.
TGAACGTATCCCCTGCCCTGGGGGAATGAATCTGCCGAATACACGGATCGAATGTCGGCGGTGGTGTTGTAAAGCCCGGAGTAACTCGAAGCGAGATTGGAGGCTCCGAACGCCAGTTTCCCACCACTCACATTCACGGTGTCCGTGCCATCCGAGAGCGTCCCGAGAAGTGAGCGATCCGTGGGGTTAAGCGTGATATTCAGCCAGAGATCGAGCAAGCCCGGACGCACGATGCGCTGCAGGATGGTCGGATTGCCTCCCACGGGGGCAGTCACACGCCCCGATACGGCCACGGGTGCCACTCCATTCGCTACACTGCCTGTGTAAGTGCCAGCATTGCTAACTACAAAGGTGGCAAGCCCACCCAGGTAACCATTGAGCGCCCGGTGCCGGGGAATGCTCACCGTCCAGGTGCCCGTCCGTGAGTTATCCAGGGTGGCAATCGGCAGCGAAAGATTCTCCATGGGGCCTGTGCCCGCATCATTGGCAGCGGCAGCCCGGATGGTGAACGCCCCCGCAACCAGCGGAGTGCCGGAGATCAGGCCAGTCGCCGGAGTGTATTTCAATCCTGAAGGCAGCCCGGACACCGTGAATAAAGTAGGCGAATTGGAAGCGGTGAGCTGCCACGTAAAGGGTCCACTCACGAGAGCCGCTGGAGCCGCAGCCTTCACCACCACGGGACGATACTTCACCATGATATTGCCCACGGTGGGAGTCAACGTCAGGGCGCTAGCGGTGATCTGGCAGGTCCATGCACCGGCCTGTGCAGACATGATATTGGCAATGGTGATGGCATTCGTCGTAGCCCCGGAAATGCTAGCACCACTCGGTTGGACACCATTGGAAACTGCAACGCCTCCGAGACGCCACAGGTAGGACACACCAGCGGCAGGAGAGGCCCCCACAGTAACACTCATTTTCAAAGTGCTGGCGTCTGCCACAGTGAGCGTAGCTGTCGTGAACCGGACGACACTGAGATACGCATACTGCGTGTAAACAAATCCCGCCGCGTTTCGCAGCTCGCAGCGATACGACCCTCCATTCGTAATGAGGGGACTGGCGATCGAGTAGCTGGCCGAGGTAGCACCTGCGATGGCGATGTTGTTGAAGAACCACTTGTATGTCACTCCCGAGGCATTGGTGGCTGCCGTCGTGAAGGTGACAGGTGTGCCTTCCGCCGCGAGGCGCGAAAGCGGTTGGGTCGCGACTGTCGGGGGCGACACCACGGACACGGCAGCCGGCAGGGTCTCCAGCGAGAGCCCTATGCCGATGCTGACGGTGCAAACATAGGTGCCGACTTCATTGGCGCTCGCCTTGGTGATAGTGAGGATGGGACCTTGCGCTCCCGACACTAAGCCAGTGCTCGGAGTTGGACCATTGGCCAGATCGGTCGTGCCACGCTTCCATTGATAACTGAGCGTCGCCCCGCTAGGTGCAGCCGCTGTCACCTTGAGAGTGATCGTGCCGCCAGCGGCGACGGATGCGGGAACAACCGTGCGGTCCACCACCGCAAGCCTCGCCACAGCAGAGCCCGCAGTCCCATCTTCGCTCTCGAGCTGAGCTTCATAATTGCCCACATGAGCAAGTGTCAGGTTGTTGATCGAGAAGGAAGCGGCGGTGGCACTGCTCATTGGCACTCCATTCTTCTTCCACAAGTAGCTGAGGGCCGTGCCGCTGGTGGCTGCCACGCTGAAGGTGACATTGGAACCCGTGCCCAGGATGCGCGATTGAGGCTGGGTAGTGATCGTGAGAGGCGGTCCGATACGCCACAATTCCTGACGCACCGATGGATCACGCCCGACAAAAAACAGGCTATTCCCGATCACGATCTGCTCGCCCGAATAGACGTAGAGATAGGTGTCGATGCCGCTCGAAGTGCCTGGCCACAAATCAATCGCCGGAGCGGCACTCACGCTTGTGCCGTCTGAGGTGAACCACTCCAGCCCATAGCCGTCCCTGACCATGCGAAAGAACAGGGTGTTGTTGAAAACAATCAACCCAGTCGGATCAGGCTTGGAACTTGTGGTGACGTTTGAGATGAGCGCCACCCGATTGGTCGTCGTGCCGTTGGTGCGATAAAGCTGCTTGCCGGTGGCCCCATCATTGCCCACGAAATAGACGTAGTTGCCCATGGCTACGATCTCAGACGGCTTGCCGTAGTAGCCATCGAGACCGTAGGCTGTGCCAGGCCCCACATCAGTCACCCGCACCGTGCCATCGGTGGTGCCGTCGGACTTCCAGACCTCCTCTCCATTGGCACTGTCGTAGCCGCGAAAGAACATCAGATTGTTGGCAATCACTACTACGTCCGGCAGGCGGTCAGCGACTTTCTCTTTCACCACTTCAGCCGAGGTCTCGGTGCTGCGCCAGAGCGAGTAGTCACCACCACTGTTCGCCGTCCTCATGAAAAAATAGGTCGCACCATTGTAGCGAGTAAAGGCACCTGGATAACTCGAGGACGTGCCAGGGTTCACCAGTTGATAGGTTCCATCGGCAGTTCCATCGCTCCGCCACGGCACGGACCCCGAACCGCTGAAAGCATTCGCATCGAAATACGCGATGCCAGCAACGGTCGTAATCGCTCCCGTGACGCCTGAATCATACTTCCCTGGGACTATATCTTTGAGAAGCACAGTGCCTGCATCCGTGCCATCACTCACCCAGAGTTCATCGCCATAGACGGTGCTGTTGTCGGCATCACAGATGAAGAGCAGCTTGCCATTGCACTCCGCTAGGCTGTGCGGTGAAGAGGAGGCAGAGGTCGCGCGAATGTCCTTCACCAGACTGGTGGCAAGCGTCGTCAGATCACACTTCCAAAGCTCACGCCCATGAACGGCATCTGTCGCGGCAAAGAAGACAAAGTTGCCCACCTTGGTAAACTCGGCGGGGCTATAGGCAATGGGGCTGCCGATGTTTCGTGACGCCAGCGGAAAGGTGCCAGCGAAGGTGCCATTGCTCACCCAGGCCTCGTTATTGTAAGTGTAGGTGCTCGAACCACCCGCAAAGAACAAAAGCCCGCCGCAATTGCGGTAATTCCCGTTCACGAAGTTCGAGTTCGAGCTGTTGTCGGTAAGATTTCGCGAAGCCCAAAAGCTCTGGGCTTCCAACTGGCTAGGAAACAGGGACAGTCCGACAAATGTGGCGAGGATGGACAGGGCAGATTTCATGCGGCAAAACGGGAGAGATGAACAGTCGCCGTGGTATAACGGAAACCTTGGCAAGTTGTGACTTCGTTTGCGAAGTTTCTCCGCCTCACGAGCAACGAACGCACATCGCAACTCCCTCCAGGCATGGGTGTCGTCGATTGGAGACAGACTTCCCAAGAGTGGGTGTAGCTTCGCCCATTGCAAAGGTCGAGGAGCGCGCTAACTCGACGCATGTCAAAGATCGGCACCCCTCTTTCTCCCTCGGCCACGAAAGTCATGCTGCTCGGCTCTGGTGAGCTGGGCAAGGAAGTGGTCATCGAACTCCAGCGCCTCGGCGTGGAAGTCATCGCCGTGGATCGCTACGAGAATGCGCCAGCCATGCAGGTGGCGCACCGGCACTACGTCATCTCCATGCTGGATGGGCAGGCGCTGCGTGACCTGATCGAGAAGGAAAAGCCGAACTTCATCGTGCCAGAGATCGAGGCGATTGCGACGGACACGCTCGTTGAACTGGAAAGCGAAGGCTTCACCGTGATCCCCACCGCGCGTGCGGCGAAGCTGACGATGAATCGGGAGGGCATCCGGCGTCTCGCGGCGGAGCAGCTTGGGCTGAAGTCCTCGGCCTACAAATTCGCCAGCACGGAGGATGAATACAATGCGGCCGTGCTCGAGATCGGGTTCCCTTGCGTGATCAAGCCCATCATGTCGAGCAGCGGCAAAGGGCAGAGCGTGGTGAAGAGCGAGGCCGACATGGCCAAGGCGTGGCAGTATGCGCAGGAAGGTGGGCGTGCCGGCAAGGGCAAGGTGATCGTTGAGGGCTTCGTTGATTTCGACTACGAGATTACGATGCTCACGGTCCGCCACGCGGGCGGCACTTCCTTCTGCTCTCCAGTGGGGCACACGCAAATCAAAGGCGACTATCGCGAGTCCTGGCAGCCGCACCCGATGAGCGACAAGGCGATCACCGCCGCCGAGCACATGGCCGGGTCGATCACGGAGGCGTTGGGTGGACGAGGTTTGTTCGGTGTTGAAATGTTTGTGAAGGGCGATGACGTCATCTTCAGCGAAGTCTCGCCGCGTCCGCATGACACCGGTCTCGTCACCTTGATCTCGCAGGACTTGTCTGAGTTCGCGCTGCATGTGCGAGCGATCCTGGGCCTGCCGATTCCGAACATCCGCCAGCATGGCCCGTCGGCCTCGTGCGCAGTGCTGGTAGAGGGTGAATCGAGCGAGGTGCAGTTCAGCAACCTGGGTGAAGTGCTCGCGCAACCGGACACGCAGGTGCGCCTTTTTGGAAAGCCAAACGTCAGTGGTCAGCGCCGCATGGCGGTCACACTGGCACGCGGTGGTGACATCAACGAAGCCCGAGCCAAGGCTCACAAGGCTGCGAGCGCGATGCAGATCAATCTCTGATCCTCGTCCATGAACCGCCTCGAAAACAAAGTCATCATCGTGACCGGCAGTGTGACCGGCATTGGCAAGGCCATCGCGAAGCGAGCCGTGGAGGAAGGAGCAAGAGTGCTGCTGCACGGTCTGGAGCAGGACCTCGGTGAAGCAACCCGCGCTGAACTCGGTGCGGACAAGGCCGCGCTGGTGATCAAGGATCTGGCCGACGAAGATGCGGCTGAAGTGCTGGTAAAGGCGGCTGTGGAGACCTTTGGCAAGCTGGACGCAGTGGTGAACAATGCCGCTCAAGTGGGCCAGGGCAACATCCAGGACACCGACGCCCAATGGTTCCGCCGAATGCTGGAGATCAACTGCGTGGTGCCCTACCTCATCACGCGAGCGGCTCTGCCGGAACTAACAAAGACGCAGGGCAGCGTGCTGAACATTGGCAGCGTGAATGCCTGGAGCGGCGAGCCAAATCTGATGCCCTACAGCGTGAGCAAGGGCGCGCTCATGACGCTCACGCGCAACTTGGGCGACACGCTGATGCGCGAGAACCTAGTGCGTGTGAACCAAATCAATCCAGGCTGGGTGCTGACGGAGAACGAGGCGAAGCGCAAGCGCGAGCACGGCCTGGCCGATGACTGGTATAAAGATGTCCCGCGCGTGTATGCGCCTGCGGGACGCATCCTGTGGCCGGAGGAGATCGCCGCCTGCGCCTGCTGGTTGTTAGCCGATGAATGCGGGCCGATCAGCGGTCAGGTTTTCGACCTTGAGCAGCACCCCTTTATCGGTCGCAATCCCCCGAAGGATGCGACCACGGTGCCGCCCAAAAAAACGTGAGCCCTGCGGCTTAGCGCTTCTTCGGAATCCACTGCTCCAGAGGCACCACGGCTGCTGCGGGAGATTCCTCACCCAGGGCGAAGCTGACGGTGACGGTGTGATCGCCTTTCGGATCGGTGAGAGGAATTTTCAGCACGCTGATGCCTTTGAAGCTGCCGACTTGATCGGATGTCTTCAATGACTTGTCATCGTCGCTGAGTGCCTCACTGAAGATGGAAGCGCCTGCGGGCGACAGCACGGTCACGGTGAGCGTCTGGCCGCCGCTCTTGAGCACAGCCTTGTTCCCCGTAGTGGTCACTTCGGCCCGAGTGTGCATGATCCAAGCCGGCTCCGAAGTGCCCTTCACTTTCAATTCATCCTGCATGACCACGAAGGGTTTGGGACCGCGAACCATCATCACGCCGCGCATCAGAGGCTTGGCATAGCGGGAGTAGGCCTTCGATAGATCCACAATGGCCATGCCTTTGTCTGGAGTGCTGGAGAAGCTCACGATTTCAGCCGTTGCATCGTGAGGCTGATTGCCTGCGGGCACAGCGATCACCGGCCCTTTGTTCTTCGGGGCTTTTGCTTTGTCCTTGTCATCGTCGTCAGCACCTGCGCCTTTGAACCGCCAGGTATTTTGTCCGAAGGTGTTCTCGCGATAGAGTTCAAATTTCTTGGCCGATGGTTCAATGGTCATGCCCGCGACGCGGTCTCCCTCGGTCCCCAGTTCGATACCCCACCGAACACCACCCGCATCCAGCACGAAGGTGCCAAGGTCGAGCTGCGCTCCACTCTTGGAATTGTCTCCGCCTTTGACGGCCACAAAGTAGCCCTTCGGATCATTCCACGCGCTGCGCAACGTAGCCACCTGCGCTCCGGCAAACCCAGCATCCAGGGCATCTGCGGTGCCGTAGCCGGCGATGTGAGGGTTGTGATAAAGCATGAGCCCCGCGATTCCCATGTAGGAGCTGTCAGGGTTCGAGGGACCGGGAGCCACCGTGGCAGGCACACCCGGATTGCCATAAAGCGCAGCCAGGAAACTGGTGATCCAGGTGCGATTCAAATCCGCGCGTTCGCTATCGCCAAAGTTAAAGATGTCACGGCGGTTGGTGGAGGTCAGGTGCATTCGCGCATTGCCTGCCTGAGCAAGACCTTCGACCGTGCTGAATCCGAAATCCGCTCCCGAGGAAGAACGCATCGTCATGATCAGGCTGGCCGCGATGTCCAGCACCTTGTCCCCGGAGAAAAGGCCTTCATGCCAGATGCCATCAGGAGCGAAGCCCGTCATGCCGCGCCCAAAAAACTTCGCGCCCAGCGTGGCAGCAGGCCCCGCAGTGTTGGGCTCTTCATCAGCCAGTGCGATGGCTGCGTGAAGAAGCGCACCGCTGATCAGCATTTCCTCGGTGCTCACGGGACCATCATCGTCCTCAGCTTTCTTGGTTTTGCCCTTCGGCGGAGTCTTGTCAGGAGTGGCAGTGACGCCGGGCTCAGGGCGCTTGGTCGTCGGCGGCAGCGGCTCGGCTTTCAGATGCGCGCTCAGAGCGTCGATCCCCAGTTCACGAATGGCGGCGCGGACCTTTTTGCGCTGCTCTTCGTTCATCGCATCGTGAAACCAATCATAGCCCAACGACATGGCCCAGACGAACTGCGCGCAGATTTCAGCCTCTTCGGGATGCCAGTTGGTGAAGGAGGCGACGGACACCATTTCGCGAGCCGCATAGTCCTTCCAGCGTGGGTCGCCCTCACAGTAATTGAGCACTGCCAGCAAGGGCATGTGGAAGAGCATCTTGGAACTGGGGTCCGACCCCGAACGCGCAGCCTCCCCGCGCACTTGAACCAGCTCAGGCAGCTCGAGAAGTTTTTCGCCCGTCGCCTTCATGCTGGCGAGCAACTTCTGCATCACCGGATCGGAGGCGGACCGCGCCTTCATCGCCGCAAATCCCTCTGCGGTGTAAATCATCCGCGGATGCACCTTCTTCACAGCACCAAGAATGGCACTGCCCGCTGGATACTTGAACTTCTTGGCCGGAGTGACGGCAACGACAGGCCGGGGCGGTGCCGGAGCACCCACAGGGGCCGCAGGTTTGCCAGCGGGGACAGCAGCCGTTTTTGCCGCTGCCGGGGCGGGGGTCGCCGCTGGAGGTGCTCCAGGCGCTGGTGCTGGAGCATTGAGGTTCGCCTTGATGTAGGCGAGATCGGCATCCACCAGGCGATCCACGGGCAAGGTGAAACTCTGGCCATCCTTCCGCTGAATCGTCACCGTGCGGGCCTTGGGATCAGCACTGACCATGCTCGCCTCGATCTGCTTGCCAGTGGCCTTGTCGGTCCATTGACGAACTTCCTGAGCCTGAGTCACAGACAGCAACAGGCTCGACAACAAGGTGGGGATCAAGGGGCGTTTCATGGCAGAGAGGGGCTTCATTCACGGGCCGGAAAGGGCGGTCCTTACAGCATCAGTTTCCCTCGGCTGGGTCAAGTGCGAAGTATGTGCGTTGCATGGCCACGGAACAGGCTTGCGCCCGCCAGTCATGGGCCATTAGAATCGCTTCATGAAATGGCTCGTCTTAGCAGTGATCGCGTCCTCAGCGCATGCGCAGGTGGTTCCGACTACACCCACGAAATTCAAGACTCGCGGCGTGGGCTCCAGCACATCGAGTTCCAATACGGTTGTTAGTGGTGGTGGAGCAACCGTCGGCCTCTCCCAGCCCAAGCCATCGGAGACCATTATTCGCACCGTCACCTACCTCTCGCTCTCGCCGATCCGGCAGTGGACCAGCACTGATGGACGCCCGCTCCTGGCATCACTCATCGCCTTCGAGGAAACCGTGACCGAGACGCTCAAAGACTCCGCTCAGCCCTCCCCTACCCCTCCTCCAATTCAAGGAAGGCCCACCGTGATCAAGGCGGGCAAAGTCCGGCTCCTGGCGGCCAAGGTGCCTCACGAAGTGCCCCTCGATAAGCTCTCACCCGCCGACCGCGACTTTGTGCTGGAGTTGCAGAAGAAGATCGAAGCCTCCCAGGCCATCGCACCCAGGAGCCCTTAGCCCAGTCACCTTTGCTTCGACTAATTCGAAGAGTTGATTCGCTGGATTCGACTATCTCGATCCACGCATCGACCTAGCATCGGGGAGTTATGAAATGGTCATTCAAACTGGGCCGGTTCCTCGGCATCGACGTTTACATCCACCTCACCTTCCTGGTCCTGCTAGCCTTCATCGGTGCATCGCACTGGATGGCAGGACAGAACCTCGCAGCCGCTCTCGGCGGCATGGTTTTCTTCATCCTCTTGTTCGGCTGTGTGCTGCTTCATGAGTATGGCCATGCGCTGATGGCCAGAAAATTCGGGATTGGCACACGGGACATCACGCTCCTGCCCTTTGGTGGCGTGGCCAGCCTCGAACGCATGCCGGAAAAGCCCTCCCAGGAACTCTGGGTGGCCCTGGCGGGCCCAGCGGTCAATGTAGTGATCGCTCTCGGCCTCGCCCTGTGGCTCACATTGACAGGAACCTGGGAGCCCCTGTCTCAGATCGGCCCCGTCCATGGCAATCTGGCTGAACGCCTGCTCGCCGTGAACCTGGGACTGGTCGCCTTCAACATGCTTCCGGCCTTCCCGATGGACGGCGGACGCGTGCTCCGCGCCCTGCTGGCAATGAAACTCGATCACGCACGCGCCACCCGGATCGCGGCGATAATCGGGAAGGGCATGGCGTCCGTCTTTGGCATCGCTGGTCTGTTCGGCAATCCCATGCTCCTGGTGATCGCATTCTTCGTGTGGATGGGAGCAAGCCAGGAAGCCAACGCTTCAGCCATGAAGTCGTCATTCTACGGAGTCACCGTCCGAGAGGCCATGCTGACCGATTTCGCTAGCGTCACTCCCCACAGCACGCTCGGCGATGTATCCCGCCTCATCCTGGCGACCTCGCAGCAAGACTTCCCTGTGATCAATCCCGACGGACGTGTGATCGGCATGCTCACTAACGAGGACGTCTTTGCCGCGATTCGCGAGCACGATCCTGACACTCTCGTCGTGGACATCATGCGAACATCCTTCGACGCCTTTGAGGAAGGCGAACTTCTGGATGTCGCACTCACCGAAGCTCGGACGGAAGGCACCTTCCCCATCGCCGTGCTCCACAAAGGCAGACTCACCGGCCTGCTGACCGCCGAGAATATCCATGAACTGCACCTTCTGCGTAGCACTGGTGCCGCACATCCCGGCTACGCCAATCTCACGCTCCGCTTTTCCCTCAAACCCCACCTCAAACACGCCTAACCTCTCCCCTAACACATGACTGATAACCTCTGGCTCTGGATCGGATTCAACCTCTTCGTGCTTCTCATGCTCGCGCTCGATCTTGGCGTGTTTCATCGCAAGGCACACGCCGTCACCTTCAAGGAATCCATCGCCTGGACCATCGTCTGGATCACGCTGGCCATGCTGTTCAATCTTGGCGTCTGGCACTACGGCGGCAGCGAGAAAGGCATTCAATTCCTCACTGGCTACGTGATCGAGAAGTCCCTGAGCGTGGACAATGTCTTCGTCTTCGCGCTGCTCTTCGGCTACTTCTCAGTGCCCGCGAAGTATCAGCACAAAGTGCTCTTCTGGGGCATCCTCGGTGCCCTGGTGATGCGTGCCATCATGATCGCCGTCGGCGCGGCATTGATCACAAAGTTCATCTGGGTGATCTACATCTTCGGTGCCTTCCTCATCATCACGGGACTGAAGATGATCTTCAAAAAAGAGGAGGAGTTCCATCCCGAGGCCAATCCCGTAGTGCGCTGGTTCAAGCGGCTCATGCCCGTCACCAGCGACTATCGTGAGGATAAATTCTTCGTCCGCGAGAACGGCATCCGCCACGCCACGCCACTCTTCATCGTGCTGCTGCTCGTGGAGATTTCAGACGTGATTTTCGCCGTCGATTCGATCCCCGCCATCTTCGCCGTGACGAAGGACCCGTTCATCGTCTTTACCTCGAATGTCTTCGCCTTTCTCGGCCTGTCGGCCTACATGACGCTCCGCGGCCTTTTGGGCGGCTGGCGCGTGGCCTGGCTCGACCCGGTCGCCCTCTACCTCGACACACCTCAAGACATCCCCAGCCTGCTCG